>JAHRVR010000097.1 GCA_019090585.1 Sphingomonadaceae bacterium
AGCTTCTCGCGGCCCTCAGGGGCGGCATCAAAACGGTGCTTATTCCAGAAGAGAATGAAAAGGACCTGGCCGAAATTCCCGCCAACGTGAAGGAGGGGATGGAGATTATCTGTGTTGGCCATGTCGATGAAGTGCTGGCGAAAGCTCTTACTGAAACGCTTGAGCCGATTGAATGGACTGAAGCTGATGAGTTGGCCAGCCACTCGGCGGCCCCCGCCCTGGGCGGCCAAGGCCAGTCCACAACGGCGCATTAGGTCACGCTGCAACGCAGCGACTCGGGCTTGCGGGGTGGTGGCTTCGTTCAAGCTGCGAGAGTCGATAATGGGCTGAAACTGGCCGGTTGTGCTGTTTTGGAGCAAAATCAGGGCTAAAACGGACTTATGTGCCGGATTTGGCTTTGACAGTGCGGGGAAAAGACGCTCAAGTCCCCGACCAATCAAGTGGCGTTTCATTTTTCGTTTCCATAAAAAGTCAGGGGGGTTCCCGTAATGAACAAGAACGATCTCATCAGCGCCGTCGCAGATGCGAGTGGATTGACGCGCAGCGATGCAACCAAAGCTGTCGAAGGCGTCTTCGATGCCGTAACCGGCGCGCTGGCGAAGGGGGACGAAGTTCGACTGGTTGGGTTCGGCACTTTCTCGGTGGCGAATCGTAAGGCCTCAATGGGCCGTAATCCGCGCACGGGCGAACCAATGCAGATCAAGGCATCGAACCAGCCCAAGTTCAAGGCCGGCAAAGGCCTCAAGGACGCGGTCAACTAAGACTTATCTAATAGGCCCGCATTTCGGGCCGGAAACTAGGTTGAAATGCCGCGCCCGCTTAAACGCAGGTGCGGCATTTTCACGTTCGGCTAGCGTGTCAGCCCGATAAGCGCTGTCGGCGGTGTTTCCGTTCTCTTGTTTACCGTCCAGGATAGTCTGGAGCTGCCCGCTTGTTCCGCCGGGCCTTCCGCGGTGTTGTTGGCAAGAATTCGGCCATCGGTATCGATCACGAATGTTCCGTCCATTTCCGGCAATTGGGGCATCTTGTCCTTGCCGCTTTTTGACTTGTCCATCGCAGCCATCGAAGCCAGTCCCTTGAGCGGACCAGCCGAGGCGCCCGAAGAAAAGCCAGGGGCATTGATGCGGGCAGAGCCATCCTTGCGCAATGATATCTGGACGAAAGGATTGGCCATCGGGAAGCCTTCCATCTGCGGGAAGGTGAAGTCATGGGTGAGAGTGCCGGTAATCGCGTAATCGACCTCGAACAGCCCCTTGCCCTTGTGGGTAACCTGGCGCCAGCCATGCTGTCGCTCAAGCGAGCGGGCAAATTCCTGCGCTGTCTGCGGGTCCGACATATCCTTGCCGCCCATCACTGCCGTCATTTGCTCAGCCTCGCCGCGCTTGCGTGTCGACTTGTTCTTCTGGCGTTCTTCCCAGTTGCGCATCTGGCGGTCGAGTTCTGCTGTGCTGCATTCGCGTTCAGCCCCACTCGAAGTGCTGCAGGGCTGCGGTTTGAAAACCTCGTCGTTACCGCTCTTGTTCTTACCGCCCGAAAATTCACTGGGAGAAACAAAATGTAACTCACCGGAATATGTGAACGTGAACCGTCCATCCTTGCGAATATCGAGCGTGGAGGCGAACTCGCCGGGGGCAAGCAGGCAGGCCGACAGCAACAGGCCACATAGAGCAACAAAGCCCGCGTAAGCGGCTCTGCGTGTGACGGGACGGATTGGGGCTGGTGCGAGGTCGTTCATTGGTTCTCTCTCTGTCTGCCGCTTATTCTCTTCTGCCCTTTATTGGGCACTGGTCCTTGTTGCTACAGCATAAAGAGCAATTGCTGCAGCATTGCTAACATTGAGGCTCTCCATTGCGTCGCTGATGGGAAGGCGGGCCAGTGAATCGCAATGGTGTTGAACGTTCTGGCGCATCCCGTCGCCTTCCGCTCCCAGGATCAGCGCGACGGGGCCGGCGGGAAGCGCCTGTGCCAGTGCTTCATCGGCTTCACCGGTCATGCCTATGCGCCAATAGCCCGCGTCCGCCACTTCATCTAGCGCACGGGCAAGGTTGACGACACGCACCCAGGGGACCGTTTCAAGCGCGCCGGATGCCGATTTGGCCAATGTTCCAGATTCTGGCGGGGCATGCCGGTCCTGAGTGAGCACCGCGCAGGCGTTGAAGGCTGCTGCCGAGCGCATGATCGCCCCGACATTGCGTGGATCGGTTACCTGATCGAGCACGATCAGCGGCCGCGCCGGGTCTCCCTTGAGTACGTCCGACAAGTATAGGTCCGGAAGGGGACTGGTTTCAAGGACGAGGCCCTGATGCGGCGCGTCTTTGGACACCAATCGCGCCAGGTCCAGCACTTCTGCCCATTCAACCGGAAAATCTGGAGGAAGATCCCCGCTTAGCGATTCGACACCGTCGCGCGTTGCCCACAGTTTTCGGTGCTGTCTCTCGGGGTTCATCAATGCCGCTTCGACGGCGTGACGACCCCACAACCTGACGGCGCCGGGGCTTGAGCGCCCGCTGCCACGCCCGCCCTGCATCCGGCCCGCGCGCCCTCGCAGCGCTCGTGCTGGCTTTCCGTCGACTCTTTTTCCCATCTGTCTTCCTCTACGGCATGCAATGCCAGCGCTCGCCCCCCATTGACAGGAAAGCCTTGCTTCGCCAATAGCGCCTCCACTCGGCTGGAAGGTGTCCTGGTGGCACCGACGCGGCGGGGCTTCCCGCAACTGGCAAGACGGTGTGGACAGGTGGCCGAGTGGTTAAAGGCAGCAGACTGTAAATCTGCCCGCGCAAGCGTACGCTGGTTCGAATCCAGCCCTGTCCACCACCCAGTCTTTTTCTTCCCGGTTTTCGCGCTCAAGGCCACAAAAAGGCGAGGTCCCGCGCCGTTTGTGGGCCGATTGAGGATTGCCCAGTGCGCTACGGTGATGCACCGTTCAAGCTGACAGGGTTTCTCCATCTGGAATGACCCCGTGTTCGACATAATGCCGGGGCAGCATGGCCCTACGGCAGCGGTGAGGGCGGCACGATTATTTAGTTGACACCTCAACTATTATCTCTAGCATTGTAGGCAGGTCAACCGAATCTCAGATTATGGGAAGTGCAACAGATGCTTATTCGTGATCCAGAATATTTCAGTGGCTGGGACGCCGAGGATTTCGTGGCCAACCTGCAGCAGGTTCGGTCGAAGTACCCTTACGGTCACCACCCGATCATCGACGCGATGTGCGAGGGTGCGTTGAGCCGTGAGAACCTCAAGGAATTCCTGATCCAGTGGTGGTATTTCGGAGCGGTGGGATCGGAGCAGATCTTTCCGACGATCATGGCGGGCATACCAATCGATGCCGAGCTGTATCCGGTCAAGAAGAAGATCATCAACAACATTTATGAGGAATTTTACGTTCCCGACGTGCATCCCGAGCTCAACGTCGACATGATCACCAGTGGCTGCGGCGTGAGCCGCGACGACGTTTACCGGGCGGAGATCTTCTCGGAGACAAGCGCCGTAATTGCGGTTGTTGAGCGTTACGCCCAGAGTGGCTGGGGTGAAGGTGTAATGTCGCTGATGTGGTCGCTGGAAAGCCAGTCGCCCATCCAGTTCGTGCGCCAGAGCAAGGCTCTGCGCGAGAAGTACGGCTTTTCCGACACCCGTTTCCCCGACATCCATATCGAGGCCGACGCAGAGCACGCTGGCGATGCCGATGATTTTGCCCGGCTGATCGTCACGCCCGAGAACATGATGGATATGTGGAACGCGGCCGCCGACACGGTGTTGGCGGTCTGGAACTGGCACGGCGGCATGTATCAGCGTTTTTTCCCCAACGGCCACGAGTCTCAGATTGAGAAGGCCGCCTGACGTAGTGGCGACGTAGCCACACCTTACTTCAACTGAGCCGCAGAGGCCGGCTTAACCAGGACGAGAGATGAGATGAGCAATTTCGACACTGTAATTCGTGGCGCCACAATCGTGGATGGCCTGATGACTCCGAGTTATATTTCCGACATTGGCATTCGCGACGGTCAAATCGCCCATATCGGAGCGATTTCGGAGAAGGGGCGCGAGGAAATCGACGCCAAGGGTCTGCACGTCACGCCTGGTTTCATTGATATGCACATGCATATGGATGGTCAGCTGTTCTGGGATGGAATGGCGACGCCTGCGTGTTTTAGCGGTGTCACCAGCATTGCCATCGGCAACTGCGGCTTCGCCTTAACTCCTGCGCACGAGGGCGATCGGGAATGGGTTTCGAAGATGTTGTCGCGAGTCGAGGGCATCCCTCAGGAGACTCTGGCTGCAGCGATCCCGTTCAACTGGGAAACCTTCGGGGAATATCTTAGTGCCCTTGAGGAACTTGACCTTGGTGTGAATGTCGGCGCGATGGTTCCGCACTCGACAATCCGTTACTACGTGATGGGCGAAGATGCGCGTAAGCGCGAAGCAACGCCTGAGGAGCTTGAGGCGATCACCTCGGAAGTGCGCGCGGCGCTTGACGCCGGCGGCCTTGGTTTCTCCTCGTCCTGGAACAACGGGCATGCGGATGCCGACGGCATCCCCGTGCCAAGCAGGTTCGCCAGCCGGGACGAGCTGATCGCCATTTGTGCTGTGCTTGCCGACTATCCGGGGACCAGCATCGAGTTCACCCCCAAGGGTTTGCTTTCAGGCGTGAAGAAGGAAGACTTTGAGCTGATGGGGCAGCTTTCCCGTGCGGCAGGTGGCTGTCCGATCAACTGGAACGCGCTAATCGATATCTACAGTCATCCTGGCTACTGGAAGAACGAGCTGGAAATGATGGCCGAGGAAAATCTTGATGGCGCTCGCATCTTCGCCATCAATTCGGTCTTCCCGATCGACGCGGATTTCTGTTTCGCGACGGCTGGAAATCTCTTCGACGATTATCCCCACTGGTCCAAGGCTCTCGCGAGCCCGCTGCCCGAGCGCAAGGCCATGCTGGCGGATCCGGAATATCGGGCGAAGATGAAGAAGGATATGGTGGATCTGCAGGGGCTGTTTTCGCCCAAGTGGGACGATGTCGAAATCAAGGCCGTGCATCTGCCCGAGAACAAGGGGCTAGAAGGCAAGCGCCTGACCGAAGTGGCCGGCAACAACGATCCCATCGACACGATGCTCGATCTGGCAGTGAGCGAGGATCTGAAGACCGGTTTCTTCCGCTATGCGGTTCAGAACGCGGACGAGGCGGCCATCGCCGAGATCATCCGGCATCCTCTTTCAATACCCGGCGTTTCCGACGGAGGCGCTCACCTGGAATATCTCTGCCAGTACGGCTGGCCGATCAAGCTGCTGTCTGACTGGGTCCGGGAGCGCAACGTGATCAGTCTGGAGGACGCAGTGCGACGCTGCAGCTTCGTCCCGGCGCAGTTGCTGGGCTTTAAGGATCGCGGATGCATTCAGGTGGGCAAAGCGGCCGATCTCGTTCTCATCGATTATGAGAACCTGTCTCTGGGCAAGGTTACCTGGGCTGACGATCTGCCCGGCGGGCATTCGCGTCAGGTGCACTTCCCGACCGGCATCGCCCGTGTTATCGTGAACGGACAGACCACCGTGATCGAGGGCGAGGTGACGGATAAGCGTCCGGGCGAGCTGCTGCGGCGGACGCGTTACCAAAATGGATCGGAATCGGAAATGCTTGCTGCTGCGGAGTAACCGAGGCAGTGAGGGCGACAAGTCATCACGCGGGGTGTAAAGAATACTGCTGATAAAAGAACATGATATTATGTCATAGTTAGCAGAGGAATATTATAGCATTATAGTATTGAGGGCAGAAATTTTCTGTTACTTATTTTGCCGTTAGGGAGGTTAATTGTGCAAAAGATATTGGTTTCTAATTTTGAGTATGGGCCTGGGAAAAGTAAACGATCGACGAGGCAAGGGCTGACGTCAGGCGCGACTGCGCTGGCGCTTGTGCTGACTTGCGGTATTTCGACTTCTGCCTTGGCGCAGGATGCGGAAAGTGAGAGCGCTTTCAGCGGATTTGGTGATATTATCGTCTCCGCGCAGAAGCGCGAGGAAAGCCTGCAGTCGGTTCCCATTTCAATCACCGCTGTAACGCAAGAGACCCTGAAAAACCGCGACATTGACACGATCGACGGGATTGACCGCATCGCGCCAAACCTGCTGATCGTGCCTGCCCGTACGAGTACGGCGGTTGCCGGCATAACCTTGCGCGGTCAGGTTCAGGACGATCCGTCTTCGATCACCCTCGATCAGTCGGTCGGTCTTTACGTCGATGGCGTTTACGTTGCGCGCGGCAACGGCGCGTTCCAGAGGCTTTACGACGTCGAGCGCGTTGAGGTTCTGAAGGGGCCACAAGGAACTCTGTACGGTCGGAACACGACTGGCGGTGCGATCAACGTGATCCCGAACAAGCCGACAGACACTTTCAGCCTCGACACGAAGCTGACACTCGGCAACTATTCCCGTCGCGAAGCGGCGGCAGCAGTAAACGTTCCCCTGTCCGATAACGTCGCTGTTCGCGGTGTTTTCGTGGCTGCGAAGCGGGGCGGGTACGTGCAAAACGGGTTTAATTCCGCACCTGAAAATCCTGGCAATACTGATCTTGCCGATGAGGATAGCTTCTATGGTCGGCTGACTCTGAATGCGGACGTCACCGAGACTCTGAACGTGAGCATTGGCTACGATTACTACAGCGACAAGAATAATGGTGGACCTGTA
>JAHRVR010000098.1 GCA_019090585.1 Sphingomonadaceae bacterium
GATGAGTATCGAAAATTTATCGAAAAGGATGCCGCGCTTGAACGCAGGTTCCAAAAGATAGTGGTGGATGAGCCGAGTGTGGATGACACTATCGCGATTCTACGTGGTCTAAAAGAAAAATATGAAGTTCATCACGGGGTTGATATTACCGATCCGGCGATAATTTCAGCCGCGACATTATCGCATCGTTATATCACCGACCGAAACCTGCCAGATAAGGCCATCGACCTTATTGATGAAGCGGGTAGCCGGATTCGCATGGAGATAGACTCCAAGCCCGAAGCCATGGATAAACTCGAACGACGCATTATTAAGCGAAAGATTGAGCGTGAAGCCCTGCGCAAGGAAAGTGATGACGCCTCTAAAAAGCGCTTGACCATGTTGGAGACCGAGTTAAGTGATTTAGAGAGAGAATTCGAAGAGCTAAACGAAATTTGGCTCGCTGAAAAATCAGCCGTACATGGTGCTCAGCATGTAAAAGAAGAACTTGAAGCCGCCAAGCTTGAAATGGAGGTTGCCCAACGCGCTGGTGATTTAGCCAAAATGTCTGAGCTGCAATACGCCGTGGTGCCTGAGCTAGAAGCTCAGCTGAAAAAAGCCCAGAGCAATGAACGAAATGGCACGCCCAATCAATTGCTGCGCAGCAATGTGACCGAAGAGGAAATTGCTGAAGTAGTAGCTCACTGGACGGGTATCCCCGTGGCAAAAATGCTGCAAGGCGAGCGCGAAAAATTACTGGCAATGGAACAGCAATTGCACCAGCGAGTAATAGGTCAAGAAGAAGCAATAGGTGCCGTGGCCGACGCTATTAGACGTTCGCGTGCAGGTCTATCCGATCCAAATAGGCCCTCAGGTTCGTTTCTGTTCCTTGGCCCCACAGGTGTTGGCAAGACCGAGCTGACCAAAGCTTTGGCAGAGTTCCTGTTCGACGATGACAGCGCGATGGTCCGCATCGACATGTCGGAGTTCATGGAGAAGCACGCGGTTGCGCGCCTGATCGGCGCACCACCGGGCTATGTCGGCTATGAAGAAGGCGGGGTTCTGACAGAAGCGGTGCGCCGCCGACCCTATCAGGTCGTGCTGTTCGATGAGGTTGAGAAGGCCCATCCCGACGTGTTCAATGTGCTATTGCAAGTCCTTGACGATGGCCGCTTGACGGACGGGCATGGCCGCGTGGTGGACTTTTCCAATACGCTGATCATTCTGACATCAAATCTCGGCAGCCAGTTCCTCGCCAATATGGAGGAGGGGCAGGATGTCGAATCGGTCGAACCGCAAGTCATGGAGGTTGTGCGGGCACACTTCCGGCCAGAATTTCTCAACCGGCTGGATGAGATGATTCTGTTCCACCGTCTGGGGCAGGAACACATGAGCCCGATTGTCCAGATTCAGGTGGCTCGGGTCCAGAAGCTGCTCAGAGACCGAAAGATTGTGCTCGACCTGACCGATGCCGCCAAGCACTGGCTGGGGCGGGTGGGCTATGACCCGGTCTATGGTGCGCGTCCGCTCAAGCGTGCGGTCCAGCGTTACGTGCAAGACCCGCTGGCTGAAAAATTGTTGGCGGGTGAAATACCGGACGGTGCCACCGTCCGGATCGACGAGGGCGATGGCGAACTCCAGATCACTGTAGACTGACAAGAGGTTCTGGAGTCACGGGGAAAAGCGGAATTATCCGGGATTAGTCGAGCAGAACGGCGAAAAACAGCCGGATTTGTGGTTGGGTTTTTGATGGAGGGCCGACGATTGGCTGTCTAGATTGCCCGTGGATTTAGACAGTGTCGTTACAAGAGCGGTTGGAGTCGGCCCACTTGCATCGGCGGCCTTCTTAGGCGCAGAAAACCGGCATCTAAGAGGGGTATGAGGGACTTCTTAGGTCACATTTACGGTGTGGAAGTGGGACAAAGTGGGGCACTTAGCGTGCCCAGTTCCGAAAATTGCGCTCCAGATCGCGATAATGGCTGAATTGGGTCTTCTCATGGGCACATATTCGCAAGCACCATATGGTTGACCGAGGTCAGAAGTGGGACAAGATTTAGATGCGGATAGTATTGGTTCACCTGCCTCTGACGTACTCGTTAAGGCGTGCCATCGCGCAGTCGGACGAGGCTCTCTCTTTCCACTCCTGATGTCGATCCGTCATGCCGAGACCGGCCCAACCAATGGCGGCCCGTTCGGCATGCAAGCACTTCGCGCGTTCGTCGAAGTTCTGCTCGGCCATGTCATAAGCGTTCATTTCTCGCTGAACTGGCCAATAGATCGTCACGCCTCCACCAAATATGAGCGCGACTAAAGCTATCGGCACCACGGTCTTCCAGTTCATATCTTCCTCGCGAATTGAATTGAGGCCGCTTCTATATCCGCTTCACAACCGCGACGACGCGACCAAAAATATGCAGCTCGCCATCGTAGGCGATTTCAAGCGGGACATTTGGATTGTCTGACAGGATTTTTACGCTGCCATCCGGCATCGGCCTCAAGCGTTTTATCATCCCGGTCTGGCCATAAGCAACCGCCCAATAGAGATCGCCGAAGCCGGGAGTGGTCTGTGAGCGGTCAATCAGGATTGTGTCTCCCTCGCTGATCTTCGGCTCCATCGAGTCGCCCTGGCCTCTGGCCCAATAGAGTTGGTCGGGCGCACTAGTCGTGATGTGGCGGAGCCAATCGCGGGGGAACGGACGCATCTCCGCATGGCTTTCAGCGATCTCCTGATCCATCAGCGCACCGCCCAGGCCAAACCGGAGATCGATCTCGGCAACATTGACGATGTCAGGCCCGTGCTCTGGCTCAGCTCCGCGAAATGCATGGCGCCGTTCTGAAAGAACACCAGATGACGAATTTTCGGTCTCTCCTGTGAGATAAGCTGGTGTCGTCTCTAGTTCGCGGGCCAGCTCCATGAGCGCCGACGTGCTTTTCGTCTCGCCGGAGATCAGCCGGGAGATCGTTGGTTGTGACACACCGGTCCTGCGAGCAAGTTCGTTCCTACTCAGGCCCGCTTTTTTGCGGAGCAGATCAAGGCGTCCGCCTACGATTTCAGCCATTGAACGGCCCTACACAAAAATGAATAGCGCCGCATTCCACATATTTGTTGAACTAACTATACACATCTGTATAGTCGGAGGACAATCCCAGCTCGCCCGCGATCTTCATACCTACCAGGCAAAAGTTTGGCGTTGGCTGCATCATTCAAAGCAAATGCCCGCCGAGTACGTCCTGAGGGCAGAGCAGTTGTACGGTGTTTCTCGCCATAGGCTTCGCTCCGATATTTATCCCATCGAGTCATCTGCGGCCCCTTCAAGAATCGCTAATCGCGAGAAGCCTAGCGAACACGAAGACGGCGCACACCGTCTAAGTGCAGGTGCCAAATGAACGGCGCGCCAATGCTTTCCAGCGCCGAGTTGCGCGAGCTGTCTCCTTTCGACATCGACGAAGGTGAGCGAATCGGCTTTCTGCATCAGGATAAGGCAGTAGCAATGGGTCGGCTGCTCGCGGTTGATGGCCAGCGTGATCCGATCAAGATATGCGCAAATCCGGGAAATGCGGAAAAGCCATGGAAGCTCGTCACCGGCATGCACCGCCTGATTGGCGCGCGGCTGGAAGAAATAAACGTCTTCGCGATTGTTGTCTCAGGCAAGCCTGAATCCCTGGTCGATCTCGAAGCCTCAGAGAACCTTCACCGCCGCCCACTCTTACCAATAGAGCGCGCGAAATTCACCGCTGCTCTCGTCCATGCCGCACAGGAACGGATCGCGCGCGAGCATGGGAACCTGAGTTCTCAGCAGCTCGGAATTAGGAAGCGTTGGGACAAGGTGCGCTCCGGCGAATTGCGGGCCGAGCAAGCCCTTCGGGACGAAGGCGACGATACTTATGCCACGATGGCACAAGTATATGGCTGGGAAGAATCGGTCGGCGAGGCGCTAGGTATGTCGCGACGCACGATACACCGCGACCTAGAGCTCTATCGCCTGATTATCGAGCCGTTTTCTGAGCTGTCCGAGCCGCTTTCCAACCATCCGGTGGTTGGCGAGAATGCCTCACAGCTAAAGGCCATCGCAGCGGTCAAGGATGAAGTGCAGCGCCGCGCCGTGATCGAGTTGTTGCTTGGCGATCCAGAAATGGGCGCGGAACTCGCCCGCGCGAAGATTGGAATAGATCGGCCCGGTGGCCCGGCTCCGACACCAACACAGAAGATAGTGAACGCCGTTGTTGGCAACCTCGCGCGCCTCTCGGCGACCGCCCAGAAGCACAATCTTGACGGGATCGTCCTAGCTCTGAAGAGCGACGATGTCAGGCGCCAGCTACGCGATCGGCTCAACGAGGAGCTGGGCGATGGGTAGCGAAATTTCGACAGGTCGAAAGCGCAATAGTCATCCATATGATTGGTGTGTCGATGAAAGTTGGGTCGCCTGGCAGCTCTTCGAAGCGCTCGGTCAATTCCGGCAGGAAAAGGAAGCCGGAGAGGCGATCTGGGACCCCTGCGCCGGAAGCGGGCGGACAATGGTCACATTCGTGGAAAACGGATTCAAGGTGTTCACATCCGACATCGTCCACCGCATCGATCCAGATCAATATCAATCGATGAAGCTGCCAGTTTTCGCTTCCGCTGACTTTCTGGAAGTAAAGAAGGCTCCCGCAGCTTGTTCGATCGTCTGCAACCCACCTTTCAGCTACGTTGCCGATATCGCAGAAGCGTTCGTCCGCCATGCATTGCGACTCGCAACGCGCCGGGTTTGCATGCTGTTACCTATCAAATGGGAGGGCAGTCAGGGCCGCTTCAGGCTCTTCGCCGAAGATCACCCGCCACAGGCGGTTCTTATCCTGACCCAACGCCCATCCATGCCGCCCGGCGACATGATCGAATCCATGGGAAGGAAGGCCTTTAACGGCGGTGTGGTCGATTATGCCTGGTACGTCTGGAACGTCCAGCAACCGACAAAGCGCAACGAAAGCTGCATAATCTGGCTGCCCCCGCTGAAGAGCCCCGAAGAGCTGTTGCCGGTGGAGGGGCTCGCCTGATGCGCGCACTTCCGCAGTCGCTGGTCAGCCGGGCAGAATTGCTTTCGCGTTCGCACGATCTTCAGGTCGTGGCAGCGATTCTTGGGCTTCATCCCAGCCAGATGACGGCCATGAAGAAGCGCGGTTGGAAAGAAGCGATCAGCGGGCGTCCGGTGAGAGAGCTGCCCGACGATTTCATCTACTTTTCAAACCGTCTGACCTTCAGCGAGCTGGGCGCACACTACCAAGCCGGAAATAGCACAATTCAGCGATGGTTTAGGGAAGCGCGCAACACGCGCCCTTCACGCCAGGGCGAGGCGCTGCGCAATGACCCTGAGACCGGCAGGCGCGTGTGGCAATCGCAGATGGACGCCCGGAAAAACCAATCACTCACCGAGGAGCTGACCTGATGCCCCACGGATACGACAGCCTCGCCGATTATTACCGCGCGCATCGTGAAGCCATGAATCTGTCCTTGGCGACGGGCTGCACGCCAAAAGAGGCCGAGATTGAGCTGCGCCGCCGAGCCAAGGCGCGCCGGGCTGCTTGCGGAACTCACGCGCCCGATCCCGCACATACGGACAACCCCAAGCCCAGCCCGGATGAACCACCGCACAGCGACTTTCGCGATTGGGATGCCAGCTGGATGCAGAGGGACTGACTGGATGACGCACAAGGCACTCGCCGGGATCAACCAGATCATCGCGGCACTCACTGATGACGAGATTGAGCAGAATCAGGCCGATGGCACGGTGCTGCGCGATGAGCAGGTTCCATTGCTCAACCGCAGCATATCCCATGATCTACTTCAGGTGGAAAGCGTGATCGGCGCGCGCGGCAAGACGCTGCTTTCCGCAATCGCTGCCGCAATAGACGAGGCGCTGCTCGCCGCTGAACAGGCGCGGCAGGTGCTTGACCAAGCCAGCGCGAGCAACGTCAACCCTGCGCCTTTCTTCCTCAATGAAAAGACGGTCTCCGACATACTGGATGACAAAGGCGGCAGCCTGCCGGTTGAGCCCGCCCTGCTAATCGATCAGCCCCGCCATTCAGAAGATCCGTCCCTTGCGAAAGCCAATGATGATCGGCCTGACGAAACCGTGGATGATCCACTCCACGAACCAGCGCCAGAGACGTTTCCTTCGCCGGTCTGGCCCGATGCGCCATTGCCGGATGAGCTCGGTACACCGGACGAACTTTCGCAATTTGAGGCCTCCAAGGCCCATCTGAAAAGCATGGGAATTCTTGTCAGCATCATCGATCCCGATGCCGAGATTCTCAAATATCGCGTCTTAGGCCACGTCAGCCACATGCTGCCGGGAAAAGTCGTCGAACTGGCGATGGACATGGGGATGAAGGCATGAGCGTCGGGCGGGAACCCGCGCGGGGGCGAATTGCCGATGGGTAAGCGCAACGCCAAATCTGACCAACTCGGCTTTGCTTTTGAGCCACCTGCTCCAGCAACGCTGCCTGCCGCGCTTGCAGGGCTGGAACGCCAGATTTCCGGCTTGGTCTCGACGATCCTGCATGACGAAGAGCGCAGCCGCCTCGTCCTAGCTGCCGAGGTGAGCGAGCTGCTGGGCGAGAACGTTAGCAAGGAAATGCTCGACGCCTATTCCAGCGCGGCGCGTGAAGGGCACAGAGTGCCAATGTCGCGCTTCCTAGCACTTGTCGCTGTCTGCAGCCGCCAAGACTTGCTCGATCAGGCTGTCCGTCCGGTCGGCGCAGCTGTGCTGGTTGGCGAGGAGGTCCATACCGCACGGCTTGGCCATATCCAGCGCCAGATCGAGCGACTTCAGACCGAGCGCAAGAAGATAAGGGGCCTTGCTCCGCTCATCCGGGGGAAACACGCTGATGGCTAGTCGTGCAATCGAGCAGGACGAACAGGCGCCCACGGAATCGCGTGATTGGTTCACAGCCGCCGAGCTTGCCGAACTGGCACTGCCCGGCCTGCCTGCCGACAAGCGATCAATCAACCGGCGCGCGCGCGACGAGCGCTGGTCGTTGCGCTCCGATGCTGTTGGCGAGGCTCTTTCCCGCCCGCGTATCGGACGCGGCGGCGGCACCGAATTTCATATCTCGCTCTTGCCCGGCGCTGCCCGGATCGAACTGGTCAAGCGCGGCCTGTGCGAGACACCGCCAGAGCCAACCATGACAGAGTCGCCCGAAGCCACAGCATGGCGCTGGTACGAAGGCCAAAGCGCAAAAGTGAAGGACGCGGCGCAACGACGCGCTGCCATCATTGCAGAAATTGACCTGCTTGAGGACTCGGGCCTGACGCGCTCTGCTGCAGTCGCAGAATCGGCGCGTCGCTACGGTAAATCGGGATCGACGGTCTGGAACTGGCTGAAATTGGTGGATGGCATAGGCCGGTCGGACCGGCTTCCCGCGCTTGCTCCACGTCACCAGGGCGGCGGGCGCGAAGCCGAAATCGATCCGCTGCTCTGGAACCTCTTCAAGAGTGATTTCCTGCGCCCTTCCGCTCCAACATTGGCCAGCTGCTATGACCGCGTTGCCGCAGTCGCTGCCGAAAGAGGCCTCTCATTGCCCTCTGAGGCATGCTTCAGAAGGCGCATTAAACGTGAAATCCCGCCCGAGGTAATCAAGCTGCGGCGTGAAGGCGAAGAGGCCGTGCGCCGATCCCTTCCAAGCCAGCGGCGGAGCGTAGACGAACTACACGCAATGGAATGCGTCAACATCGACGGCCACAAGTTCGACGTTTTCGTCCGCACGCCTGAAGGCAATGTGATCCGGCCAGTGATGGTCGCAATTCAGGACATCTACAGCTCCAAGTTTCTGGCATGGCGAATGGCCGAGACAGAGAGCGCGGTTTTGACTCGTCTCGCCTTTGCCGACTTGTTCCAGAACTTTGGCATTCCGAAGGCCTGCGTGCTGGACAATGGCCGCGCCTTCGCCAGCAAATGGATAACGGGCGGCGCGAAGAGCCGGTTCCGGTTCAAGATCAAGGAGGAGGAGCCGACCGGCATCCTCACCGCGCTGGGAATCAACATCCATTGGGCGCTGCCCTATCGCGGTCAGTCAAAGCCGATAGAGCGCGCCTTTCGCGACCTTTGCGACACCATCGCGAAGCATCCTGCGATGGAGGGCGCGTACACGGGCAACAACCCGATGGCGAAGCCGGAGAATTACGGCAGCCATGCGATCGAATGGGACACTTTCGTTGCCCATGTAGAGCGCGGAATGGCCGCGCATAATGCCAAGCTGGGACGTCGCGGTCGGAACTATCGCGGCCGCAGTTTCGACGATGTTTTCTCCGAAAGCTACGCCAGCGCGCCCATCGGCAAAGCATCGCCAGAGCAGCTGCGCATGGCGCTGCTGGCGGCTGATCAGGTCAGGGTCAACAACCAGACTGGCGAGGTCAGGCTCTTCGGCAATCGCTACTGGTCGCCCGAATGCGGCGGGTTGCATGGTCAACGGGTCACCGTGCGGTTCGATCCCGACAATCTGATGAACGATGTCCACTTATATGGTCAGGATGGCCGCTATCTGACCAGCGCCCCGATCATTGCCGACACCGGGTTTCTCGATGCGGCCGGGGCGAAGGAAGCAGCCAAACGGCTTTCCGACGCTCGCAAGCGCATCCGCGCCGCCGCCGATGCCGAGCAGCTGCTCGCCGCCGATGAAGTTGCCCGCTTGCAGGCCGATGCAATTGCTCCTGACGTTCCAGAGCCCTCGGTTCTGCGTCCGGTCCATCATCGCGGGCAGACGGCAGCGGCGCTCAAGGCCGTGCCCGAGCCGAAGCCGCCGCAATCGAAACCCCACCAATCAAGAGTTTTCGCCGCGCTGAGCATTGTGAAGCCTGCGGAATGAAAAGGCGCACGGGGGCCTGTCACCAAACCGATCCCCGCGCGCTGCCCACTGAAGAGCAAAGGACACCTACCATGAACGACCCGACTGCAACAGATATCGACATCGAAGAGCAATTCCGCTGGTTGCGCGATCAAAAAGCTGCCGGGGCGACCTGGACCGAACTGGCGGATCGCACAGACATTGCGCAAGGCACGATCAGCCAGCTCGGAGCCGAAAAGGGCTACACTGGCGATGCGCGGAAATATGCTGAGATGATCTATCGCTACCGCCAGACCCTGACCGTGCAAAAGCAGATCGAAGGAGAAGCGCCGGTCATTCCGCCCTATTTTCAGACGTCAACCGGGGACGAACTGATGAAGCTGCTGACCTGGGCGCAGCGCGGCCGCATTGTATACGCGGCGCTGGGTGCGGGCATGGGCAAAACCACTGCGGCGGAACACTTCGCCGCCTGCTATTCAAACGTCTTTCTGACGACGATGGCCCCTAGCAGTGCCGGGGTGAACAACATGCAGATCGAGGTGCTTGCAGCGATGGGTGAGGCCAACGCATCCGGCACGCCGCAGAAACTGTCCCGCCGAATATGCGGTCGGGTGAAAAATATCCCAAACGCGCTGCTGATCATTGATGAAGCGCAGCATCTGTCAGAGAAATCTGTCGAGGAAATACGCAGCTGGCATGACAAGACCGGCCTCGGAATTGCGCTATTCGGGAATGAGAGCATCCGTCAACGGCTGGAAGGCGGGCAGAGGGCTGCGGCATATGCGCAGCTGTTCAGCCGGATATCGCTCAATATTACGCGCCATGTCCCGCTTGCTGCTGATGCCGATGCACTGGCCGAGGCCTGGCATATTTCAGGCAAGGCAGAGCAGCGCTTCATTCGCAAGATAGCCATGGTTCCGGGCGGTCTGCGCGGCGCAACGATGGCGCTGGAACTGGCGTCGATGATCGCTGTCTATGAAAACAAGGCTGTCGCCCTTGGGCATCTGCAGGACGCATGGGCGCAGCTGTCCTCGCGCGCGGTGACGGCATGAGCGGGCCAATTCAGAAATGGCGTTCGCTCATCTCGGAGGATGCACGCCTTCGCTTCAAGTCAGAGGCAGACGCAGCGTTTGACGCTCTGTCCGATATCGCGATCGGCCTGGTCATTACCATGGACCTTCTTCTCATAGCGTGGAGGCTGTCATGAACGCCTATTCTCCCGCTCGTCCGGCGCAGTTCGACCGTTCTGCGCAGCATCGCCGGTCGGCTTATGGCATGATTCATGTCGCACAAAAGCAGCTCGCTATGGACGAGGACGACTATCGCCAGCTGCTGCTCAATACGACCGGGCAGATCAGCTTGCGCAAATGCGACGAAGCACAGCTCGACGCGATGATCAGGGCGCTCAAGGCAAAGGGCTTCCGGCCCATGCCGAAGCGTGGCTCGAAACAGGCTGCACAGCATCCCATGGCGCGCAAAGCGCGGGCCATGTGGATATCGCTCCATCAGCTGGCCGTGGTTCACAACCCGTCTGAACACGCGCTGGAGGCTTTCGCCAAGCGCCAGCTGAAATGTGAAAAGCTGGTATGGGCGCGGCAGTCCCATGCAAACCGGCTGATCGAGGCGCTCAAGGACATGGGCCAGCGTAAAGGCTGGTGCATGCACGATCCGAAGACGGGCAAGGCATACGGTCCGATCGCGCTGAAGGGCAGCCTGTGCCACGCGATTCTGAAACGGCTCAAGGATCTGGGTGTCGCCCGGATGGACTGGGCTCTGCACGATGCTGCCTGGAAGCTTTGCGGCATCGAGAACGCCAAAGACACGCGCTGGACCGCCAGCGATTATGAACAGTTGGCCGCCGCGCTGGGCGCAAAATTGCGTGAAGCGGGAGGCCTCCAATGAAGCCCTGCTTTCACGAACAAGGAAGTTCCGAGTCGTCTCTGGAATGGGATACCCTGCCGGTCCTTGGCGGCGATCCCGCACGCCAGCGTTGCCGCGCCCGCGTATGGCGCGTGATTTTCGCCCTTCTGTTGATCTTCTGGGCTTCCATCGCCTGGCTGTTTCTTGGGGCCGGATAATGGGCAGGTCTGGCCCCATTCGCAAGCACGGGCTCGGTGTCACCGATCATGCACTTGTCCGCTGGCTGGAACGCAGCGGAGCGATGGACGTAGAGCAGATGCGCGAATGGCTCGCCTCTTCGCTTGATCGTGCAGCCGGGGCGGCTGGCGTGCTTCATGTCACCCGCTTCAATATCCTTGCCGATGGCCTGGTCTATGTCGTCAGGGATGGCGCGGTCGTCACCGTGCTTACCGATGGTCAGCTCCGCGCCCACTCACTGGCACCGGACCGGGACTGATGGTCGCGCGGCCTTTCACTTCCGATCTGATCGCCATTTTGGGCCAGGAGGCCTTTGTGCGTTTTTGCCAGGAGTTTGGCGGCACCCGTGTCTATGTGCCCTACAAGATGCGCGAAGACAGCGGCATCGTCGAAGCGATCGGCATGGAAGCCGCCGAAAAGTTAAGTCGGCTGTTGGCTCCGGCTGCGATCAGGGTTCCTCTTGCGCGGCGTGAGAGGGCCTTGTGGTTTCGCGGACGCGGCCTTTCCAATGCCCGGATCGCCCGGCTTCTCGGTATGACCGAAACCGGCATAGAAAAGTTGTTCACCCGCGAGGAAGACTTGCCAGACAAGCCCGGCAAGTGCAGGAATTCAGCGCAGCTACCCCTGTTTAAGGACTGATGCCCGCGAGCGCGGGCATATTTTTCACCCCTCCAGCCACGTCATAAGCGCCTCATCAAACAGGCGCTAAGACCGCCTGCTTTTATGAAGCCCGGAAGCCCGGACCGCAGGAGGCGACAATGACGGCGAAAGCGACAGAACCGACACCTGTAGCCGAGGGCATTGTCGTTGAGGGCTATTCGGATCGCTTCGCAGCAGCCGTCAGGCACGTCCTTGCGGTCGAGGGCGGCTATTCCAACGATCAGGCCGACCGGGGCGGCGCAACCCAATTCGGGATTTCGCTGCGCTTCCTCGTCTCGGAAGGCAGCTTCGACGAAGACCAGGACGGCTTCGCAGACTTTGACCTCGACATGGACGGCGACATCGATGGCGAAGATATCCGCCAATTGACGCCCGGCGATGCGATCTACCTTTACCATCGCTGCTTCTGGCTGCGGGCCGGGGCCGAGAGTTTTCCCGCCCCGATCGGTGAGATGATGTTCGATCAGGCCGTCAACGGTGGAATCGCGCCGTCGCGCAAGTTGCTCCAGCGGGCGATCAACATTGTCATTAGGGAGCAACGCTACCGGACGATCAGGCTCGTAGCTGACGGCGTGATCGGACCGAGAACGCGCGAGCTGTTCGAAGCGATGCACCGCCGTCATCCGGTCGAACTGGCCGAAGCCTATCGGAGTGCAGCGAAGGACCGGTATTTCGCTATCGTTCGCCGCTTTCCAAGCCAGGGCAAGTTCCTGCAGGGCTGGCTTAATCGCGCCGATCGGCTGGGCCGCGCATGAGTATCACTGGTTCCTTTGCCATTCTGGACGCGTTCTTCGGCTTCGGAAGATTTCTGCGCAGGATAGCTGCTGTGGTCTTTGGCTGGCTGACCGAAGACTGGCGCAACGGGCCGCTGGCGATGCTCGCGATCCTTGCTGCTGCGCACATCTTCATCATCGATCCCGGTCTGCGCGAAAAGCGCGATGGATGGCGCGGGAAATATGCCGCCGAGAACAAAGCCCACAATCAGACCATCGCTGATTTTGTTCAGGCATCCCATGAGGCCGAGCAACGGCAAGAGGCCAACGTGGCCCGCGTTGAGGCCGAACAGGCACAGATCACTGAAAGGATTGAGCATGACTATCAGACCCGGATTGCTGCTCTGCACGCTCGCGCTGCCAATATCGCTGAGCGCTTGCGGTCAGGACAGACCGCAATCGATACCGGCACACCCGGCGACGTTGATCTGTCCGGCTCCGGCCCGCCCGCCAGAGGCTCTGTTGCGGCGACCGGCGATTCTGGACTTTCTGCCAGTGCGCCCAGCTGCGATCCCATGAGCCTGGAGCAACGCGTCATCGCCAGCGAACAGGCCATCCAGCTTGACGCGCTGATCGACTGGAATCTTGAACAGCTGAGCGTGAAGACCGCGCCGGTGATGGAGCCGCTTCCATGATCGCGGCGGCTTCGATCAACAAGGCTGCGGGCTTTTACCTGCCTTGGCTGGCTGCCGCCGCCGTCGCGGCTCAGGAGCCTGCCTCGTCCGGTAACGTGACGGTGATCGCTCTACAGGGGATTGAACTGCCCGTCCTGCAGCTGGTACTCGCAATAGCTGGCGTGCTGATGGCGCGGCCACTGGCCCCGCGCAGAAACCCGCCTTTAGGCTGGCTCAAATCCATCATCGTCACTGTGATCATGCTGATCGTGGCCGTTGGCTGGGTCGCCGACGCGCGGCCCGGCGTCCTCTTCACCTTCGTGGTTTCCATTGGCCTTGGCTTCTCCGGTTACACCCTGATTGAGCAGGCCGGGACCGAAATAGAGAACTTCTTCAGGCGCATTTTTTCGCTCGCAACAGGCGCGCTAGGCAGCAGCACAGGAAAAGACAGATGAACGATTGGTTTCAACTGGCGATCATCGCCTTCATAGTCGTTGGGCTCTTCGTTGCCATCTGGAAGGGCGGGGCTGCCAATCCGGAGGGCACTGGCAGGCTGGGCCGCAAGGTCACGCATCTTTCCGGCACTGTCACAGGGCTGAGCGGACGGGTCGGCCATGTCGAGACCGAACTCGAAGAGCTCAAAGCGGTCGCCGCAACCGCCAAGGACATAGAGACGTTGCGGGCCGAGATGGCCGGTGATCGCGATTTGGCGAAGCGCACCTGGGAAAGCGTGCGCCGGATCGAGGAGCACCTGATTGAGAAGGGGCTGAACGGCAAATGAGCAGCTACGAACAGAAATGCCAGGAAGATGCGCGTTTGGCGATCCTGGCAGAACTGGCCCGGCAACGCGACGCCACACTCAATGTCTTGTCCATCACCCGGGTCATCGACGCGATTGGCATTCGCCGCTCACGCGACTGGGTGGAAACGCAGCTCTCCCGGCTGGAAGAGCTTGGCGCGGTCAACCTTACCCACAGCGAATTGGCTGGCCTGGGCAATGTCACGATCGCCCGGTTGACCCGTTCGGGCCGCGATCATGTCGAAGGGCGCAGCCTGATTTCCGGCGTCAGCCGCCCGGCCGATCCGGAGTGACGCGATGAGCGAGGGCCAGGAACAGTCCGGCAGGCGCAAAGGTCGCGGGCGACTGTCTTCAATCGACCTCCTGCCAGAAGATGCTGACGAGGCTATTGCCTGGGCGAATGCCGAGCTGCGCGAAAAGCGTATGCCGCAGACAGAGATCCTGCGCCAGTTCAACGCCATGCTTGCCGATCATGCGCTCGGCCCGATCAGCAAGGGCGCCTTCAGCCGCTATTCCGTGCGCAAGGCGGTCGAGCTGCGGCGCATGGATGCAAGCCGCAAGATCACGGATGCCATGCTGGCGAAGCTTGGCCCCGAAGAGCGCAGCGACAGCACGATCGGCGCGGTCGAGTTGCTCAAGCATCGGACTGTCGAGCTGGTTATGGGCACAGAGGAAATCAGCGGCAAGGAACTGGCCGCCGTCACTCTGGCGCTCAATCGCCTGTCCGCCATCGCCAAGCGTGAGAAGGAAGCCCGGCGCGCCGATCGCAAGGAAGAGCGCGAGGACAAGCAGCGCCGCCTCGAACAGGAACAGCGCGATCGCGAAGAGACAGCCGAAACAGTCGAGAAGATCGCTACCGAAGCGGGTCTTGGCGCGGAACGCATCTCCGCAATCCGCAAGGACGTGCTGGGGCTGGCGGCATGATCTTTCACGCCATCATTCCGCGAGAAGAGGCGTGGAACATTGCCCGGCAAGCGCACATTGATCGTGGCGTTCCCGAGGATGTGCGAGCTAAGTATCTCTCGGGCGAGTGGGATGCTGCGCCCGACGTCCAGCTACTAGCCACTGGTGCGGAGTTGGCGTTCCAAGAGATTGAGCGCAGGAGATGACCGAGGAAGCCGCCCCGATCGAGCCCGTCCTTTCGCGCGAAGAAGAGCAGCTCCCCGGTGAATTGCCGCGCGGCGCGGAGATCCCCGACGATCTCGATCCGCTTGCCGATGGCATCCTCATGCAGCACCAGATCGATTGGCTGGAGGACAAAAGCGACCTCAAGATCTGCGAAAAGGGCCGGCGCACCGGAATAACCTTTGCCGAGGCACTCGACGACACACTGATAGCAGCAGCGGCCCGATCGGCTGGCGGCGATAACGTGTTCTACATCGGCGACACCAAGGACAAGGGCCGCGAATTCATCGGCTATGTCGCGCACTTCGCCAAAGTCGTGGCGGGAGAGCTGGTTGTTATCAACGAGTTCCTCTTCGAGGATAAGCGCGAGGACGGCAGCTCGAAATACATTTCGGCTTACCGGGTAACATTCGCCAGTGGCTACCGGGTCGAGGCGCTGTCTTCAAGGCCGGAGAATATTCGCGGGCTTCAGGGCGTCGTCGTGATCGATGAAGCCGCCTATCACCAGAACGTAAGAAGCGTGATAGACGCGGTTAATGCCCTGCTGATCTGGGGCGGCAAGATCCGTGTGATCTCCACGCACAACGGCATGCTCAACCCTTTCAACGAACTGATCCGTGAGGCGCGCGCCAAGGACGATTCGCCCTGGCATGTGCATTTCATCCCCTTCGGCGACGCGGTAAAGAACGGCCTCTACAAACGTGTCTGCCTGATGCGCGGCAAAGCCTGGAGCCCGGAAGCGGAAGCCGCATGGGAAGCGCTGATCCGGGGCGCATATGGTTCGCGCACAGCCGCAATGAAGCAGGAGCTCGACGGCGTCCCCGCCGATGCGGAAGGTGCAGCGCTAGCGCGCGTGGTCATTGAGCAGGTCACTGATCGCAGCGTGCCTGTTGTCCGGCTGCACCTGCCCGATAGCTTCAAGGGCGCAGAACCGGACGCACGCAAGCGCCAGATCGCAGACTGGTGCCGCACCGTACTGCGCCCGATCCTCGACACGCTCGATCCCAAGCGCCGCCATGACTTCGGCATGGATTTCGCGCGCAGCGGCGATGCTTCAGCAAAGATCATCACCGAACTGGGGCAGGACCTGGTGCGCCGCCAGAAACTGGTGATCGAACTGCGCAACGTGCCTTACGAAACGCAGCGCGATATCGTCTTCTATGTTGGCGATGCGCTGCCCCGGCTCGGCCATGGCGCGTTCGACGCCACCGGCAACGGCGCATATCTCGCGGAAGTCTCTGCACAGCGCTGGGGCGAACGCGTTTCGGAAATCAAGCTCAGTCAGGAATGGTACCGGGAAAACGGGACACCCTATGTCGGGGCATTTGGCGATCGCAGCGTCGTGATCGCCGCCGACGAAGACGTGGTGCGCGATCATCAGGCGCTCAGCTACGTCAACGGTGTAGTCATGGTGCCGAAAGACATGCGCTACAAAGGCGAGGACGGGCTGGAGCGGCACGGCGACACCGGCATTGCCGGAATGCTTGCCTGGTTCGCCTCACGCCAGGACGCGGTGACTTATGCTTATCAGCCGGTCGGCCGCAGCGAGGCGAACAGCTTCAACGATCCCGACAGCGGCGATTACGGCGCGCCCATGCGCGATCCGTTTCGCTCTCCGCTGGGCGCGCGCATCAGGAGTGGCGGCATATGAGTACCGAGAAAGTGGAGCCCGAAGGCTGGACTAAACACAACGGAAAGGATTGCCCCATACAAGATTTCGGTCTGATCGAAGTCCGCTTGCGTGATGGTCGCCTCTCATTCAGCCGGTTTGGATACTGGATCTGGAATGAGCTGGCGCCGGTGAACATCGACATCATCGCCTATCGCTCGCCTGATCGCGAAGATCTGGAGATGGCGGCATGAGCACACTTGTTGACCAATATGGCAATCCACTGCGCAAGGAAGTCCTGACCCGCGAGATTGCCGGGCCAACGCTGGCAGGCGTGAGATCGCCAGTATCGGGCTATCCCGCCGATGGCCTGACGCCGGTTCGCCTGGCGGATCTTCTGCGAGAGGCTGACCAGGGCGATCCCGAACGCTTCTTCGAACTGGCGGAGCTCATCGAAGAGCGCGACCTTCACTATGTCGGCGTCCTCTCCACCCGTAAGCGCAGCGTGTCGCAGATCGATGTGACGGTTGAGGCTGCCTCCGACGATGCCGATGATGTCGCCCGCGCCGATATGGTGCGCGACTGGCTCAAGCGCGACGAGCTGACCGACGAGATGTTCGATATCCTCGACGCGGTCGGGAAAGGCGTCAGCTTCACCGAAATCATCTGGGACAGCTCCGAAGGGCACTGGGTGCCCGAGCGGCTGGAATGGCGCGATCCGCGCTGGTTCACGTTCGCGCGCCATGATCTGCGCACGCCGATGCTGCGCGGCGGTGAAGATGGCAATGGCCAAAACGAGCCGCTGCCGCCTTTCAAATTCATCCAGGCAACGATCAAGGCCAAGTCGGGCTTGCCGGTGCGCTCCGGCCTTGCGCGAATCGCGGCCTGGGCGTGGATGTTCAAAGCGTTCACCCAGCGCGACTGGGCCATCTTCACACAGACTTATGGCCAGCCCGTGCGCGTTGGCAAATATCTTGAGGGTGCGAACGAGGATGACAAGGCAACCTTGTTTCGCGCTGTCGCCAATATCGCCGGGGACTGCGCGGCGATCATCCCGCACTCTATGGAGATCGATTTCATCTCGGCCGATAATCTCGGCACCGGGGCCGGGATCTACGAAAAGCGCGCGGACTGGCTCGACCGGCAGATTTCGAAGGCGGTGGTTGGCCAGACAGGCACAACTGACAGCAAGCAGGGCGGCCTGGGTGATGGCGGCAATCGTGTGCACAATGATGTGCGCGAGGATATCGAGACTGCCGATTGCAAGGCGCTGGCCGCTACGCTCAATCGCGACCTGATCCGGCCATGGATGGATCTGGAGTTCGGGCCGGACCGCATGAGGGGTGGCTATCCGCGTCTGGTCATTGCCCGGCCCGACAAGGAAGACCTCAAGCAGCTGACCGACAGCACCGACAAATTCGTGCGGCTTGGCCTTGAAGTCGAACAGAGCGAAGTCCGCGATAAGCTCGGATTCTCGGAGCCAAAGGAAGGCGCGAAGATTTTGCGGCCCGTGGATACGCGTTCGCTGCGGCCAACCGAACCGGGAGAGGCTCAACCCGATCCGGCTCTGCAAGCACAGCAGGCCACGCCCGATCATCCGGCAATGCAGATCGCGGAAGGGATGGCGCAGCAAGGTGACGCAGCCGTCCAGGACATGGCGGAGCAGATCGAGGTCATGCTGAACAAAGCATCTGACCTGGGCGAGTTCCGGGCCATGCTCGATGCGGCCTGGCCTGACATTGACAGCTCGAAGTTGGCCCAAGCGCTGGCAGGCGGTCTGGCCGCTGCACAAGCGGCAGGCATGAGCGACGCGGAAGATGAGAGTGCAGGCTGATGATTGCCGCCCGCCACAGAGGCCTCAGAGCGCGCGTAGAGCAGCCTTGCCCTGCGCTGATACCTGAATCTTCGGCACGGCGCTTCTTATGGCTTCTTAGAGGCCCTCTTGCGGGTCTTTCAAAGGCGTTCGCGTGAACTGTTGGCCACAACTGCGCTGGAGGCTGCTCACCAGCGAGGAAAAGCTCCTCCTGGGCTGCCCGGTCCGCTGGGAATGGGAAGCGCTCGAATTCACCTGGTTCAGCTTCGGCCTGATCATCGAGGCGAGGATGGCTAAGTGAGCGACGATCATCCCAGCGCCGTCTCGGGCGCATTCCGCGAGCCGTTCCCTGAACAGATCGCATTCTTTCGTGGCAAGCTGGGCACTCTCGTCCCGACCGAGCGTTGGGACGATATGCTCGGCGCGGCGCATGACGATGCTTTTATGGTCGCCGGTGCAACCAAGGCCGATCTGCTCACCGATCTTGCGGCGGCCACCGATAAGGCGATTGCCGAGGGCACGGGCCTTGAAGCTTTCCGCAAGGACTTTCGCTCGATCGTCAAGAAGCACGGTTGGACTGGCTGGACCGGCGAAGGCAGCATCAGGGGCGAAGCCTGGCGTGTGAAGACGATCTACAGCACCAATTCCTATACCAGCTATGCAGCTGGGCGGATGGCACAGCTCAAAAGTGGGAACTATCCGTTCTGGCTATATTTCCACGGTGGTAGTTTGGAGCCGCGTCCCCAGCATCTCTCCTGGGATGGAATGGCGCTGCCGCCCGACCATGACTTCTGGACCACGCACTACCCGCCAAGTGACTGGGGCTGTTCCTGTTATGTCATCGGTGCCAGGTCCGCGCGCGGCATTAAGCGGCTGGGCGGCGATCCCGACAAGAAACTGCCGAAGAACTGGAAGCGCATTGATCCCAGGACGGGCGCGCCGGTCGGCATCGGCAAGGGCTGGAACTATGCACCGGGCGCCAGCGTCTCGGATACGGTCCGGGCCATGGCCGGAAAGATCGGAAAGTGGGATTATCAGATCGCCAAGGCATACATGGATGAGCTTCCGGCTGGCCGCGCCGATGCGTTGGCCGATGCCTACCGCGCATTGCCGTCCACCGCTGATGATGTCCGGCGCTATGCCCAGCGCGTTTATGAGCCGAAGCCGGATCTGCCCGAGCTTGCCCCGCAACGCACATTTGGGCTGGTGCGGTCGGACCAGGCTGCGCGCATCAAAGAGCTGACCGGCAAGAGCGCAGCGGGCTACGATTTCAGCTTCGATACGTCCGCAGTCGGCCATGTGATCCGCCAGCATGGCGACGATGCAATAGAGCGACAGCGCGGTCAGCGCGGCGTTGTCTCTGGCGACTTCGCCCTGCTGCCCAGGATATTGTCGTCACCTGATGGAATGAGCGTGCCAGGCACATCGAGCATGGCCGAGCAGCTGGTCGAATTCGCAAAGCGGATTGGCAATGAGACTTATGTCGTTCGTCTGGCCGTGCGCGGCACGAAACGGCGCACGCTGGCACTCAAGACACTGTTCATCAAGACAGGGAAGAAATGACGCGCCCCCACGCAAAAGCGTCCGAAACGTTCCGGGGTATCCGCCCGGCGCCATGACAGCGCGTCTGCAGGAGATATAGCAGTGCCAAAGTTAATTTTCAACGCAGAAGCCTCAAAGCGCGCCCTGCGCCGCGCTGCCGACCTGCTCGATGACATGACGCCGGTCTATCAGGATATCGGCGAGTATATGGTTGAGGCAACACGGAAGCGCTTCCAGACCGGCACTGCGCCAGACGGCACAGCATGGGCACCCAAGAGCCAGGCCACGCTCGATCGTTACAGGCGACTTGGATACGGCAGCCTCAATCGCCCACTGATCGGACCGTCCAGGTCGCTCTCGAAACAGATCCTGCGGCTCGTTGACAAGAACAGCGTCACCATCGGCTCCAACCTCATCTACTCGCGCGTGATGCAAGAGGGCGCGGCCAAGGGCGCATTCGGATCGGATAGCCGTGGCCGGCCGATCCCGTGGGGCCGCATTCCGGCACGCACCTGGCTTGGCCTTTCCGATGCTGACGAGCTGGCGATTGTCGACATCGCCGAAGAGTATATCGAAACCCGTCTGGACACAGGAGAATGACACCCGCGTGATCGCCTTGCTACCAACTGGAGAAACAAGATGAGAATAATGAAGCTTGCGGCAGCGATCATGCTGTTCGCGCTCGCGTCGATCGCCGCGATAAATCCTGTCATGGCCGAACCTGTGCTCGACCCGGTCATGCAGGCCGACCAGAGCGACGGTTACGGTCCCTGGATCATCATTGACGGGAAGAAGCCCGATGAGGTCGGCCAGTTCGAGACTATCAGATGGCGAAACAACGATGGGATCGTCGCACCATCAGCCTATCTCACTTACGGCCTGCGCTGGGGGAACAAGCAGGCGATCCGCCTGAAGCTGGGCCATCCGCTTTATGCCAGACTCGAACGGGCTGTTTCGCAGCCGCCACCCGCGACGCAAACCCAAACGGACACCAGCGGCGCGATCGCCGAGCTGAAAGCGCTCCGAACCGATATCGGTGAGCTGATCGACCGAAGGATAGAGTCGCTGGCCAAAGGGGATGGCTCGCCATCCGGCTGATGCGCACGGCCCACGAATGATTGATTTGCAAACGCGTCCGGGCCATCACGTCCGGGCGCGTTTTGCATGTGTGATTCTCTCATGTGACAGGCCTGCCCGCCAGCGCGGGCATATGATCGCAAGCGCAGCACGGGCAAACCGGCCTGCATGAAAACAGGTTCCAGCCCTATCGCGCTTTGCGCTGCCATGCCTCTCTCGGCAGAGGAAGACGGCGGCGCGCCGAAATGGGTTCACCTTCTGCCTGCAGGTGAGATCTACACCGTCGATGGTCGTGGCCCTTATCGCGCCGTTTCTATGCAGGCCGTGCTTGCCCGGTCGATGGCGGGTGACAAGTTGCCCATCGACGAATGTCATTCCACTGATCTTGCCGCACCGCGCGGAGACCCGGCCCCGGCTCGCGGCTGGGTCGTGGCGCTTGAAACGCGCGAGGACGGCCTTTGGGGCGAAGCCGAATGGACCGAAGAAGGCGAAAAACTGATGAGGGACAAGGCCTATCGCGGCCTTAGTCCAGCGATCCTTCATGACGCGAAGAAGAACGTAATCGCCGTGCTGCGCGCCAGCCTTACCAACACACCAAATCTCAAAGGGCTCGTCGCCCTGCATTCGGAGGAAGACCCAATGGACTGGAAAGAGAAGCTGATCGAGCTGTTGAAGCTCGACAGCGAAGCCGATGACGAGGCAGTTCTGTCTGCCCTGTTGGCGAAAATGGAGAGTGGTGGCGAAGGCGAGCCCGCGCTGCAGAGTGAGCAATCGGTCCTGGAGAGCGCGCCTTACCTCGCGCTTCAGGCCGAGCTGACCGGTGCCACCGACAAGATCAACGCGCTTACCGAAGGCGCTTCACGCAAGGAGGCCGAGGCGTTCGTCGATGGCGCGATTGCCGCAGGCCATGTCGGCGTAAAGCCGAGCCGCGACCTCTACATCGACTTGCACATGGAAGATCCAGCGCGAGCCGAGAAGATCATCGGCGCCACGCCGAAGCTCAAGGGCGAAACGCATCTGGGCGATGTCCCGAAGGAAACCGACGAGAGCGGCCTTTCCGAAAGCGACCGCTCCGTCATGGCCCTGATGGGCCTGTCCGAGGACGAATATCAGGAGAGCCTGAAGGCCTCCGGTAAGCAGAAGGAGACGCTCTGATGGCTCTTGCAGCCGATCGCAACACACCGCGCCGCGAAGGCGGCCTTGAAGGTCACCCGGTCAAGGCCGCGACGCAGATTTTTGCAGGGGCACTTGTCTGCCTGGATGCTGCTGGATGGCTCGTCCCCGGTTCGGTCTCAACGACATTGAAGGCGCTCGGCCGCGCGGACAAGCATGTCGATAACAGCGCCGGGGCCAATGGCGACCTCACCGCGCCGGTTCGCCGCGGTGTCTTCCACTGGAAGAACAGCGCCGCCGCTGACGAGATCACACGCGCCGAGATCGGCGACACGGCCTACATCGTCGACGACGAAACGGTTGCCAAGACAGACGGCACCGCATCGCGCTCGGCAGCTGGCATCATCATCGACGTGGACGCCCAGGGCGTCTGGATCGAAAGCTGAGGAGCTAACAACCCATGCTTATCAATAGCGCAAATCTGAATTCGCTCCGTGTCGGCTATTCGACCGCGATGGCGCGCGGCCAGAAGTCTACGGCCAAACCAATGTCGGAGCGTATCGCAACGCGCGTTACCGCATCCCAGCAAGAACAGCGATACGGCTGGATGGGCAAGCTGCCCAAGGTGCGCGAATGGGTCGGCGATCGCGTCGTCCAGAACATCTCCGAAAGCGACTATGCGATCAAGGAGAAGAAGTTCGAACTGACCGTCGGTGTCGATCGCGACGATATCGAAACTGATAATCTTGGCCAGTACGCGTTGCTTTTCGAATCGATGGGTGAGGCCACGGTCACGGACCCCGAACAGCTGATCTGGGATCTGCTTGCGGCCGGTTTTGACACCGAATGCTATGATGGCCAGTTCTTCTTCGACACTGATCATCCAGTGCTCGACGTAAACGGTGATCAGCAGTCCGTATCGAATACTGGCGGCGGAGCCGGTACAGGTTGGTTCCTGCTTGACACCCGGCGTGTCATCAAGCCGCTGATCAAACAGGTGCGCCGTGACTTTGGCGCACTCGTCGCCAAGGACAAGGAGACCGATGACAACGTCTTCGACCGCAACGAGTACGTCTACGGCACCGATGCGCGCATGAACTTTGGGTACGGTTTCTGGCAGATGGCTTACGGCTCGAAGCAGACGCTCGACAAGGATGCGTTCAAGGCAGGCCGCGCCGCAATGCAGGAAATGAAGGGCGACCATGGCCGCCCGCTTGGCATGATGCCCAACCTGCTCGTCGTTCCGCCATCGCTTGAAGAAAACGCGCTCGAAATCCTCAATGCAGAGCGTGACGCCGCCGGTGCCACCAATGTCTGGAAAGGCAAGGCTGAGCCTCTCGTCGTGCCTTGGCTGGCCTAAGGGCTCGCCTGAGATCGACTGACTGAAGAACCCTGCCGACACCGGCTTTGACTGGGCGTCGGCGGGTTTTTCGAAAGGGGCTGCGAGACGGCTCTTTTCGCAAAACCCGAGGAGGATAGATTGGCTGCCCGAAAAACTACTCGCAATCCGAAACCCGCTCGCAAGGCACGCGCTCGCAAGGCTCCCGCTGCAAAGGCAGCTGGCGCAGCCGCAGAGAAAAAGGTCGCAGAGACGGCAGCAGCCGATCAGGCAGATGAACCGAAATCCCCGGCCACAGGGGATGCCGATACCCTGGCAGACAGTCCGCCTGTGGAGCCCGCGCCTCCGGAGGGTGCGGGTAAGGAAACTGCGCAGACGGTGACGCCCGAGCCGGGCGGAGCAAAGCAACCGGACGGCGAGACCGATCCGCCTCCGGTCTCTGTGCCAGTTCTTGTGGTCAAGGGGCCGAAGAAGGGCCGCCGCCGCGCCGCGTTTTACTTCGGTTCGGAGCCTGTCGAGATTACGCCTGGCCAGCTAGGCGACGATGTTGAAGCAGCTCGCCGCCTGCTCGCGATCCTTAGCGATCC
>JAHRVR010000099.1 GCA_019090585.1 Sphingomonadaceae bacterium
CCACTTTCTGGCGCAGCTTGAGAGTGCGAGGCGGAAATTGGAGAATCAAGCGACCGATTTGGAAGCGCAGCACAGAAAATTCATTGAGAGCGAAAATCGAAGATAAAACGAAATCAAAATTCGCCAATCTTGGCCCCTCGCCGATCCCGACGGCGGCCCGAACGATCCCCTACTCCCAGCCCGCAATCTCGCGCCGCACAAGCGCCTCCAGCATCGCCATACCCGCTACGCCGTCGTTCAGGCATTCCAGCGCAGCAAATTGCTCACCGCCTGCGCCGAGAAATTGCTCGCGGCCCCGGATCGCCAGTTCTTCCAGTGTTTCAAGGCAATCAGCGGAAAAGCCGGGTGCGGCGATGGCGAGGCGTTTGGTTCCGCCGCGCGCTTCTGCGGCCAGAACGGCATCGGTGTATGGCTCGATCCATTTGGCGCGTCCAAAACGGGACTGGAAGCTTGCCTCTACGCGCAAGTCCGGGAACTGCGCCGCAAGTGCCTCTGTCAGCAAGCGCGCCGTCATCAGGCACTGGTCATGATAGGGATCGCCCCGCTGCACCGTGCGCTGGGGAAGCCCATGAAAGCTCAGCAGCAGCACTTGCGGTGTAAAGTCCAGCCCGGCCAACTGGCGCGCGGTATCGGCGCGAAGGGCTTCGATAAAAGCGGGATTGTCATGATAGGTGGGCAGCGTGCGGATCGCAGGCGGGGCGCGCATGGCCTGCAAGGCATCGCCCAGCGCATCGATCGCGCTTTGTGTGGTGGCGCCGGAATATTGCGGATAGAGCGGGGCGAAGAGGATGCGGGTGCAGCCCTGGTCTTTCAGGCGCTCCAACGCCTTCACAATCGCCGGATTGCCATAGCGCATTGCCCATGAGACGCGCACGTCCCCTCCCAACCGGGTTTGCAGCGCCTTTGCCTGCGCCGACGTGATCGCGGCGAGCGGAGAGCCATCGGGCCTCCACACCTGCTGATAGGCATGGGCCGATTTGCGGGGCCGGGTATTGAGGATGATCCCGTGCAGGATCGGCCACCATACGATGCGCGGTATTTCCACCACGCGGCGATCCGACAGGAACTCCGCCAAATAGCGGCGCACGGCGGCAGGTGTGGGCGCATCGGGCGTGCCGAGATTGACCAGCAGAACACCGGTGCGGCCGGCCTCTTCGTCAGCTTGATCTGTAGCAGTCGCGGCCATCACAGCCCCTCGGACAATAGCGGCAGACGGCGAAAGCGCAGCCCTGTCGCAGAAAACAGCGCATTGCCGATCGCGGGGGGCGCGGCGACTGCGCCCAGTTCTCCCGGATCGGCAGGCGGTGCATCGCTGGCGATGAATTCGACGTCGATCTTTGGGCAATCGGCCAGCAGCGGCAGGTTCAACTGAGACAGCCGCCGCGCCGTTGGTAAGCCGCGCTCATAATCCGTGCTCGATCCCAGAGCGAGGCCAAGGCCGAAGACAAGCCCGCCTTCGATTTGCTGGCGCGCGATGTCCAGATTGACGATGCGGCCAATGTCGGCAACAGCGCTGATCCTGTCCACGCGCACGCCTGTATCCTCGCGCCGGGCACGGGCCACCACGGCAATCCGGCCAGCGCCTTCACCCGTGCCGATCACATGGCAGGCCAGGCCCTGTCCGCTGGCGTCCACGCCCCCGCCCCAGCTGGACAGCACCGCAACGCGTTGCAGGCATTCGGCCAGCCGCAGATCATGCGCGAGCATCGCAATGCGGTAGGAAAGCGGTTCGCGGCCCGCCTCATGGGCCAGCTCGTCGATAAAGCTTTCGTTGAAAAACGCGGTATAGCCATGGGCATTGCCGCGCAGCCGCGCGGTCGGCAAGCCGATGTCCGCGGGCACCTGCTCGATGGCAAAATTGGCAATTGCATAAGGAGGAAGCGCGCCTTCCATCGCCAGCGCATCGACATCTCCCGAAACGCTTTCGCGCGCTTCCCACGGCGATTTTTGGGCAAACAACCTTTGGCCAAATTCCTTTGCCGTGGCAGGCAAAGCCAGACGTGCGCGCCAGCCGATCAGCCTGCCCTCATCACCATTGCGCGCGCCCATCAGCGCGGCGACCGGAGTGCGCGGCCAGCCGGACAAATGCTCTTGCCAGCGCGACCATGTCAGCTGCACCGGCTTGCCCGCAGCGCGCGTGATGAGAGCGGCCTGAGCCACATGATCCAGCTCAAGGCGCCGGTCGAAACTGCCGCCCGCTGGCATCGGATAGAGCACGACATCGCGCCGATCGATATTCAGCGCAGCAGCCGCGGCTTCTCTTGCGGATTCGGGCGCCTGCGTACCCAGCCACAATTCCAGCTTGCCATCGGCAAACCGCGCGGTGGCGCTGGTCGTCTCTACAGTGCCGTGTAGCGCCGGGCCGACATCGTAGCGGCGCAGGACATCGAAATCCTTCTCCAGCAGATCATCGGGATCGCCAGCCTCATGCAGCCGCACTTCCTCCCCATGGCGCAACGCGTGGTTCAGCGCCTCGGAAATATCCGCGCTGTTGGCAAGGCCAGACACGTCGAAATGCGGCGCGATCCGGCGCAGCGCCTGCTCAGCCGCCCACCAGTTGGTCGCCAATGCGCCCAGCCCGAGCAGGGCGA
>JAHRVR010000100.1 GCA_019090585.1 Sphingomonadaceae bacterium
ACCCCGGTGCCACCCCGCTGATCGCAGAGACTGCCAGCGTCCCCGCCCTCGCTGGCGGAAACCCCGACTTGCGCAACGAGAGAGCAAACAGTTTCGCGATCGGCGCGACTCTTCGACCCCGTTTTGTCCCGGGCCTGACCCTTTCCGCCGATTATCTCGACATCGAGATAAAGGATCCAATTGCCAGTCTGGGCGTGCGCGACATTGCCCAGGGCTGTTTCGACAACGAGCAATTCAACACTGCCGACCCGGCCAACGGCAATGGCTTTTGCTCACTGATCAAAAGAGACGCAAGCGGCCAAGTGGTCTCTGACAGCCAATCCCCGGCAGTCACAACCGGCTACGTCAATGGCCAGCGCATCAGCTTCAGCGGAATACAGGCAACACTGGATTACCAAACGCAGCTTTCTGGCCTCGGCATGGAAGGAAATCTCGGCATCGGTGCAGACTTGTTCCATCTGCGGCGGCGAGTGGAGGACATTACCGGAGTAGCGCCGGCTCGTTCAGACGGTCTGGTCGGTGACCCGCGCTGGCAGGGCCAGTTGCGCCTGCGCTACGCCAATCGCACATGGGGTTTGCTCGGCCAGATCAATTATACCGGAAAGCAGCTTGTTGCGCGTGACAATCGCGGCCCATCGCCCAACGACACGCGCGAATTCGATCATTTCAACCGGTTTGCGACTGTCGATACGTCCCTTTTCGTGATGGTTTCCGACGGTGTGAAAGTCACATTATCAGTGACCAACCTGTTCAACCGCATCGGGCAGGAATATTACGGCGTCATTGTCCCGCTATCGATCAGCGATGCGCTGGGGCGCCGCTTTGCCATGTCCATCAAGTTCCAGTTCTGACGGATCACGGTGAACCTCGTCTTCTTCGGAAACTCCATGCAAGTCCCCCCTCCATCTTGGGGGTGGAAGGGGGGACCGGGAGGCGACTTCAGTGTAGCGCGGCGAGAGGTTTTGGAGTGATTTGCAAGACCTTTTGGAGCACTTATTTGGGGCGTGGGCCGGTGATAATCAGTTCCCTTGCCGGTGTCACCTTGCCGCTGATGCGATAGTTTACCCGCACCTCCTCGATGCCGAAGCGGCCGAACAGATCGCGGACCAGTGGCCTGTCGTTGAGCGACAGAATGAAGCGCCCCGAAATGTCATCTAAGAGGTTCCTCAGAGCTTCGTAATCGGCTTCTGAGAACACGTCCTTGCCATAATAATCCTCGGAGCCATGATAGGGTGGGTCGAGATAGAAGAGTGTGCCCGGCGTGTCATATCGCGCGATCATATCGGCATAGGGCATCCGCTCGATATCGACTCCACACAGCCGCCCATGCGCATCCTCCAGCATTGGCACCAGCTTCGTGAGGTCAAACCGGGCAGATTGATCCGTCGTTACGCCATATCGCCGCCCGACTGCCCCGAAACTAGCTCGCTGCAGGTAGAGGAACCGCACGGCACGCTCCAGATCGGTGAGGCGGCTCGGGTCGAGAGCAACCAGGCGCTCGAACTCAGACCGGCTGCAGACCTGCCATTTCATGACGTCGAGTAACTGCTGATAGTGCCGCTGAAGCAGACGGAATAGATTCACGACATCTGTGCTGATATCGTTGATCACTTCCTTCTTAGGCCGCTGTGTCCGCCTGAAGAAGATGCCGCCCATGCCAACGAAGGGCTCAGCGTAGAGGCTGTGCGGGATATCGTCGATCATCGCGACCAGGCGCTTCGCCAGATTACGCTTCCCGCCGATGTAAGGGGCGACGGGCCGGATCGGCTGGACGGGTTCAAGCGTCATGGGCCGCCTCCTTCCTGTCCCGCTCCATCGCCAGCAAAGTCAGCCTTGAGAGTTCGGTACGCGAACGCTGCAGCCAGGCTGCATACTCCGTTTCCGGCTCCCCTGGTGCGGTCCAGCCGATCGGCCATCCCATCACGTGCTCGAAGAAACGCGGGTTGGAGATCAGGTCGGCGATGAAGGAGTCGGTTCCAGTCCGGTAGCTCACCCGGACCCGGTGCGAAGATTGATTCGGCGTCGGCCAGCTTTTGGCGATCGGGCGCCAGCCCAGCTCCCGCATCGCCATCCACATGCTCGACCAGGCCCGCGCCGCATTGGTCAGCGAGAACTGCCCCGAACTCGTCTTCGCCGTGTAGAACGGTGACTTGATCGTGATCGATCCCGCTTCGATCATCAGGTCCGGCATGTAACCCGCGTCGGTCGCTGTCGGCGTAGGCCAGGATGAAGAGGCGGCGACGCCTGTGGCTTGCGCCCACTTCTCGCGCCGTGAACAATCCCGCTTTTGTGTGATAGCCCAGCCTCTCAAGGCTCGCGCGGACTTCGGCAAATCCCACGTCGAGGTGCCCTTCGACGTTTTCGACAAAGACGGCAGCGGGCCGCACTTCGCCGATGATTCGCTCGACCTCGGGCCAAAGGTGACGGGGATCTCGTTTGCCGCGCCGCTTCCCAGCCACGCTGAAGGGCTGGCAGGGATAACCGGCAGTGAGGATATGAACGCGGTCACGCCACGGCTTGCCGTCGAAGGATCTGAGATCGTCCCAGACAGGCGCGCAATCCACGGCCTGGTCTTCCATCCTCGCCACGAGAGTGCTCGCAGCGTGTGCCTCCCGCTCGACGTAACAGACAGTTCGATATCCGGTTTCGGCAATGGCAAGGCCGAGTTCAAGCCCGCCATATCCGGCGCAGAGGGACATTCCGCGCAACTCGCGGCCATCGCCGCCATCGGTACATACAACCACAAGGGTTCTCTCCTCAGGCGTCTCTATTGGCGCTCGGAGAAGGGCTCGCAGGCCTCAATTGATTGATTTGCCGACAGCGGCGGCACTTGATCTCAAGCAGCCCTGCCAGCGCGTTCCTTTCTGCCTTAAACAGCAGCGCGGCACAAGCACCGCATCTAAACGACTCCTTCATGGTTAACACCTAGCAGGGCTCCTGCCGTGACGGTCGGGGGAGCCGAAGGCTGGCGCGCCAGCCCAAGGTGCGAGTGTGTTCTCGCGGTTCGGGGCGTGTCCGCGCCCCGGCCACCCCCGTTAAGGCGCGGCGTTGTTCTTCTTCTGCCGTCGCACCACGAGCCAGTTCTGCCCGACGACAAAGCAATAGAGCGCGCAGAGCAGTGCCAGCGCGATCGGTGCCTTGAGGAATGCCATGCACGCGCCGATCGCAGCGCCAACGATGCCCTTCAAGATCAACGCCAGTTCCACGCCCAGCCAAGATATCAGCCAGCGGATGATGGGATTAAGCTCCCGCCCCCCATTGCGCAGGCCCGCGCGCGTCGTCAGTCCGTCACCGATCTGAAGTAACGCCAGAAATCCAGCCAAGGCCCATGCGATTGTCATGACGCCAACGCCGCGACATTAGGCATTCGCCTGATGTACCAATTGTCGTAGGGGACATGACCATAAAGCTCTTCATCTGCCGTACTGGATGCGCCGATGCGGCGCTGGCCGACAGACGGCAGAGAGCCTGCGGTATCACCGCTGGTCACTTCAGGGTTGCCGTCGATCGAACCTGCCACGTCATCAACCGCCCAGGCCACAACAACGCTGTGATCCGCTCTCGGCGTGATCGTTCCAATGATGATTTCGCAGGTGGCAACGCCGCCCTCGACAATCTTGAATTTCAGGTCTGTGCCATCGGTGTAGATCACGTAGCGGTTGCCCGCAGGATCAGATGGGTCTTCCGCTTGCCAGATCGTCCGAATGCCGATGCCGGGGCTGTCGAAGACTGGAACGCGGATAGTCATCTCGTCAGCATTCCAACGGCTCGAAAAACCGGTGCCTGCGCGGACCAGACTATCGGCAGTGCGCGTTACCGTGCTGCCCGCGGTTATGATCGGGCTTGAGGGGAACGCACCAAGCTCAGATTGAGCAAGGTCCAGATGCCCAGCGGAATTGTCGACGCTATCGGCGGAGCCAATGTTACCTCCATCCGTATTGAACGACAGGAACTGTCTCTTATACACATCTGAC
>JAHRVR010000101.1 GCA_019090585.1 Sphingomonadaceae bacterium
ATGTGTATAAGAGACAGCCGCTGGGATGATCTGGACCTTGATCGCAAGGAAGGCGTTATCCACAGCGCCGAAAATGCGTTCAGCCAGGACGGCGGCCTTGCGGTGCTTTTCGGCAATATCGCGCTTGATGGCTGCATTGTAAAAACCGCTGGCGTGGACGAAAAAGTTCTGAAATTCACCGGCAAGGCGCGCGTTTATGAAAGTCAGGATGCGGCCGTTGCGGGCATCCTTGGCGGCGAAGTCATAGAAGGCGATGTTGTCGTCATCCGTTATGAGGGTCCGCGCGGCGGGCCGGGTATGCAGGAAATGCTCTACCCGACCAGCTATCTCAAATCGAAAGGGCTGGGCGCTGCCTGTGCGCTTGTCACTGACGGCCGTTTTTCTGGCGGCAGCTCGGGTCTTTCCATCGGCCATGTCTCGCCCGAAGCGGACGAAGGCGGCGCAATCGGGCTGGTAGAGAACGGTGACAGCATAGAGATCGACATCCCCAACCGGACAATCAATCTCGCCATCGCGGATGAGGAGCTGGCTTCGCGGCGCAAGGCGATGGAGGCGAAGGGCGACGCTGCATGGGCACCGGTCCATCCGCGTCCGCGAAAGGTATCTGCGGCGCTTCGGGCCTATGCCGCCATGACGACGAGCGCAGCGCGCGGTGCGGTTCGTGATGTGACCCAGCTGAAAAGAGGCTGAGACCCATGCGCGCGGTTCCTCTTCTGCTCGGTCTGGCCGCAAGCTGCGCGTCTTGCTCGGATGAGAAAGGCGGCGCGCCGGAATTGGCGCAGGGCGATGAGATGATCGCCTGTCAGGTGGGCGGTGCGTCCGCGATGCGCCGCGCCTGTGCGGTTGATCGTGTGCTGTCCGGCGATACCTTGATGCTGGTGGTGCGCCACCCGGACGGTGCGTTTCGCCGCTTTGCGGTTCAGCGTGATGGCACTGGCGTTGCGCCTGCCGATGGCGCGCAGCAGGGGCTATCGCGCCTTGATGGCGACATTCTCGAACTCACACTGGGCAGCGATATTTACCGTTTCCCGGCAACCAAGGTCAGCCATGCCGAAGCACCCTGAGCCGAAGCGCCCTGACCAGATACTGACCGTCCAGCAAATGCGCTCCGCTGAAGATGGGCTGATCGCAGGTGGAAGCAGCGTTGATGCGTTGATGCAGATCGCGGGGCGCGGGGCTGCGGATTGGGTCTGGCGCATTGCTGGCCGTCACAAGGTTACGGTGCTGTGCGGTCCGGGCAATAATGGCGGCGATGGTTATGTGATTGCCGAGGCGATTCGCGAGCGGGGCGGCCATGTCACAGTGGTTGCGGCGACCGAGCCAAAGACCGATGCGGCGCGGACTGCGCGTGCCCTATATAGTGGTGATGTGCTTGGATCTGATGCGCAGCCACATGGCGAAGTCCTTGTCGATTGCCTGTTTGGCAGCGGACTTACCCGCCCGCTAACCTCGGAACACCACGCGCTTTTGCTGCGCCTTGCCGAAAATCACAAGCAATGCGTGGCCATCGACCTGCCCAGCGGCGTTCAGTCCGACAGAGGCATGCTGCTCAATGATGATTTACCGAACTACGATCTGACAATCTGCCTTGGCGCCTGGAAGTTTGCCCATTTCCTGATGCCTTCATCGGCCAATATGGGGCCTTTGCGGCTGGTCGATATTGCAATCGATCCGGTGCCGGGCGCGGCCATGGTTATCACGCGCCCGCATATTGATGCTCCACCGCCCGATTCGCACAAGTACCGGCGCGGATTGCTGGCCGTGGTCGGCGGCAAGATGCCCGGTGCGGCACTGCTTGCCTGTGAAGCAGCACAAGGGGCCGGTGCCGGATATGTGAAGCTTTTCGCCGATGAGCGACCGCCCAACGCACCGTTTGACCTTGTTGTCGATCCCGGACCACTATCGGACGTGCTGACCGATGACCGGAATACCGCGATTCTGTGCGGTCCGGGCCTTGGGCGTGACGGCAAGGCGCGTGAGCGGCTGGCAATCGCGCTGGCCGATCAGGTTCCGGTTGTGCTCGATGCCGATGCGCTGGTTCTGCTCGGCGCAAGGTTGCTGGCCGAGCGGGAGGCGGAGGTGATCGCCACGCCGCATGAAGGTGAACTGGTGTCACTGGAGCATACTTTCGACCTCGACGGTGCTGGAACCAAGCCTGAGCGGGCATTGGCCCTTGCTGCGGCCAGCCAGATGATCGTGGTGGTCAAGGGACCCGATACGGTTATCGCGGCCCCTGACGGGAGGCTGGCTTGTGCGCCGCGCGCTTCCAGCTGGCTGTCGACCGCCGGGACAGGCGATGTGCTTGCGGGCGCGATTGCCAGCCGTGTGGCAACCGGATCGCCGGCATTTGAGGCCGCTTGCACAGGCGTTTGGCTGCATGGAGAAGCCGCCGGAATGCAGCACCCTGCATTCGGCGCGGAACAGCTTGCGCATCAAATCCCTGCTGCGCTCGCTGCGTGTTTGTGAGTTCATTCCAGTGACCGAAGGCGAACAGATCATACGCGTTGCCGCGAAAGGCGATGGTATCACGGCGAATGGCACGCATGTTTCCGGCTCTGCGCCGGGCGACATACTGCTGGCCGATGGCACACTGCGGCACGGGCCACATCACGCTATTGCGCCTTGCCGTCATTTTCAAAAATGCGGGGGCTGTCAGCTCCAGCATCTCGATGAGGAAAGCCTGTCTGCCTTCGTGACTTCGCGCGTGGTCAATGCCGCGCAGGGGCAGGATCTGGAGCCGAAGCAGGTCGGTGCGGCATATCTTTGCCCGCCGCAAAGCCGCCGCCGGGCGACGCTCCACGCCATGCGCACGGGCGGCCGTATTCTTCTTGGCTTTCGCGAGGCTGGATCGCACCATCTGGTCGATCTGGCCGAATGTCCGGTGCTGAGATCTGAACTTTCCGCGCTGATCGGGCCGCTGCGGACCATGCTGTCAAAGCAGGCAGGCAAGCGGCTCGCTGTGGATATAGAGATGGTTCTGGCCGATCAGGGCGTCGATATCAGCCTGAAAGGCCTGACCGTGGAGGGGCTGGAGGCGACCGAAGCGGTGCTGGACTTCGCCCGCGAAAACGGGCTTGCGCGACTGACAATCGATCAGGGATTCGGGCCGGAGCCGATGTGGGAGCCTAACCCGGTGACGATAAGGCTAGGCGGGGTCAGCGCGCCTCTGCCACCCGGCGCCTTCCTTCAGGCGGCCGCCGAAGGCGAGGAGGCGCTGGTAAGTGCTGCGCGCGAATGGCTTGGCGATTGTGCCACCATCGCGGATCTGTTTTCAGGGCTGGGGACGTTTGCTTTTGCACTGTCGGGCAGCGCGAAAGTGCTGGCGGTGGAAGCTGCACGGGACACACATCTGGCTTGCAAGTCTGCGGCGGACAGGGCGCAATTGCCTGTCCACGCGCTCCACCGCGATCTGTTCCGCAATCCGCTCCAGACCGAAGAGCTTAACCGTTTCGATGCCGTGCTGCTCGATCCGCCGCGAGCCGGTGCGAAAGAGCAGGTTCGCCTGCTTGCCGCCAGCACGGTTAAGCGCGTTGTCTATATCAGCTGCAATCCATCGAGCTGGGCGCGCGATGCCGCCATGCTGGTGCAAAGCGGCTATCGCCTTGAGGCGTTGAGGCCCGTCGGCCAGTTTCGCTGGTCCACTCACGTCGAACTGGCGAGCCTGTTCATTCGCTCCTGATTCCGGCGTTGCGATGGGCTGAAGCAGGTAACGCCGGACGATGCACCAGGCAGAGAATCTTCAGAACATCACCAGGACCGCGCGCGCCACAAGGAACATCAGGCAGAAGCTGGACAGTGCAAAAACCATGAAGCGCAGCTGCACTTTGTTGATGGTTGCCTGAATGATCGAATGAGCCACCCGCAGTGCGACATAGGCCCAGGCGATCTGCGCATTGAGCCCATCGCCTTCGCCGATGATGGCAAGCACGATCGCCGCAGCATAAAAGACCGTTGGCGCTTCATGCAAATGGTTGTAATTATGCGCTTTCCACATGACCTGCGGCGGCAGGAGAGTATCAAGGCCTTTGGTCGGATCATGGACAAGGTCATCAGGATCGACTTTCGCTGCACTCAGTGCCGGGATGCGCGTGCCGTAAAGCCAGAACCACATCGCCATCGTCCACGCCGCCAGCGCGACGACCGGTTGCAATATCGACATTCCGATCATTTCGATTGCTCCTCTGATTTACAGATAAGTGTCAAGTGCAGCCAGAAGGGTGCGCACAGCAAGGATTTCGGTGTGATTCATTGTGCGCATCTTCCGCCCGGCAACCTGCAACCGAACGTCAGGCCTGTCAAAACAAGACAGGCTTTCGCCTCTCTCGCGATGGCCTATATGGGGCGGAGCGAAACACAGTCTGGAGATAGGGTTTGAGCAAGGTTCTGGTGATTGGCGCGGGCGGCGTGGGTTCGGTCGCGGTGCACAAGATGGCGCAAGTGAGTTTGGGGAATGCCGGAATTTTCTCGGAGATTCACCTTGCCAGCCGGACGAAGAGCAAATGCGATGCCATCGCCAAAAGTGTCAAACAGCGCACCGGCGTCGATGTTCCGACTTATGCGATCGATGCGGAGGAAATCACTGAGCTGGTCAAGCTGATCGAGCAGATCCAGCCCAGGCTCATCGTCAATCTGGCGCTGCCCTATCAGGATCTTGCCATCATGGAGGGATGCCTGCGCACTGGCGTTGATTACCTCGACACTGCCAATTACGAACCGCGCGATGAGGCGAAATTCGAGTACAAGTGGCAGTGGGACTTGCACGGCCGCTTCCGTGAGAAGGGGATTACGGCGCTGCTCGGGTCCGGCTTTGATCCCGGCGTGACCAGCGTTTTCGCCATGTGGCTCAAGAAACACAAGTTGAAGACCATCCGCACGCTCGACATTCTCGATTGCAATGGCGGTGATCACGGGCAGGCCTTCGCGACCAATTTCAACCCAGAGATCAACATCCGCGAGATCACTGCCCCGGCGCGGCATTGGGAGAAGAAGGCGGGGGGGAACGGCCAGTTCGTCGAAACCCCGGCAATGGGCGTAAAACAGCAGTTCACTTTCGAGGGTGTCGGCGAAAAGACGATGTACATGATGTATCATGAGGAGCTGGAAAGCCTCTCCAGATTCATCCCCGAGATGGAACGCGCTCGCTTCTGGATGACTTTCGGTGAGGAATATATCAAGCACCTGAACGTGCTTCAGAATGTGGGCATGACGAGGATCGATCCGGTGATCTATGAGGGCCACGAGATTGTCCCGCTGCAATTCCTCAAAGCCGTGCTGCCCGAACCGGCAAGCCTTGGTCCGACGACGAAAGGCAAGACCAATATCGGCGATATCGCCACTGGCGAGGCTCTGGACGGGTCAGGCGAGAAGACGTTCTACATCAAGAACATCTGCGACCACGAAGCAGCCTACGAGGAAACCGGCAATCAGGCAGTAAGTTACACCACCGGCGTTCCCGCCATGATCGGGGCGGCCATGATGCTGACCGGCGCGTGGAAGGGGGCCGATGGGCAGGGGGGTGTGTTTAACATGGAAGAATTTGATCCCGATCCCTTCATGGCGATGCTGAACGAGCATGGCTTGCCGTGGAGCGTTGAGGAACTGGATGGACCGGTGGAGTTCTGATGCAAACCAGAGCCGGCGATCCGGGGGCCTTTGCCCAATTCGACCTTTCCCGTGTCGATAGTCCCGCGTTCGTTGTGGATGCGGCGAAGTTGCGGGAGAATTGCCGTGTCCTTGCAGAAGTGGGGGAGGAGTCGGGCGCGAAAGTGCTCTCCGCGCTCAAGGCCTTTTCCATGTGGTCGGTCGCGCCGATTATTGGCGAGTATCTTGATGGCGTGTGTGCCTCGGGCTTGTGGGAAGCACGGCTGGCCAGCGAATTCTATGATGGCGAGATCGCGACTTATTGCGCGGCATACAGGCCGGATGAGCTGGAAGAAATCTGCCGCTTGTCCGACCATGTGATTTTCAATTCGCCGGGCCAGATCATGCGGTGCCGCGCGATTCTCGATCAGGCAAGGCTGACGGGCGGTGATTTTGACATTGGCCTCAGGCTCAACCCACTCCACCCCCAAGGGGAAGTGGCGCGATATGATCCTTGCGCGCCGCACTCACGCCTTGGCTTTCCGATCGACCAGCTTGAGGAAGAACATGTCGAGCTGGTGGATGGCTTTCATATGCACACCCTGTGTGAGCAGGATTTTGAACC
>JAHRVR010000102.1 GCA_019090585.1 Sphingomonadaceae bacterium
ACAGGTTCACTAAAGGCTGACCGGGATGCAAGTTCCACGCGGATTTCCTCGCAATAGGCAAGCAAAGCCTCATCCTCGGCATTGTCACGCAACATGGGCAAAATCACGATCTGTTGCGGCGCGATTTGCGGTGGCACGCGAAGGCCATCATCGTCGCCATGAGTCATGATAACCCCGCCGATCAGACGGGTCGAAACGCCCCAGCTTGTCGTATGGCAGAGCTGCTGTGCGCCCTCCTTGTCCTGATATTGAATCCCGGCAGCTTCCGCAAAACCAGTGCCAAGATAATGCGTTGTGCCAGCTTGCAGCGCTTTGCCATCCTGCATCATTGCCTCGATCGAGTACGTCGCAACCGCGCCGGGAAACCGCTCATTTTCCGGTTTTTCACCGGCGATTACCGGCATGGCCAGAGGGCCTTCCGAAAAGGCGCGGTACATTTCAAGAGCGCGCAGTGTCTCTTCCATCGCGCCATCACGGTCTGCATGGGCGGTATGACCTTCCTGCCAAAGAAACTCGCTGGTGCGCAGGAACATTCGCGTGCGCATTTCCCAGCGCACGACATTGGCCCATTGGTTGGTCAGCATTGGAAGGTCGCGCCAGCTCTGGATCCAGCGAGACAAGGCCCCGCCGATCACGGTTTCAGACGTAGGACGGACCACCAGAGGTTCTTCCAGCTTTGCATCCGGATCGGGAACCAGCCCGCCACCCTCGCCGGCAATCAACCGGTGATGGGTGACAACCGCCATCTCCTTGGCAAAGCCTTCGACATGCTCGGCTTCCCTGGCGAAATAACTGAGCGGGATTAAGAGCGGGAAATAACAGTTCTCGGCTCCGGCAGCCTTGATCCGGTCATCCAATAACCGCTGGATCCGTTCCCAGATGCCGTAACCCCAGGGTTTGATGACCATGCAACCGCGCACGCCGGAATCTTCGGCCATTTCGGCTTCGGAGATTACCTCCTGATACCATAAGGCGAAATCGTCAGCGCGGGAGATGGAAAGAGCGTGACGGATTTCAGACACGGGCACAGCTTTCAGAATTACCGTTGAAATTAACGGGCAGATTTCCGCTGGCGCTTATTTTCCCAGCTCGTCAAGCCTCTTCTGCATTTCTTCCATCTGTTCACGCAATGAGCTTATGCCATTGTCGGGCTTCGCTTCACTCTCAGAAGCGCCCGCAGGTTCACTGCCCGGCATGAAAGATGAAGCCGCCACCTTGAACATCGCCATGTTCTGTTCGGCCAGTTTGGCAAGCGGATTGTTCCCAAGGCTATCCTCGAAAGCCTTGGCAAGTTTGCTTTGATTGCTGCGGAAATTTTCCATCGATGCTTCGAGATAATGGGGGACCAGCGACTGCATTGAATTGCCATACATGCAGATCAGTTCGCGCAGGAAATTGACGGGCAGCATATGCTCCCCGTTCGCTTCCTCATCCATGATGATCTGAGTGAGAATCTGGTGGGTGATGTCATTGCCCGACTTGGCATCGAGCACTTTGTAATCCACGCCTTCGCGCGTCATCTTGGCAAGATGGTCAAGCGTGATGTAGCTGGAGGAACGCGTATTGTAGAGCCGCCGGTTGGCGTATTTCTTGATGACAACGACGTCATCGTCCTTCGCATTCGCCATGTCCAGTCACTCCCACCTGTCCCCACAATAACCAGCTATCACCATCTCTTGGTGCGATGCAACAAATTTTGCTGCGCAGCAAAAATGAGGACCGTTAGCAGTTCCGGGAGAATCTCTTCCCCAGCACAGTGAGAAGTTCATACTGCGACAGGCCGGTTGCTGCAGCTGCGTTGGGCAGGTCATATTCGGCCTCAACCCAGTCACCCTCAGCCAGCTCCGGAGCATCCGTCAAGTCGATCACGGTCATGTCCATACTCACTCGTCCCAGCGTGCGCAGGCGCTTGCCGCCAGCAGTAACTAACCCCTTGTCTGACCAGCAGTGCAGGAACCCGTCTGCATAGCCCATCGCGATCGTGCCGATGCGCATTGGCCTGTCGGCGATGAATGTGGAACTGTACCCGACGCCGTCCCCGACATCTATCGACCTGACTTGAAGGAGCGCAGCCTGCGGGTGCACAACTTGTTCAATCCTGTTTGCAAGTTCTGGCCTTGGAATACCTCCATAGAGGGAAAGGCCGGGCCGGGTCATATCACCGTGATAGCCACTGCCGAGCACAATCCCCGCGCTGTTGGCAAGGCTTGCCCGCACGTGACTGAGGATGGTTCGCGCCTCCTCCCACGCTTTCCGCTGCAACTCGTTGAGCGCGGAGTCCTCATCGGCGCAAGCCAGATGCGACATCAGTATATCGACATCGAGCGCGCGGATATCAGCATCGCCCAGATCGCTCATCGCGATGCCAAGCCGGTTGATCCCCGTATCGATCATGACATCGCAGGCCCCTCCTCCTCCGGCACGCCAGAGACGCGCCTGAAAGGGCGAGTTGATGACCGGCTTCACCCCCAGTGCCACGGCATAGGCCACATCCTGAGGGTTCAAGGGACCATGCAGAACGGACACGCGTGCAGGATCGATCAGACCCACAATATCCGGCAACTCGCTGAAATGCGCGACAAGGAAGTCTTCGCAACCCGCTTCACGCAAGATGGGCACCACCTGCCGAGCGCCCAGACCGTATCCATCAGCCTTGACCGCCGCCGCCGCCCGGGCCGTGCCGGACAGACAATCCAGCGTCTTCCAATTGCAGCGCAGCGCGTGGCTATCCAGCTCGAGCCGGAGCGCGCCAGCTGGTGGTTCCGGCTGCAGCGCGTCAGGCAGAATTGGCCTCCTCAAAGTCTTTGGGCGGACCAGAAGGAATACCCCAGACGCCAACGATAAGCGCAATGACCACGATTACCCACGTGTACCACAAGCCGGCATAGGCATCCCCCGTTCGGGCAACGATATAGGCTGCAATAAGCGGAAGAAATCCGCCCAGATAACCGGCGCCGATATGATAGGGAATCGACATGGAACTGTACCGAATCTTGGCCGGGAACATCTCGGTCAAAAGCGCCGCAACCGACCCGTAAGTAGCGCCCGACAATGCGCCGAAAGCAACCAGCAGCGCGACGATGCCAAGAACATTGATGAGCGGCGGCATCTGTGTTTCGAAGTTGTAGCCGTTCTCCTCAAGCCAGCCCTGAAGTTCTGCCCGGCGCACCACGTCATCACCCCAATCGAGCGACGAAACGGGATAGGCCTTGTTCCCGACACTAAGCTGCAGATTATCGCTCTTACCGAGACTATAGGAAATGCCCGAGTCCGAGAGCACTTGCAGAACCTTGCCGCAGTTGGTTGGTTGTTCAGACGCGAAGGGATCGTAAGTGCAGCTCGGGCCGGACACGGCCACAGGCGTTGTCCTGGATGTCTCGGCAAGTCCCGGGTTGGCAAGGCTGCCCATCGCCCAGAACAGCGGGAACATCAGGATCAGGGTCAGGACATAGCCCCAGATGATCGGTTTTTTGCGTCCAATCCTGTCGGATAGCTTCCCGATATAGACAAAGAACGCCATCGACAGCAGGCCGGCTGTGCCCAGCATGATCTCAACTGTAGTCGGGTCCATTCGCATCGGCCCTTTGAGAAACGCCAGACTGCTGAAGAAGGCCGTGTACCAGATCGTCGTCAGGCCGCCGGTAATACCGAACAATGCAATGAAGATGCGCTTCTTGTTTCCGGGATAAGAAAAACTTTCGACAAAGGGATTGGCGGACACCTCGCCCGCGGCCTGCATCGCCTTGAAAACCGGGCTTTCATTAAGCTTCAGGCGCATCCAGAGCGATATGCCCAGCAATGCGATCGAAAGCAGGAATGGAATACGCCATCCCCAGCTTGCAAAGGCGTCTGCGGGAATAAGGAAACGGCAAGCCAGGACAACTGCGACAGACAGCACGAAGCCGCCGACCACGCTGGCCTGAATATAGCCCGTATAATAACCGCGCCTGTCCGAAGGAGCATGTTCGGACACATAGATAGCAGCGCCGCCATATTCTCCGCCAAGCGCCAGCCCTTGAAGAACACGCAGCAGAATGATGATGATCGGTGCTGCAATTCCGATGGTTGCCGCAGAGGGAATCAGGCCGACCCCCGCGGTGGCAATGCCCATCAGCGTCACGGTTACCAGGAATGTGTATTTGCGCCCGAGCTTGTCACCAAGGAAGCCGAAGAGGATCGCACCCAAGGGGCGGAATCCAAAGCCAACGGCGAATCCGGCCCATACCAGCAGAACCTGCAGCGTCTCATTGTCGGTGGGGAAGAAAGTCTGGCCAATCAACCCGGCAAGTGTGCCGTAAATGAAGAAATCGTACCATTCGAACACGGTTCCCGCCGATGATGCGGCGATCACCAACCGGATATCGGACGCGCTTGGTTCGATATCTTCGCTCATTTCGCTCCCGGCCATCAATTTCTCCCACCTGTGCCTGACCGGGTGCTCTAACGCCACGATCAGTCTGTGGGAAGCATTCCGCTGGCCGCCTTCCACGCAAGCAGAATGGCCCCGTGCCTTCCGGGGTAGTCCCGCGCGGCGCAAATGGCGGCAAGCCCGGGCCAGTCAGGCATATCTCCGGTGCCTTCAAGCCAGTCCCGCATGGCTTTGTATGATGCGCCGATCTCGGCAGCCCCAAGCCCGGTTGCTCCACCGGCAAATATGGCCGCGCCAGCCTGACCAATTGCACACGCTTGGCATTTGACCCCAATCCTGTCGATCTTGCCTTTACAATCGGTGGACAGGCCAAGCACGATAGAGCTGCCGCAACTGCGCGATCGTGCCGTGCCCTGATGGGAAAAGGCTTCATCCCACCCAAAATCGGCAAGATTGGTCGCAAGCTCAAGAACTTCGCTTGTGTATAAGGCGTCAGTCGCCATCGTTATAGGCCGAGGGCTTTCGCTTCTGCTGCCGCAGCACGCCTGCGTCGTTCAGCGATCATCGTAACGAGAGATTCGCTGCTCGCATTCACAACAGGATAGGTTCGTGCCTGGGTGATCCACAGCGGCCTGCCGCCAATGCCCCAGGCCGTGTCATAGCCAAGAACGAGCAAGGAAAAACCAAGGACGACGATAATCATACCTTTGACCGCACCGAAGCCAAAACCCAGCACTCTGTCGATTGGTCCAAGCACGGATTCCCTGCTCTTGCGGCCGGCCCAACCGGAAATAAGTTTTACCACTGCATAAGGCACGAGCAACAACAACGCGAAGGCCAGTACCGAGGCCCCCGAAAGGTTGCCGATCTCCGGCGCAAAAAACTCTGTAAGCGGGGCGTGCAGATAGTGAATTGCAAACAGCGCGAAAACCCACGCGAACAACGCGAGAATCTCCTGCACGAAGCCGCGCACGAAGCCAGTGATCGCGCTCACGCCCACTAACAGCAGGACAGCAATATCGAAGCCAGTCATAGCCGGTAAACTATTCGCGCGACACGATGCGGTCAACGAGATTTGGCAAAACCGTCAATCCCGTATAGCCAATAACACCCTCCTTTGCCGAACTTGCCGGTGGGCCATATGCAGTATCGAATCCAAGTTTTGCGGATTCGCGCTGGCGCAGCGCAGAATGCGCCACCGGCCTGATTTCTCCCGCAAGCGAGACTTCCCCAAACCAGACGGCATTGGCGGGCAAAGGTTTGTCGGACAAGGCCGATACCAGCGCGGCGGCCACGGCAAGATCCGCAGCCGGATCGGAAAGGCGGTAACCGCTGGCTACATTAAGATAGACCTCGGCATTCGAAAGGCTGAGGCCACATCGAGATTCGAGCACGGCCAGCAACATTGCCAGCCGCCCACTATCCCAGCCGACAACCGCCCGCCTTGGCGTTGCGCCGCTGGTAAGACGCACGATAAGCGCCTGAATTTCAACCAGGACCGGCCGTGTTCCTTCCATTGCCGGGAATACCGCGCTTCCAGCCACGGGTTCCTCGCGGCCGGGCAGGAAAAGCATCGACGGGTTGGAAACTTCGGTCAGCCCCTCGCTTTCCATGGCGAACACGCCGATTTCCTCTACCGGACCGAAGCGATTTTTCAGGCTTCGCAAGATCCGGTACTGATGACTGCGCTCTCCCTCAAAGCTCATGACCACATCGACCATGTGCTCCAGCACGCGCGGCCCCGCAATCGAACCGTCCTTTGTGACATGGCCCACGAGTATGAGTGTGACGCCAGTTTCCTTGGCGTAGCGAATCAATTCAAAAGCGCAGCCGCGAACCTGGCTGACAGTCCCCGGCGCGCCTTCGATCTGGTCGGAATGCATGGTCTGGATCGAATCTATGACGACGAGCGAAGGCGCAGTCATCGCCCCAAGCGTGGTCAATATGTTGCGAACCGAAGTCGCTGCGGCGAAACGAATCGGTGCGCCCGAAAGGCCAAGGCGGTCAGCCCTCAATCGGACCTGCCCTGCCGCCTCCTCGCCACTAACATAGACTACATCTCCGTCCGATCCGGCGATATGAGCAGCCACCTGCAGCAAGAGCGTGGATTTGCCGATGCCCGGATC
>JAHRVR010000103.1 GCA_019090585.1 Sphingomonadaceae bacterium
AAAATGCGTGTGTTGCATCGCGTATCAAAGGGAACTGCGGAACCAGATCTTCTGGCGGCGGCGGCCGATTCGCTTTGTATTCCGAATAGATTTCGTTGCGAAACGAAGTGCCCGACTTGTCGAGAATCACCGCCAGGTGTGTAGGTCCTTCGGCCTTGTTGAGGTCTTCGGCCAGTTTCCAGAGCATGGTCGTGTAGCCATAGACCGCTCCGACCGGGGTTCCCTCCGGATCGGTTAGCGGGGGCAATCGGTGATAAGCGCGGAAGATATAGGCCGAACCATCGACTAGATAGAGGTGCTGCTTGGAATCCATGGCTGAGCGTTAGCAGCGCCGCGCCCGCGCGTCAGCCCGCATCTGCGCTTGATCGGAGTGCAATTCACTTTTGGCCAGAGGGCAATTGCGGCGGATGCTTTCCTTGCCAGAACGCAATTGTCACATCGTTGACACAATTTGCAGCTACCCGTTTTGGTGAACGAAATTCCTGCGAGAGTGTCGTGAAAACCGACAAGCGCTTGCATAGGTGCGATAACCGGATTAATTGGCGTAGTGAAGTCTATCGTTTTCGATAGGCTCTCAGCTCGGCCTCATGCCGCGCTTAGCCCATTCGCTGTTCAAGGAATACCATAATGCGCAAGATCGTTTTCGCCGCCGCCGCCGCCATTGGCGCCCTTTCGCTCACGGCTTGCTCGGAAGCTACTCAGGACGCTGCCGAAGAAACCGTTGAAGCCGCCGCTGATGATGCTGAAGCCGCCGTTGAGGGCGCTGCAGATGCCGCTGGTGATGCCGTTGAAGGTGCTGCCGATGCCGCTGGTGATGCCGTTGAAGGCGCTGCCGCAGCCGCTGCTGAAGCCGTTGAAGGTGCTGAAGCTGCTGCCGAATAATTTCGGTACTTCTCATTAAGAGGAAGGGCGCAGCCTTTGCGGGCTGCGCCCTTTTTCGTGACTATCGGCCATGCAGTCAGTTTCCGATTGTTCCGCAGTCCAGCCGATTTTCTGCGATAGGCCGTGCCGTGCGTTCGATCGAGTTCTGGCCCCGTTTAAGGCGTGCTGAGCGTACGAGGGCGAGCGTTTGCCCAACCTTGCGGCTGCCGCAACTTCCGGGAAATTGCGACTAATGCTTGCAGTGCCGCGATTAGGCGATTATTTGGTAAAGTGAAGCCTATCGCGTGCGGTAGGTTTTCAGTGCGGCTTCGTGCCGCGCTTGGTCCACTCGCTGTTCAAGGATTACTATAACATGCGCAAGATCGTTCTCGCTGCCGCCGCCACTGTCGGCGCACTCGCTCTTTCGGCTTGCTCGCAGGCTGAAGATGTCGCTGACACCGCAGCCGAAGCTGCTGGCGATGCCGCCGAAGTCGCTACCGATGCCGCTGGCGATGTCGCTGACACCGCAGCCGAAGCTGCCGGCGATGCCGCCGAAGCCGCTGGCGATGCCGCCGGCGAAGCCGCTGGCGACGTTGCCGAAGCTGCTGCCGGTGCTGCCGAATCTGCCGCTGCAGACGTAGAGAAGGCGATGGAAGGCGAATAAGGCCGAGCATCGGTACTTCGTAACTGAAAAAGGGAAGGCGCGTTGGTTAGGTCCGGCGCGCCTTTTTCTTATTCTGATGCGCTGGTTCCAGCCGTCTTCCCCGCCTGGTTTCCTGCCAGTCGCGCAGCGAGCGAAGAATTTCATCGTTGACGATGAGGGGAGAGAGAGGGCCGGCGCCGGAGCTCGAATTAGCCTTCTGGCACGCGGATTGTTGTCACGAATAAGGCTCTTTTTCGGGCACCACGACCGCTCTGGATCTGCAATCAACTAAGAATCTGCGGCAGGGGCGTCGATCAGCGGGAGGCGGTGCGTCTGTAGCGGGCTGGACGGCTGTTGTAGCCATCGTAGATCGCGCGGGCCAAAGTCGCGATTCGGGCCTCGCGGTTCCGCCGGGTGCCTTGCCCGGTTACGTAAATGGCGACTGCGAACGCGCGCCCATCGGGCGTCTTGATAATGCCGATATCGCTGGATGTATTGTACAGTGAGCCGGTCTTGTGCGCGACATTGGCATCTTCGGGCAGGAGCGCCGGAATGCGGCGCTTGCCGGTCCTGCACCGTTCCATCGCGCCAAGTATGACCCTGCGGTTATGTGCGCTCAGCCACTTGCCTTCATGAAGGCCGCTCAGGAGCTGGACCATGGCGAGAGGGGTTGCGCTGTCCCGCTTTTCGATAACCACGGCAGGGTCTATGGCGCCATCGTCGCGGACCAGTGTAGCGATATCGCGATCGATGCGGAAATCACTGATCCCTGCGCGCTCGACCCATTCGTTCACTGCTTTGGGCCCGCCGACAACGGCCAGCAGCGCGTCGGTAGCAGCGTTGTTGCTGCGCGTGATCATGAGCTCGATAAGATCGATGGCCGGCATGTACTTGCCTCGCCGAACGGGCGCGACCGAGCTTGAATGCGGTGTCGAGCGCACCGGAATCATCAGCGGAAATTCGCTTGTCAGGCTCCAGCGGTTTTTCTCGACGCCGTCCAGGAAAGTGGCGGCAATGGCGATCTTGCTGGTGCTGGCCATGGGGAAGAGTTGATTGCCAAGAACTTCGACCGAACGGTTGGTGGAAAGGTCGATTGCGGCGACGCCGATACGGCCTCTTGCGGCATTGGCTAGCGCGGCGATTCGTGCTTCGAACGGTGTATCGTAAGTGCGCGGCGCTCGTGAATCCGTGCCGAAGGCATGGTCGAAGGCGTGTTCAAAGTCCGAGCTGTCATTCGCATGAGCTGCGGAAATCGGCGCACAGGAGATCGCGGTGAGCGCGACTGCCCCCGCTATCCTGGCGAAAAATTGTCCGATCCGACTTGCCATATGCAAACTTGCTAAACCCATTTCCTTAGCTTTTGCCTTATTCCCGCCCGGCTGCAAGCCCAATGCCTCCTTCGACGAATCGAGTCCTGCGTGCGGTAATCGGCACGAAACTGCCGGGAACTGCCCTTTGGGCATGAAAAAGGGCCGGAAAAAGGCAATCCTTTTCCGACCCTAATTTCGGTGAGTAGCGGTCTAGGCTTAGAAGCCCATGCCGCCGCCCATGCCGCCCATGCCGCCCATGTCGGGCATTGGCGGCATTGCAGGCTTGTCGTCAGCCGATTCAGCAATCGCAGCTTCCGTGGTGATCAACAGGCCGGCGACCGAGGCCGCATCCTGAAGCGCCGCACGGACAACCTTGGTGGGATCGATTACGCCAGCAGCCTTGAGATCTTCATAGATATCGGTTGCGGCGTTGAAGCCCATGGTCTCGTCACCCTCACGCAGCAGATTGCCGGAAACAACCGCGCCGTCAAAGCCGGCGTTCTGTGCGATCTGGCGCAGCGGGGAAAGAATCGCCTTGCGGACGATGTCGATGCCACGGGTCTGGTCATCATTCTCACCCTTGAGGCCATCGAGAGACTTGGTCCCATAAAGCAGCGCCGTACCGCCACCGGGAACAATGCCTTCTTCAACCGCAGCGCGGGTTGCATGGAGCGCGTCATCGACGCGATCCTTGCGTTCCTTCACTTCGACTTCCGAAGCGCCACCAACTTTGATAACGGCCACGCCGCCAGCAAGCTTGGCAAGGCGTTCCTGCAGCTTTTCCTTGTCGTAGTCGGATGTCGTGGTCTCGATCTGCGAACGGATCTGCTCGACCCGGGACTTGATCTCATCGCCCGAACCACCACCGTCGACGATTGTGGTGTTATCCTTGTCGATCGTCACGGTCTTGGCCTCACCAAGCATCGCCAGCGTAACGCCTTCAAGCTTGATGCCGAGATCTTCAGAAATCATCTCACCAGCGGTCAGCGTGGCGATATCGCCCAGCATGGCCTTGCGGCGATCCCCGAAACCCGGAGCCTTGACAGCAGCGATCTTAAGGCCGCCGCGCAGCTTGTTGACCACGAGAGTAGCCAGTGCCTCGCCTTCGATGTCCTCGGCGATGATGAGCAGCGGACGGCTTGATTGCACAACAGCTTCAAGAATCGGAAGCATCGGCTGAAGGCTCGAAAGCTTCTTCTCGTGAATCAGGATGTAGGGATTTTCCATCTCGACCGTCATCTTGTCTGGATTGGTGACAAAATACGGTGAAAGATAGCCGCGGTCGAACTGCATGCCTTCAACAACGTCGAGTTCGAATTCAAGGCCTTTGGCCTCCTCAACGGTGATGACGCCTTCCTTGCCGACTTTTTCCATGGCTTCAGCGATTTTCTCGCCGACTTCCTTGTCGCCATTGGCGGAAATGATGCCGACCTGAGCAATTTCCGCAGAACCGGAAACGGCCGCTGAACGAGCCTTGAGGTCATCGATAACCTTGTTCACGGCAAGATCGATGCCGCGCTTCAGATCCATCGGGTTCATGCCGGCAGCAACCGAAGTCATGCCTTCGCGAACGATTGCCTGGCCCAGAACGGTGGCAGTGGTGGTGCCATCGCCAGCAAGGTCATTGGTCTTGGAGGCAACTTCGCGCAGCATCTGCGCGCCCATGTTCTCGAACTTGTCTTTAAGTTCGATTTCCTTGGCGACGGTAACGCCGTCCTTGGTGATGCGCGGTGCACCGAAGCTCTTTTCGATCACGACATGGCGACCCTTGGGGCCAAGCGTAACTTTCACCGCATTGGCGAGCGTATCGACGCCCTTGAGGATGCCTTCGCGCGCATCGCGCGAAAATTTCACTTCCTTAGCAGCCATAATATCTTTCCTTCTGGATTCAGTTCGTCAGGGATCGGGACAGGCTCAGCCAAGAATGCCGAGAATGTCGCTTTCCTTCATGATCAGCAGATCTTCGCCATCGACGGCGACTTCGGTGCCGGACCATTTGCCGAAAAGCACCCGGTCTCCAGCCTTGACGTCAAGCGGTGTGACTTTGCCATCCTCTGAACGCGCGCCCGAACCGGCAGAGACGATTTCGCCTTCTGCGGGCTTTTCCTGGGCGCTGTCAGGAATGATAATGCCACCAGCTGTTTTTTCTTCGGCCTCAACGCGGCGCACTAGCACACGGTCATGCAGCGGACGAAAACTCATGGGATAGTCCCTCCTCAAAAAATAGAGCGTTTGGCACTCTCATAGGCTGAGTGCCAGCGGGCGCGGATATGGGTGTCGGATTGCCCTTCGTCAAGCGATTCGGGGTGAATAAATTTCGCTCTGTGCCATGGCGGGAAGGAGTTTGAGTGAGGCGCGGCGCGACCACCGGCTCACCAGCAGGAATGCGGCAACGACAAGGCTGATGGCAAGGCCGATCCAGACACCGCTGCCGCCAAGCGGGCTGGCCAGCCCGAGCCATGCCGCGGCCGAAAAGCCGATCAGCCAATATGCGCTGACTGCGATCAGCATCGGAACCCGGGTATCCTGAAGACCCCGCAGCAACCCTGCGGTCACGGCCTGAGTGCCGTCGAATATCTGAAAGGCCGCGGCAATGAAGATATATTGTGTCGTCAGCGCTACCAGCGTCGCATTGGCCGGATCGGACGGGTCTATATAGATCGACATGAGCACTTCGGGGAACGCGAAGAAGCCAGCGGCGGCAAGGCACATAAAACCCACGCCAACCAACAGCGCGGCGCGGCCCGCCTGCGTAATTCCGGAAAGGCTTGCTGCTCCGAAGTGATAGCCGACGCGGATTGTTGCGGCTTGCGAGATGCCGTTGGGAACCTGAAACGAAAACGAGGCGATCTGTAGCGCGATAGTGTGAGCGGCCAGCTCCGCAGCACCGATCCGGCCCATCAGGAAGGCCGCCCCGGTAAACAGGCCTGCCTCTGCCATAAGTGTCAGCCCGATCGGGGTGCCAATGCGCACGATGTCACGCAGGCGCTGCCACTCGGGCCGCCACCACCGCCCGAATATGCGATAACGGCGCAGGCGCGGGTTTGCCGCGATGGCCGCCACATAAGCCAGCGCCATGATTGACGAGGTTACGAGGCTGGCGAGCGCGGAGCCGATCAGGCCAAGCTCTGGCGCTCCCAGATTGCCAAATACGAAGGCATAATTGGCGATTGCGTTCACTACGATTGCAAGGCCCGTAATCATGGTTGCGAAGACGGGCCGACCCATGACCGACACGAATATGCGCAGCGCTGTGGCAATCTGCACCGGGACCATGCTCAATACCAGGATCGCCATGAACTGGGCTGCAAGGGTGGCAATGCGCGGTTGCTGTCCGGTCGCCAGGAAAAACTCTTCGCTGAATGTGGCCAGCGCGATTCCGGCAAGGCTCCCTGCGACGGCCAGCCAGCAGGCCATGCGCAGTGACCTGCGTGTTTCCCGGACCGGGTTGCTCCTGCGGCCAAGCTCGGCCGAAAGCATCGGTGCGACTGCGCTGACAAGGCCGGACAAGCCATAGTTGAGGAACCAGAACGCTGCCATCGCCAGACTGGCGGCGGCCAGCTCGTCCTGCCCCAGCCGCGCAACAAATATGATGTCGATGGAATGGACCGCCATCTGCATGACATTGGCCGCGGCAAGCGGCACGGCCAGCCGCGCGGTGGCGGCCAGTTCGCCTGCAAGGCCTGAAGGGTTTCTCTGCCCGGTCATGATATGGCCGTAGGCGCGGGAAACGCCGGGCGATAGTGTCATGCTGTGCGCGAGCCACGCCCTGCTGCGTTCCCAGACTTTCCAACGTTGGAGCAGTGCGTTACTTGATGGCATCGGATTATTGAGCGGAGGCATGATGAACAAGACAGCGCGGGTTTGCGCAATGGCAGGCGTGATTCTCACAATGAGTGGATGCGGCGGGGATGCGCCGGATCGGAAAGAGGCGGCCGTGGGCGAAGTGCCCGCCGCGCAGGAACCTGCGCAAACGGCAGCAGCGACACAGGCAAGCGCCTCAGGCGCGCCGCCGCGCGCATTTATGCAATGCCGAACCTGTCATTCCGCTGAGCCGGGCAGGCAGGGTATCGGCCCCAGTCTTCATGGGATTATCGGCAGGAATGCGGCAAGCACGGCCGGGTTCAGTTTCAGCCCGGCGCTGAAGGCCTCCGGCATTACCTGGGACCGGGAATCGCTTAACACATGGCTGGAAGCGCCGGTGAAGATGGTCCCGGGAACGCGCATGGTCATGGGGGTTCGCAATGAAGAACGGCGCAGCGCAATTCTCGATTACCTTGAAACGCTCGACTGAGAATTTGATTTGAAATTCGGTGCCAGCCCGCTTTTGTAAGCCTGAAATTGCCGCTCTGGGGCAATCTCGGATCAGACACGGGCCGGACTGATGGGGGAAAGACAATGACTGACGAACAGGCAAAAGCGCGTGCCATGATCCAGCAGTCCCTCGCGGTAGTTGCCCAATCGGGCGACACGCACAATGTGGACGACTATGTCGGCTGTTTTACCGACGACTGCGTAATCGACATGGTCTCTGTAAAAGTGGAAGGCAGAGCCGGCGTGCGTGAGATGCTTGAAGGCCAGAGCGCCGCAGGCATCGCGCCGAGCGGCAAGATGGAGCATCACCTGACAACCTGCCGCATCGACTTCGCAAGCGAGACCGAAGCCAACGTAACCACTTACTGGATGCTTACGGCGTCGCGCGGGTTGGAGCGTACCGGCTTTTATCGTGACATCTTCTGTAAGGTGGGCGGTGAGTGGCTCATTCATCATCGCCGTCCGCGCTATCTCTGGAGCAATCCCGAAAGCGCTTAACAAGCGATCGTTGCCCGCTGTGCAGTTTCACATGCCTTAAGAGTGCGGGGTTCTGTCGAAACGAAAAAGGGCGGCTCCTTGCGGGGCCGCCCTTCTCAATTCCAGTCCGGCCGTAACCGGATAGAGACGTATTACAGTGCGCTGAATTACTTCAGCTCAACCGTGCCGCCAGCAGCTTCGATCTTGCCTTTGATCTCTTCTGCTTCGGCCTTGTTGACGCCTTCCTTGACAGCCTTGGGCGCGCTCTCGACCAGACCCTTGGCGTCGGCGAGGCCGAGGCCTGTGATCGCACGGACTTCCTTGATGACCTGGATCTTCTTGCCGCCATCGCCGGTGAGAATGACGTCGAATTCGTCCTTCTCTTCAACAGCGGCACCGCCAGCATCACCGCCGGCGGGGCCGGCAACGGCAACGGCCGCAGCGGCGGAAACGCCCCATGCTTCTTCAAGCGCAGTGGCAAGCTCAGACGCTTCGAGGACGGTCAGCGACGAAAGTTGTTCAACAATCTTGGCGATATCTGCCATGGTAATTCACTCCTGATACTGTGGCGCCCGGACATGGTGCCGGGCGAAATCGTTTCGAAACGTCTTAAGCGGCGTCCTTCGCGGCATAAGCGCCAAAAACGCGAGCCAGCTTCGCCGCAGGTGCGGTGGAAAGCTGTGCGATCTTGGTCGCCGGAGCCTGAACGAGGCCAACAAGCTTTGCGCGCAGTTCATCAAGCGAGGGCAGGGCGGCAAGCGCCTTGATCCCGGCTTCATCAAGCAACTGTGCACCCATCGAGCCACCGATGATTTCCAACTTGTCGTTGGTCTTGGCAAAATTGACTGCAACCCTTGCCGCAGCAACTGGGTCGACCGAAGTCGCCAGCGCCGTGGGTCCGGTAAGCAGGTCACTGATGCCCTGATAATCGGTGTCTGCAATGGCAAGCTTGGCAAGACGGTTCTTGGAAACCTTGAACGACGCTCCTGCATCGCGCATCTGGGTACGCAAATCGGTGGACTGGGCCACTGACATGCCGAGGTTCCGGGTGACAACCACCAGACCTGCCTCGCCCAAAGTTGCGTTGAGCTGAGCGACCGTGTCGGTTTTCTGCGAACGATCCATGCCTTACTCCTTCACAATGGCCGTATGGGATATCCCGCACGGCCGGCTACGTTTGCCCGCGCTGCAAAAAGCCGCGCGGATGGTCCGCCGATGGGGAAGGAGTGCGCTGTTAAACGCGGGTGGCACTGCGCCTTGTGGAGCGGAGGCCGAAAAATCTCTTTTCCCCGTCTAGGCCGGAAATTAAGAGGACCCAATTGCCCTCACCGACTGTCTCGGACGGTTGACCGACAGGATGTCTGCCGGACCGAGCGGGCCAATGGCGCAAGGGGTGTGCGAAGTCAAGCCATTCGGGGCCTGCAGCCGGTCCGGTTCTACTCCTTGGAGTCTGCCGGCTCTTCAAAGTTGAGCAGATCGCCCGGCTGGCAGCCAAGCTCACGGCAGATCGCTTCAAGCGTTGTAAAGCGGATGGCCTTTGCCTTGCCGGTTTTTAGAATCGAGAGATTGGCCAGCGTTATGCCAATCCGGTCAGCGAGTTCGGTCAGTGTCATTCGCCGTTCGTGCAGGAGGTCGCCGAGATTCACAGTCACGCAGCCAGTCTCAGTGGATTCGGGCGGCATCAGATTGTTCCGTCCAGGTCTTCGCGCATTTCTGCGCCGATCCGAAACACACGGGCCAGCACGAACAGCACAAGCGCAAGCAATATTCCACCGAGGGAAAATTTGCTGTCGAAATAGGCGGTATGGGCCACGTGCGCGAGCCACCCGGTCAATGCAGCGGCCGGGAAAGTGAGCAGTTGGACAGCAACCGAAAGCCAGGCCATATTGCGAAGCCTTGTCGCGTTTTCAGGAATGAACGGATCGCCGTCTGACACACTAATGACGATTCTGCGTGATACCCTGAAGAACTGAAACACAAGAAGGGATGCCGCTACGCCAAGGACAAGTGTGCCGCCGATCAGGTAGGAGAGGTTTTCGGGCAGAGAGCCGGACGCCTGCTGCTCCAGCGCGATGCGAGCAGACTCCCACCAAACTGGCATAAGCGCAAACGCAATTGCCGTGGCCAGGCCCATGGCCAGGCTTATGACCATGGAGGCAGTGATCAAGAGGCGAACCACGCCGAGCAATGCATCGCGGCGCGGTTCACTCATGTTCCGGGATGGCTGCCCGGCCGTCATGCGAGAGCAGGAGACAAGGTGTTCGCCCAAAGGATGAATGCTACGTTTATGGCCAGGGCAATGGCGATCGAACGGTTGAGAATCTGTGACATTGATTGTTCTCCGATATGCTTCTTATCGTTATTCAATAACCACGAGTCGCATTCGTTGTCAAACGATAATATTGAAAAACGATATATGAGTGATTGTTTATCGAGAAACCTTGGTGACGATGGCCAGAGTGTATCCGCGATTTGACAGCGCACCAACCGCCGCTTATACGGCCCGTTCGCTCGACGCTTCGAGCAAGGCAGGTCCATGCGCGGGGATCTGGCAAGGAAGGAAGCGGCGGGTTTTCCATCTGACGCAAAGGCTGCAGGCCACACGACTCCCCAAGGGATTCGTGTGAATCTGGCGGCCTTTTCGCATTTGGATGGCGGATTTGCACGGCGTGAATTTTCACTGGTTCCGATTCGTTCGGACCGGTCCATACTAGAGCGAAGAGGCAAGACCCTCCCATGGCGAACAAGTCCGTGAACAACACCCGTCCTTCGACCAAGAAGCGTATCCGCAAGATCTTCGGCGACATCCATGAAGTGGTGCAGATGCCGAATCTGATCGAGGTTCAGCGCGAAAGCTACGAGCAGTTCCTGCGCTCGGACCCTGCGACCGGTTATGTCTCGGGCCTTGAGAAAACGCTGCGCTCGGTATTCCCCGTTCGCGATTTCGCCGGCACCGCCGAACTCGACTTCGTGCATTACGAGTTGGAAGACCCGAAATACGACACCACTGAATGCCGCCAGCGCGGGATCACATATGCCGCGCCGATGAAGGTTACGCTGCGCCTGATTGTTTTCGAGGTCGATCCCGAAACCGAAACCCGCTCGGTCCTCGATATCAAGGAGCAGGACGTCTATATGGGCGACATGCCGCTCATGACCGAGGACGGCACTTTCATCATCAATGGCACCCAGCGCGTCATCGTTTCGCAGATGCACCGTTCGCCGGGCGTGCTGTTTGACCATGATCGCGGCAAGACGCACTCGTCAGGCAAGTTCCTCTTTGCGGCCCGTGTCATTCCTTACCGTGGCTCTTGGCTGGACTTCGAATTTGACGCCAAGGATATCGTAAATGTCCGTATCGACCGTAAGCGCAAGCTGCCGGTCACTGCCCTGCTTTATGGGCTTGGAGATGCGGTCATCAAAATCGCTGACAGCAAGGGCGAACTCTCGGTTGGTGATATGCTCTCGATTGATGGCCTTCGGCTTCCGGTAGAAGTGCTTGCAATTGATGGAGATGTCGTTTCGATCAAGGCGCCTGTCGGGCCTCTTCAAACAAACGCGCAAATCACCGGCGAGGAGATCAGCTATACAGCGAAAGTCTCCAAAGTCCTCAAGCGGGGCATGGATAGCGCAGATATTCTCGATCACTTCTACGATACGGTGATCTGGAAGCGTGGTTCCGGCGACGTCGAAGGCGGCGGCTGGCTGCGTCCTTTTGAGCCCGAACAATGGCGCGGTGTGAAGTCGACCTTTGACATTGTCGATGCCAAGACCGGCGAAGTGATATTCGCCACTGGTCACAAGATCAGCCCGCGTGCCGCCAACAAGGCTGAGAAGGACGGTCTCAAGGAACTGCTGCTCCCGACTGAGGAAGTCTTTGGTCGTTTCGTTGCGCGCGACCTTATCGATGAAAGCACTGGCCGCATTTACCTTGAGGCGGGCGACGAACTTTCGCCCGAAAATCTCGAGGTGCTTGATGCTGCTGGTATCGACCAGCTCGAATTGCTTGATATCGATGACGTGAACACCGGACCGTGGATCCGCAACACCCTGGCCGTGGACAAGGCCGAAAACCGTGAGATGGGCCTTGAGGCCATTTACAGGGTCATGCGCCCAGGTGAGCCGCCGACCAAGGAAACAGCCGAGGCGCTGTTCGATGGATTGTTTTTCGACGGTGATCGTTATGACTTGTCCGCCGTCGGCCGCGTCAAACTCAACATGCGTCTTGAGCTTGATGCCGAGGACACGGTTACCACGCTGCGCAACGAGGATATCCTTGCTGTCGTCAAGGAACTGGTCGACCTCAAGGACGGCAAGGGCGAGATCGACGACATCGACAATCTCGGCAATCGCCGGGTCCGCTCTGTCGGCGAGCTGCTGGAAAACCAGTACCGCGTCGGCCTGCTGCGCATGGAACGCGCGGTGAAAGAGCGCATGAGTTCGGTCGATGTCTCGACCGTGATGCCAAACGATCTTATCAACGCCAAGCCCGCCGTGGCCGCGGTTCGCGAGTTCTTTGGCTCAAGCCAGCTCTCGCAGTTCATGGATCAGACCAACCCGCTGTCCGAAGTCACCCACAAGCGCCGTGTTTCAGCACTCGGCCCCGGTGGCCTCACGCGTGAACGCGCAGGCTTCGAAGTCCGCGACGTCCATCCCACGCATTATGGCCGCATTTGTCCGATTGAAACGCCGGAAGGCCCGAACATCGGCCTGATCAACTCGCTTTCAACTTTTGCGCGGGTCAACAAGTACGGCTTCATCGAAACACCCTATCGCATAATCGAGAACGATAAGGTTTCGGGTGAGGTCGTCTATCTTTCGGCGATGGAAGAGCAAAAGCATACGGTCGCGCAGGCCTCCGCCGAGCTTAACAAGGCCGGCAGCTTCGTGGAGGAACTGGTATCCGCCCGCGAAGCCGGTGAATTCGTACTCGCCCCGCGTGAGAACGTTACGCTCATGGATGTCAGCCCCAAGCAGCTGGTTTCGGTCGCTGCGTCGCTGATCCCGTTCCTGGAGAACGATGACGCCAACCGCGCGCTTATGGGCTCGAACATGCAGCGCCAGGCGGTGCCGCTGGTGAAGGCAGAAGCGCCGTTTGTCGGAACTGGTATGGAAGAGACCGTCGCTCGCGATTCCGGGGCCGCAATCGGCGCCCAGCGCGGCGGCGTTATTGACCAGGTCGATGCCACCCGGGTCGTGATCCGTGCAGGCGGCGATATCGAGGAAGGCAAGTCTGGCGTCGATATCTACACCCTGCAGAAGTTCCAGCGGTCAAACCAGAACACCTGCATCAACCAGCGTCCGCTGGTGAAGGTGGGTGACATCGTTGCCGAGGGCGATATCATCGCCGACGGTCCTTCGACCGACCTTGGCGAACTGGCGCTGGGCCGCAACAGCCTCGTCGCCTTCATGCCCTGGAACGGTTATAACTACGAAGATTCGATCCTGATCTCGGAACGGATCGTGAAGGACGATGTCTTTACGTCGATCCATATCGACGAATTCGAAGTCATGGCCCGCGACACCAAGCTGGGCCCCGAAGACATCACCCGTGACATTCCCAATGTCGGTGAGGAAGCACTGCGCAGCCTCGACGAGGCGGGCATCGTCTATATCGGCGCTGAAGTTCATCCGGGCGATATTCT
>JAHRVR010000104.1 GCA_019090585.1 Sphingomonadaceae bacterium
GAGCACTTTATTATCCAGCGAATGGCCGAGAAGTTCAGATGGTGCCCAGCCTTTCCATTCTCCGTCGTAAAGAACACGAGCCGCCGCGCCGAACCGTCGCGTGGCCAGGATAATCAATGCCATGGTCAGGTCTGCGGTATCCTCGGAGAAGACGCCGGGCGTGTTACTGACCATGATTTCACGCGTATTGGCGGCATCCATATCGATATGTTCATAGCCGGCGCCGAAATTCGCAATCAGGCCCAACCGCTCGCCCGCAGACGCTATCATCTCGCCGTCGATGGTATCTGTCACTGTCGGAACCAGCACGTCGCAGTCCTGCATGGCGGCGACAAGGCTTTCCCGGCTCATCGGTGTGTCATCCAAATTCAGGGTGACATCGAAAAGCTCGGCCATACGGGCCTGATTCGCGGGAAGCAGACGGCGCGTTACAATGACCCTCGGTTTGCCGGATATCCGGTGGGACAAATTCGGTTCGGTAACGACTGACATATCCTGACCGGCTAGGACGCCATCGCAAAGCGGTCAAGCGGGCTTGCACAAGAGCGCGCGGGGTGGCTATGCCAAGACTATGTCGCTGACCTTCAGGCTCCCGTTATTTCTCGCGCTCTTGGCAGGTTCTGTTCCCGCAGCCGCACAAGACAGCAAAGTTCCCTACTGGGCTTCGATCCACGTCAGCGTGGCCAACATGCGGGTTGGTCCGGCCAGAACGTATAATATCGAGTGGGTATACAAGCGAGACGGGCTTCCTGTCAGGGTGCTGCGCCGCAAGGAAGGCTGGCGACTGGTCGAAGATCCTGATGGGGCGAGAGGCTGGATGCTTGGCCGTTTCCTGTCGCGGCAAAGAACGGCAATTGTCATCGGTGAAACGAACATCGAGCTTCGGGAAAAGGGCGAGCCTGCGTCCGGTGTCCTTTGGCACGTTCAGCCCGGCGTTGCTGGCAACCTTGGCGATTGCGAAGCGGGCTGGTGCGCACTTGATGTCGATGGGCGCCGCGGTTTCGTTCGAGCAGAGCAGCTCTGGGGGCCGGGCGCTCCCTGACTTTTGAGCTGTTGTGCTGTGTGATGCTCAGACGCGTTCCACGGCCATCGCCACGGCTTCTCCGCCACCGATACACAGCGCCGCTATGCCGCGCTTCAATCCCCGGGCCTTCAATGCACTGACCAGCGTGACCAATATGCGCGAGCCAGAAGCACCAATCGGGTGCCCGAGCGCGGTCGCGCCGCCGTTCACGTTGATCTTGTCATGCGCGATGCCAAGGTCCTGCATCGCAAACATGGTGACACAGGCAAAGGCCTCGTTGACTTCGAAGAGGTCAACATCGCCGATCTCCCAGCCGGCCTGCGCCAATGCTTCCTGAATGGCCGGAACAGGTGCGGTTGAAAAGCCGGACGGCTCATGCGCATGGGCCGTCATCGCCACGATGCGGGCAACGGATTCTATCCCCTTCTTTCTGGCGATGCTTTCGCGCGACAAGACAACTGCGGCGCCGCCATCGGATATTCTGCTGGAACTCGCTGCGGTTATGGTTCCATCCTTGGTGAACGCGGGCTTGAGGCTGGGAATCTTGTCCGGGCGACCTTTGCCGGGGGCTTCGTCAACGTCGACCATGACTTCGCCTTTGCGGCTTTTCATGGTTACAGGAGCGATCTCATCGGCGAATTTTCCTGTGGCGATCGCGTCTTGTGCTCGCTTGAGCGATTCAAGCGAATATTCATCCATGCTCTCACGGGTGAGCTGATATTTATCCGCCATGTCCTGAGCGAACACGCCCATCGCCGTGCCGGCGTCATAGGCGTCTTCAAGTCCGTCCAGAAAGAGATGGTCGTAGATCGTATCATGACCTGCGCGCGCGCCGCCGCGATGCTTTTTCAGCAAATAGGGCGCGTTGGTCATGCTCTCCATTCCGCCCGCAACGATGACATCGGCAGAGCCGCTGGCAAGCGCCTCTGCGCCCATGATTGCGGTCTGCATTCCAGAACCGCAAACCTTGTTTACCGTCGTCGCTTGTGTGGAAAGGGCAAGTCCTGCCTTCAGCGCGGCCTGGCGGGCCGGGTTCTGGCCAAGGCCAGCGGGCAGAACGCAGCCCATATAAATGCGTTCAACGTCTTCTTGCGAGATTCCTGCACGCTCGACTGCGGCTTTTACCGCGGCCGCGCCAAGGTCGGTTGCGCTGGCATCTGAAAGCGCGCCGTTGAAATCACCGATCGGCGTGCGGGCATAGGACAGTATGACAACCGGATCGTTGGCGGAAAATGCGACCATGAGTTCTTGCCTCGTTTGCTTGACGGTGGTTATTGAATCAGGGCAGGTGTAATGCTGCAGTGCAATATTGGCAATGCCTTGCGTTGCCCTGTTTCGATGGCTTTTGCCGCTGAGGCGAATTTGAAGAGTTGGGGAGGCTCATATGCCTGTGATGGTTCTGGATTACGCGGTTAGCCCACTTGCGCCATCGCCAACGGGGGACTACGGCCCCGTCGAAACCCGATGGAATTTGAGTCTGATCCTTGGTCGACCTAACACAATATCTGCCGATCCTTATTTTCCTTGGCATTGCGCTGGGGCTTTCGGCTGTTTTCGTATTCCTGTCGATGGGTGTCTCTTTCCTGACGGGCACGCATAATCCCGATAGCGAAAAGCTGAGCGAGTATGAGTGTGGCTTTCCCGCGTTCGATGATGCGCGTAGCCAGTTCGACGTGCGGTTCTATCTGGTGGCGATCTTGTTCATCGTGTTTGATCTTGAAGCGGCCTTCCTGTTCCCTTGGGCGGTCTCGCTCGATCTGACGGGCTGGCCCGGCTGGATCACGATGATGGTTTTTCTGGGTGAACTTGCGATTGGCCTTGCTTACGCATGGAAAAAGGGAGCTTTGGACTGGGAATGAGCAACCTTGTGACCAACACGGCAGGAACTACTGTGCCGACGAGCGAGATGACGCCGCCCGAGGCGTCCTTTTTCAATGATCTCAACCAGGAAGTCAGCGACAAGGGATTTCTTGTCACTTCGACCGAGGAATTGTTCCAGTGGGCGCGTACCGGATCGCTGTGGTGGATGACTTTCGGCCTGGCTTGCTGCGCGGTCGAGATGATCCACGTGAACATGCCGCGTTATGACATGGAACGCTTCGGCGTTGCGCCGCGCGCTTCTCCGCGCCAGTCCGATGTCATGATCGTAGCCGGGACGCTGTGCAACAAGATGGCTCCGGCCTTGCGCAAGGTCTATGACCAGATGTCCGATCCCAAGTATGTTATTTCGATGGGCAGCTGCGCCAATGGGGGCGGCTATTACCATTACAGCTATTCGGTCGTGCGCGGCTGTGACCGGATCGTTCCGGTCGATATATATGTGCCCGGCTGCCCGCCGACTGCAGAAGCGCTGCTTTATGGCGTGATGCAGTTGCAGCGCAAAATTCGCCGTATCGGCACGGTGGAGCGGTAAGGGCAAAGAGGTTCGCACTGTGACTGTTCTCCATTCCGCTCCGAAGATCGCTTCGAATGAAGGCGTGCTGGACAAGCTCGTTGCCGCGCTTGGCGATATGCTTGTCGAAAGCACCGAAGCGCACGGCGAGATCGTGCTTTGCGTTGCGAGAGATCGCATCGAAGATGCATTGCGCTGTCTGCGCGATGAGCATGAATACCAGCAGCTCATGGAGATTGCGGGTGTCGATTATCCGCAGCGCGCCGAACGCTTCGAAGTTGTCTACATGCTGCTGTCGCTAACCAAAAACCACCGGATCATGGTGAAAGTCAGCGCGGCGCAGGACACCCCGGTTCCGACTGTCACGACATTGTGGCCGGTCGCCGGATGGCTGGAGCGCGAGGTGTTTGACCTTTACGGCGTGATCTTCGCCGGCAACCCGGATTTGCGCCGTATCCTCACGGATTATGGCTTTGAAGGGCACCCGTTTCGCAAGGATTTCCCACTCACCGGCCATGTGGAACTGCGCTATTCCGAAGAGGACAAACGTGTTGTCTATGAGCCGGTCAAACTTGCACAGGATTTCCGCAGCTTTGACTTCATGAGCCCGTGGGAAGGCGCGCAATACGTGCTTCCGGGCGATGAAAAGTCAGCCGGAGAGACAGACCGGGAGGACGGCAAATGAGCGGCTTCCAGGTCGAGGAATCGCCCACCACGGGCGACGAAGTCATTACCAACTACACGATCAATTTCGGTCCGCAGCATCCCGCGGCGCATGGTGTGCTGCGCATGGTCATGGAGCTGGACGGCGAGATCATCGAACGTGTCGATCCCCATATCGGCCTTCTTCACCGCGGCACCGAAAAGCTGATAGAGCACAAGACCTATTTGCAGGCACTGCCCTATTTCGACCGTCTCGATTATTGCTCTCCGCTTGCCATGGAATATTCCTATGTGCTGGCCATCGAAAAGCTGCTGAACATCGAAGTGCCCTTGCGCGCGCAATATCTGCGGGTGATGTTTGCCGAGCTGACTCGCATCTGCAATCACATGCTGAATCTTGGCAGCCACGTTATGGACGTTGGCGCGATGACACCGAATCTGTGGATGTTTGAAATCCGCGAGGACTGTCTTAATTTCTTTGAACGCGCATCTGGCGCGCGAATGCACTCGGCCTGGTTCCGGCCGGGCGGCGTGCATCAGGATGTGCCCGAAAAGCTTTTGACGGACATCGGTAACTGGCTCGACACGCGGCTTCCCGAGTTGTTCGGTGACGCGATGAGCCTTGTCGTTGACAACCGCATCTTCAAACAGCGCAATGTCGATATTGCCGTTGTCAGCAAGGATGATGCGATCAGGTGGGGCTTTTCCGGCCCGATGATCCGCGGTGCGGGCATCCCCTGGGATATCCGTAAAAGCCAGCCTTACGACGTTTATGACCGTATGGATTTTGAGGTTCCGGTCGGCACCAATTCTGATTGCTATGACCGCTTCATGGTCCGGGTCGAGGAAGTTTACCAGTCTGCCAGAATCATGAAGCAGTGCATCGCCGAAATGCCGGGTGGCCCGGTGGCATCGGAAAATCGCAAGGTCGTCCCGCCCAAGCGCGGTGAGATGAAGCAGTCGATGGAAGCGCTGATCCATCACTTCAAGCTATATACCGAGGGCTTCCACGTGCCTGCCGGAGAGGTCTATGTCGCCACCGAAAGCCCCAAGGGCGAGTTCGGTGTCTATCTCGTTTCGGACGGAACCAACAAACCCTATCGCTGCAAAATCAGGCCGACTGCGTTTTCACATCTTCAGGCGATGGACATGATGTGCAAGGGCCACATGCTGTCTGACGCGACCGCCATCCTTGGCGCTCTCGACGCGGTGTTCGGGGAGTGTGACCGCTAATGGCTGATCGTCATCTGGAACCCGATACGCCCGAACTGCGAGAGCGGTGGGGGGGCTTTACCTGGACGCCCGAGTGGGAGAGCAAAGCGAAGGCCGCGATTGCGCGCTATCCTGATGGTCGGCAGAAATCCGCCGTCATGGCGCTGCTGGATTTTGCGCAGCGGCAAGTGGGTCAGGAAACCGGCACGCAGGGCTGGCTTCCCCTCCCGGTGATGGAATTCATCGCGCGTTCGCTTGATATGCCCGTGATCCGCGTGCTTGAGGTTGCCACATTCTACACGATGTACAACCTGGTTCCGGTCGGCAAATTTCATGTGCAGGTCTGCGGCACCACGCCGTGCATGCTGCGCGGCTCGGACGATATTCTTGAAACATGTGCCAAGCGCGGCATGAAGAAGGGGCACACAACCGACGACGGCTTGTGGACGCTTACCGAAGTGGAATGCATGGGAAATTGCGCGACCGCCCCGATGGTTCAGATCAACGACGACAATTTTGAGGATCTGACCGCCCAGCGGATTGAATATGTGCTGGACGAGCTGGCGGCGGGCAACAAGCCCAAAGCTGGAACGCAAGAGCCGGGCCGCCACACCAGTGAGCCGCTTGGAGGCCCGACCACGTTGAAGGAAATGGTCACGGAAAATCATGACTACAGGGGCGGTCGGTGAAGAACTTTAACCTCTATTTCCTTGCGAGCGCCTTCATGGTGATCATTGGCCTCATCATGATCATCTCGGCACGGTATCTTTGGTCACTTCCTTTTTTTGGCGGCGCGTTGGCGCTCTATTTCGTCGGCAAAGGGCAGGCGTACGATGAGGGTGGAGGCGATGATGCTCGCCGATAAAGACCGCATCTTCACCAATGTCTATGGCTACCAGCCGTGGAACCTGCCCGCCGCACAGGGCCGCGGGGATTGGGATAACACCAAGGCAATTCTCGAAAAGGGCCGCGATGCCATCATCGAGGAAATGAAGGCCAGCGGGCTGCGTGGCCGCGGCGGTGCCGGTTTCCCGACGGGTCTGAAATGGTCTTTCATGCCAAAAGATCCACCCAGCGATCATCTTGGCAATCCAAAACCAAGCTTTCTGGTCATCAACGCGGACGAATCCGAGCCGGGCAGTTGCAAGGACCGTGAGATCATCCGCCACGATCCGCACAAGCTGATCGAAGGCGCGCTGATTGCCGGCTTCGCGATGGGCGCGCGGGCCGCCTATATCTATGTTCGCGGGGAATATATCCGTGAAGCGGAGACGCTTTTTGCTGCTGTAGATGAGGCTTACGAGGCTGGTCTGATTGGCAAGAATGCTTGCGGTTCGGGCTATGATTTCGATGTCTTCGTCCACCGCGGCGCCGGGGCTTATATCTGCGGTGAAGAAACCGCGATGATAGAAAGCCTCGAAGGCAAGAAGGGGCAGCCGCGTCTTAAACCGCCATTTCCTGCGGGCGCGGGCCTTTATGGTTGCCCAACCACGGTCAACAATGTGGAATCCATCGCCGTTGCGCCCACCATCATGCGGCGCGGCGCAACGTGGTTCTCCTCATTCGGGCGTGAGAACAATTTCGGCACCAAGCTGTTCCAGATTTCCGGCCATGTCGATAAACCATGTGTTGTCGAAGAGGAAATGGGCATTCCCTTCCGCGAGCTGATCGAAAAGCACTGCGGCGGCGTGCGCGGGGGTTGGGACAATCTGCTTGCTGTCATTCCGGGCGGTTCCTCTGTGCCGCTGGTTCCTGCGGCGCAGATCATGGACGCGCAGATGGATTTTGACGGGCTGAAGGAACTGGGCTCTGGCCTTGGCACCGCAGCTGTGATCGTGATGGACAAATCGACCGATATTGTGCGCGCCATTTCGCGCCTGTCCTACTTCTACAAGCATGAAAGCTGCGGCCAATGCACGCCGTGCCGCGAAGGCACAGGCTGGATGTGGCGCGTGATGGAACGCCTGCGCGAAGGCGATGCGCAAGTCGAGGAAATCGACATGCTCCAGCAAGTCACCAAGCAGGTGGAAGGCCACACGATCTGCGCGCTGGGCGATGCGGCTGCATGGCCGATTCAGGGACTGATCCGGCATTTCCGGCCTGAACTGGAACGCCGGATTTCCGAGAACGTGCGGGAGGCTGCGGAGTGATCTGGGCCGCAATGATCCTGTTGGGCATAGTCGCCATCGGTTTGCTGATTTTTGCGCCGGACTTTCTCGCGCGCATGAGCAAGCGGTTCAAAACGGATAATGAAGATTCGAACAGCTCCGATGATTGGGTAGGGTTCTAGTCATGCCTAAAGTCACTGTAGATGGCACTGAACTCGAAGTTCCTGCAGGCGCGACCATTCTGCAGGCGTGCGAGCTGGCGGGTAAGGAAATCCCGCGCTTTTGCTATCACGAACGGCTCAGCATTGCCGGTAACTGCCGGATGTGCCTGGTGGAAGTGGCGCCGGGACCGCCCAAGCCTCAGGCAAGCTGCGCACTGCCCGCTGCCGAAGGACAGACCATCCGCACGAATAGCGAAATGGTTCAAAAGGCGCGCGAAGGGGTGATGGAGTTTCTCCTCATCAACCATCCGCTCGATTGCCCGATTTGCGATCAGGGCGGCGAATGTGACCTGCAGGATCAGAGCCTGAATTATGGCCGGGGCGCGACGCGTTATGACGAGAACAAGCGCGCTGTTACCGAAAAACACATGGGCCCGCTGATCAAGACGGCGATGACGCGGTGCATTCATTGCACGCGCTGTGTGCGCTTTTCCGAAGAGATCGCCGGGGTGGACGAGATCGGCGCGCTCTATCGCGGCGAAAACATGCAGATCACGACATATCTGGAACAGGCCGCGAAGCACGAGATGTCGGCCAATGTGATCGATCTGTGCCCGGTCGGCGCGCTCACCAGCCGTCCTTATGCTTTTGAAGCGCGGCCATGGGAGCTGAAAAAGACGCTCTCTATTGATATTTCCGATGCTTGCGGCGCGAATATCCGTGTCGATAGCCGTGGGCGCGAAGTGCTGCGCGTGTTGCCGCGCGTCAATGACGATGTGAATGAAGAGTGGATCTCGGACAAGGCGCGCTACATGTGCGAGGGGCTTACCCGGCGCAGGCTTGACCAACCCTGGATCCGCAAGGGCGGCAAGCTTCAGCCTGCGACATGGGAAGAGGCTTTCGCAGCGATCAAGAGAATCAATCCGGGCGAAAACATTGCCGCTTTAGCGGGCGACACGCTCGATTGTGAGACCATGTTTGCGGCCAAAAAGCTCGTGGCCGCGCTGGGTTCCACCATGCTCGAAGGTCGTCAGACGGGCATGGATTACGATACGTCCAGCATGGCGGCAGTGAATTTCAATTCTGGCCTGGCCGGGATCGAGGCTGCCGATGCGATCCTGATCGTCGGCAGCCACGTGCGCTGGGAAGCGCCGTTGGTCAATGTTCGGCTGCGCAAGGCGGTCAAGCGCGGCGCGAAGGTCTTTCTGATCGGTCCCGATTGGGAGACGACATTCGGCGGTGAATTCCTGGGCGATGATCTGTCTTTGCTTGGCAATTTGCCCGGCCATGTTGCCGATGCGCTAAAAAGCGCAGAGCGGCCCGCGATCATTGTTGGCGGCGGAGCGATTGCTAAAGGCGCGATACCGCCTGCGCTCGCTCTGGCGGCGCAATACAATCTCGTCAGGGATGGCTGGAACGGATTCAACGTCCTGCATCTTGCCGCAGCGCGCATGGGCGGCCTTATGCTTGGCTTTGCGCAGAAGGGCGGCCTTGCCGACATCGTAGCCGCCAAGCCGAAGATGGTGATTTCGCTGGCGGCGGACGAAGTGGATTATACCAAGTTCGCTGATTCGATGATCGTCTATGTCGGGCATCACGGCGATGCCGGAGCGCATGCAGCCGACATTATCCTTCCCGCCGCGGCCTATACCGAGAAAGCGGGAACTTACGTCAACACCGAAGGCCGGGTGCAGTTCGCCGAAAAAGCCGTTTTCGCACCGGGTGACGCGCGTGAGGACTGGACAATTTTGCGGGCCATGGCCGATGCGCTGGGCGTGGAAGTCGGATTTGACCGCTTTGAGGAATTGCGCGCCGCGATGATTGCCGAAGTTTCCGCGCTTGGCGTCGAAGGGCTTGCCGATTACGGCAATGTGCTGCCAGACGGCAACGCAGCGCCAGTTTCCGTCGTAATCGGCTATCCGGTGAAGGACTTCTACCTCACCAATTCGATCTGCCGCGCCAGCGCGACGATGCAGCGCTGCTCGGCGGAACTCATAGATCGTGATGAAATCGCGGAGGCGGCGGAATGACAGCTTTTTTCCAGTCGCTGGGCATGCCTTATGAATGGGCGTGGTTTGTTGCCACGATCTGCGGAATATTGCTGATCGTAGTGCCCCTTCTGGTGGCAGTGGCTTATGCTATTCTTGCCGATCGCAAGATCTGGGCCGCCATGGCGATGCGGCGCGGGCCCAATGTGGTTGGTCCCTTTGGCTTGCTGCAAAGTTTCGCGGACGGATTGAAGGTGTTCCTGCAGGAAACCATTATTCCATCGGCTGCGAACAAGGGTCTTTTCGTGATCGCGCCGATTGTGACTTTCACAGTCGCGTTGCTGGCCTGGGCGGTGATCCCGTTCAATTCTGGCGCTATATTGGCGGATATAAATGTCGGGCTGCTCTATGTTCTCGCGATCTCTTCGCTGGGCGTTTATGGCGTGGTGATCGCGGGCTGGTCATCCAATTCAAAGTACCCGTTCTTTTCGGCCATGCGCGCCTCGGCCCAGATGATTTCTTATGAAGTCTCGATCGGCTTCATCCTGATCTGTGTGGTTCTGTGGGCCGGGACGTTCAATCTCAACGAAATCGTGATCGCCCAGAAAGGGCACGGTCTGGGCTTCGTCAACGGCTTTGCATTCAACGTGCTGCTGTTCCCGATGTGGGTAATGTTCCTGATATCATCGCTGGCCGAAACGGCGCGCGCGCCTTTCGATCTGACCGAGGCGGAAAGCGAGCTTGTCGCTGGGTATCAGACCGAATATTCCTCCATGAGTTTCGCGCTGTACTGGCTTGGTGAATATGCCAATGTCCTTCTGATGTGCGCGCTCAACGCCACGCTGTTCTTTGGCGGTTGGCTGCCTCCCGTGGAATGGGCGCCGCTTTATGTGATTCCGGGCTGGATCTGGCTGTTTGCCAAGATTGCTTTTTTCTTCTTCGTCTTTTCATGGGTGAAGGCCACTGTGCCGCGCTTCCGCTATGACCAGTTGATGCGGCTTGGCTGGAAAGTCTTTCTTCCCGTTTCGTTGCTCTTCGTGGTGCTGGTCTCAGGCTATTTGATGCTGACGAGGTACTCGGTATGAGCATCGCCCAACTCATCAAGAGCTTCACGCTTTGGGAGTTTCTCAAGGCCCACTGGCTGACCCTCAAGTATTTCTTCAGGCCGAAGGTGACGATCAACTATCCCTTCGAGAAGAACCCGCTCTCCCCGCGTTTTCGCGGTGAGCACGCGCTGCGCCGCTATCCCAATGGCGAGGAGCGCTGCATTGCCTGCAAGCTGTGCGAGGGGGTTTGTCCGGCGCAAGCGATCACGATTGAATCCGAGCCTCGCGAAGATGGTTCGCGTCGCACCACTCGTTATGACATCGACATGACCAAGTGCATCTTTTGCGGTTTTTGTCAGGAAGCCTGTCCGGTTGATGCGATCGTTGAAGGGCCGAACTTCGAATATGCGACCGAAACGCACGAAGAACTACTCTACGACAAGGCTAAACTTCTGGCGAACGGGGACAAGTGGGAGCGTGCGATAGCCGCGAACCTTGAAGCCGATGCGCCGTATAGGTAGGGGCGCCGGGGGGACATGATTCATATCTTAGCCTTTTACCTTTTTGCGGGTCTGACAATCGCATCGGGCGCGATCACCATACTCGCGCGCAATCCGGTGCACTCGGTGCTTTGGCTGATCATGGCATTCTTCAACGCAGCGGGGTTGATGGTGCTGTTGGGCGCGGAATTCATCGCGATGCTGCTGATCATCGTTTATGTAGGCGCTGTCGCGGTGCTGTTTCTGTTTGTGGTGATGATGCTGGACATCGATTTTGCGGAATTGCGCGCCGGTTTCATCAAAAACTTCCCATTCGGGATACTCATC
>JAHRVR010000105.1 GCA_019090585.1 Sphingomonadaceae bacterium
CCTGATTTCACGGCGATCGAGAATGTTGTCCTGCCACAGCTTGTTGCCGATGTTTCGCGCAAGGACGCAGACCCAAGGGCCAGCGAATTGCTGACTGCGCTTGGGCTGGGTGAGCGCTTGCATCACCGGCCTAGCCAGCTTTCTGGCGGCGAGCAGCAGCGCGTCGCCGTTGCCCGCGCGCTTGCCAATCGCCCCAATCTTGTCCTTGCCGACGAGCCGACCGGAAATCTGGACGAGGCTACGGCCGACAAAGTGCTTGTGCAGTTCCTCGAACTGGTACGCGGAGAGGGCAGCGCCGCTCTTGTCGCTACGCATAATGAGCGGCTGGCTCAGTCCATGGACCGCGTCGTGCGACTGCACGAAGGCCACTTGGAATAGGCCGTTGAAACTATCGCAGACCTGCGTCAAAACACACTGCGGGCGCTAATTCGAAAGGGATACAGCGATGACTTCACCCAGCACGTTTCAGGGCGAATCCGGAGGAGACAGCGAAATCGACTGGAATGACAGCGCTGAATTGCACAAACGCGGGGATGGCGGCGGCCTATTGGACAGTTTCAAGTCGATCAGGCGCGGCGCATTTGCGGAAATGATTCGGTTCGTCATGTCGTTGCCTGAGGATGAGCGTGGCAAATATGTTATCGACAAGGCGGGGGATCGCCGTTTCCAGTCCAATGATATCGAAGCACTTGCGCGCCGTCCCGACTTCCCGGAGACGTGATGCAACCGGAAGTACGCACTATCGCGGACTTCAAGGCGAAGCTGCCCAATGGCAACGACGTCGATCTTGCGGAAAAGGCTGGCAAGGTTCTGCTGGTGGTGAACACGGCGAGCAAATGCGGGTTCACCCCTCAGTATAAGGGACTTGAGGCGCTCTGGGAGAAATATCGCGACCGGGGTTTCGAGGTTGTCGCTTTTCCTTGCAATCAGTTCGGCAAGCAGGAGCCGGGCAGTGCCGATGAAATTTCCAGCTTCTGCGAGGTCAATTTCGGCGTGAGTTTCCCGCTCATGGCGAAGATCGAAGTGAATGGAGACAATGCCGATCCGCTCTATGCCTGGCTGAAATCGGAAGCGCCCGGCCTCTTTGGCAGCAAAGCGATCAAATGGAATTTCACCAAGTTTCTTATCGACCGGGAAGGCGAAGTGGTTCGCCGTTATGCACCCGCGGCCAAGCCAGAGACGCTGGAACGCGACATCGAGGCGCTTCTCTAGAGCGAATTGCGGCTTTGGAGCGTTTCGGGCGGGGCGGGATTGCCCTGCTGCCCGAATCGCTCAAGTGCTCAATCGTCAGCCAGATCTTCCAGATCGCCTTCATCGATGGCAGCGACAGCTGATTTCAGCACGTCCATGTCCGGGACACGGCCGCTGGCCTCCACGCGGAATCGGTCTGAAACAAGGGTGGCGTATGTCCCGCTGTTGCTGGTGTTGCGCCAGCGTTCCTCGCGCCATTGCCCATCGACCGTACCGATACGCTTATAGCCGTTTTCGTCCTCACTGGTCTGCTCTATACCCATGGCTGCGCCGATCCCGGCAATGCCGGACAGGGCAAGCATGTCTCGGATTCGCAAGTCGAACTGGTATTTCTGGTCCGGCGTGGCGCCAGCCGCTTTGTAGGTGCCTTCCACTCCGGCTCCGACCTTGCCAAAAGTCTGGGTTGAAAACCCGGTGCGCTCAAACGGTCCGATCCGGTCGGGCAGCAGCGCCTTGAGCGTTTCGGTCGGCACTGCCTTGATCTCACCGCTCTGGACTTTCTTGGCCCGTTCTGCCGCTTCCTCTATCTTCCCGGTGTCGATCGTTCCGATGCCCGGAATGCTGATCGATCCGGAATCGAAAGAGCCGCTGTCCCGGCTGGCCATGCCGCCGCCGGTGGCGCCAAACAGCCCGGCGATGACCCCGGTAACCGGCGCAATGATCACGGCAAGCACTATTGCGACGAGAAGCGTCACGCCAGTATAGCCCACCGCCTTTTCCTGTGGGACTTTCATCAGCGGTGCCGCGCCGGTGTAAAGCAGGTAGATGCTGTAGAGACCCAGGAGGCCAAAAAAGGCGAGCGATGGGATCAGGCCGAAGATACCAGCAAGCCATGCCGCGGTGTAGCTGTAGGCGACAAGGCGAAAGGCATTGGCGCGATTGCTCTGTCCGTCAAATTTCGGTGCCAGCCAGTCGGCAATGAACGCCATGACGAATATGGCAACGATGCCCAGGGCATAGCTGATGAGCGCGGTCGAAATCCCGCTTATCAGGCTGGGGGGGAAGGAGAATCCGAAGCCGCCATAGCCGAAGATCTGACCACCCAGTAAAGCAGCGACCGGGCCGATTGCCGCAAGCGGCAGAACATAGCTTCGCAGGATGTCGCCGGTGCTTTTTTGCTCGGCTTCAATCTTCGGCCATTCGTCCTTCGGCTTGAGAATGATGGCCTTCGCACGATCGACAAGCGATATGCCGGGCGAATCCAGTCCGTTGTCCATATTATGCCCTTTTGAATTGCGTCGGGAACAGCCGCAACATAGCGCCCAATTCGCACAAGTATAGTTTGTCTATCCCCAACTTGTCGTCAGTTTCCGGCAAGGGCTGCTTGAACCTGCCGCAAGGGACGTTAGCAAAGTGCGATGGCCTACGCTCCCTTCGTCCCGCTGCGGGTATTTTCCAGCTACACCATGCTCGATGGCACGATCGACCCTGCGGCGATCGCCAAACTGGCGAAGGATCGCGGCTTTCCGGCGATCGCCATTTGCGACCGAAACGGGCTTTATGGCTCGGTCGCATTTGCTGCGGCGTGCCGGAAGGAGGGCATCCAGCCAATCGTCGGCACGTTCCTTGCGATTTCGCGTGGTAGCGAGGGCGAAAGCGGGCCCGCAGCGCAAGGGCACGATAGCCCGATTGACTGGCTGGCATTTTTTGCCAAGGACGAAGCGGGCTGGCTTAACTTGTGCCACCTGGTGTCCGCGGCCCATCTCGACCGGCCGCTCCATCTGGATCCGCACGTCGCGCTGGAGCGACTTGAAGGCCATACAGACGGGCTGATTTGCCTGACAGGTGCGGGTGAGGGCGCACTGGCGCGGCTGATGGCCGAAGGGCAGCACGAGGCGGCAGAGCGGTATTGTGATCGCTTGCAGGCCTTGTTCGGTAATCGCCTTTACATCGAGGTTGCGCGGACCGGCGATCCCGTTGAGGACGCGAGCGAGGAAGCGCTGATCGAGCTGGCCTATGCCCGCGACATCCCGCTGGCTGGCAGCAATCCGGCCAATTTCGCTGAGC
>JAHRVR010000106.1 GCA_019090585.1 Sphingomonadaceae bacterium
CCATATGGTGTTCGCAGTGGGACTGGAACGGAATGTCCTTCAGCAGCACGACCTCATCATAGCCGCCCACTTCCTCAAACACACGGGACAGATGGACCGCCGGATCATCTGCATAGCCCCCGCAATATTCCCTCCATGCACGGCCAACGCGCGATGGCGTATCGAGCAAACCCTCACGCGAGGGATCGTCGCCTGCCCAGCGCAGCAGGGTCCTTACGGCTTCCTGCACATGGTCCGGTACGATTATCTTTCCGTCCGGACCTTCCTCAACGATGTTACCATCATCCGGACTCGTCATCGGTCTTTCTCCTCGTTTCTCCGGCCTGTTAGCCGCAGCCTCGCAATTATGCCAGCCCGGCTATTGCGCTGCACTGGACGCGAAACCAGCGGCGTGTCATTTTCATCGCGTCGCCGCTCAGCCAATTCCGGGCGGCATGGCTTGTCATTGTTCAACCAGCTCAATTATCATTTCGACATCAGAGAAACGAGGGCGCGAATCTAACGCCTACCCAGTATTCAGCTTGACTCGGTGCCACGCTAATTTACCGTTTTCCAGCACAATTTGCTCAGGAAGAGCCAGAAGTCAGAGGGAGATTTATGCATATCAGGGATTGGGCCGCTAAGACGCCAGACACACCAGCATTGATTATGGCCGGCAGCGGCGAAACGGTGACTTTTGCCGAGTTGGAACGTGCGTCCAACCGAGGCGCGCAACTGCTCCGATCGCTTGGACTGAAGCGCGGCGATGGCTTTGCACTGTGGTCTACCAACAATGCCCGTTTCCATGAGATCACATGGTCGATGCAGCGCTCCGGCCTCTACATGACGCCGATCGCCTCGAAACTGAAAGCCGAGGAAACCGCCTACATCGTCAATGATAGCGGCGCACGGGTGCTGATCGTCGATGCCGAAGTCCCGCATGCAAAGGCGCTGATTGACCAGATTTCCACTCTCTGCCCCAATATCGAGACGGTCTTTTGCCTTAATGGGGCGCTGGGCGATCTTGAACAGTGGGAAGATGCGACGGCAAAAATGCCGGATACGGAAATCGCTGACCAGTCCTGCGGGCAGCCGATGATTTATTCATCCGGAACGACTGGACGCCCCAAGGGTATTCGCAAGGACCTACCGGAACAGCCGTTCGACCAGCATAATCCGCCCTTCTACAACCCGTTCAGCCCGGTAGAGGCCGGCACCGGCTATATGACCACCGCGCCGATGTATCATGTCGGCACCCTGATGATGACGCTGCAGGAACAGCAAATGGGTGCGACCATCATCCTGATGGAGAAATTCGATGCGGAAGGTTTGCTTAGGGCTGTCGATAGATATCATCCCACGCGCAGCCAGTTCGTGCCAACCATGTTCATCCGATTGCTTAAGCTCCCGCCCGAAGTGCGCGCGAAATACGATGTCTCCTCATTGAACCTCGCGATTCACTCGGCGGCCCCCTGCCCGCTCAAGGTCAAGTATGAGATGATCGAATGGTTTGGACCGATCCTGTTCGACATTTACGGAGGCACTGAAAGCGCGGGCGCCACAGTGATCACCAGTAAGGAATGGCTGAAGAAGCCGGGATCGGTGGGGCGCTCGGTCGAAGGAATAATCCGCATTTGCGGGGACAGCGGCGACGAGCTTCCCATCGGCGAAACCGGAACCATCTTCTTCGAAACGTCAAACGACTTCAGCTATTACAACGATCCGGAAAAAACCAAGGAATCGAGAAACCCCAAACATCCCGGCTGGCGAACTTATGGCGATATCGGCCATGTGGATGAGGACGGCTATTTGTTCCTGAGCGACAGGCGCGCGTTCATGGTCATTTCGGGCGGCGTGAACATTTATCCGCAGGAAGCGGAAAACGCGCTGATCCTGCACCCCAAAGTCCAGGATGCAGCCGTGTTTGGCGTGCCCGATGCGGACCTGGGCGAAGTTGTCAAAGCCGTGATTCAGCCTGCGGACTGGTCCGATGCGGGGCCAGAGATGGAGGCAGAGCTGATCGCATATTGCAAGAGCCAGCTTTCAACTCTCAAATGTCCAAAAACCGTGGACTTCGAAAAGGAACTTCCCCGCGACATCACCGGCAAGATGATGAAACAGCAATTGCGCGCGAGCTACTGGGAAAAAAGCGAACAGGGATAAGCTCAGGGTCCATTCCGGGATTAAGTGTCTGATCAGGTCGCAACCGAAGCCGGCCGGTTCACCTGATCAGACTGCTTCTCACGCACCAGTCTGAGCACTTCGCGCCGGTTGACTTTCATCATCCCGTTATCGCCGCGCGGAAATCTGTTGATCAGGGCAAAGCGGATCTGCGCAACTTGCGGGATCTGTTTGGCCACCGCCTGAAGCCGCGCCCGGTCCGGCAACTTGTCCCCTTCGATAACGATGATCAGCATCTCCTTGCCATCGTCATCCTGCTGAGAAAACGCGCAGAGCGTCTCAACCTGTAACGCCTTGCTCGCCCGCTCCTCAAAAGGCCGAACGACGATCTTCCGCCCGCCCAGATTCAGAACATCGGCGACCCGTCCAAGAATGCGTATCCGGCCATCCTCGCGCTGCACCGCCATGTCACCGGGATAGAAATACCCATCCCGGAAGTGCTTCGCCGTCGCTTCGGGGTCGTCCATATATTCGTCTGTTTCAAATGATCCCAGCTTCACGCGGACGATGCCCTCGACACCCGTTGGCACGGGCATGTCGTCTTCGTCGAGCACCTCAATGACCTTCCCATCGACCCGCGTCAGCCATATGGCATCCTCCTGAGCCTCCACTCGCTGCTCAAGACAGTGAGTGAACTCGGTCGCTCCATAAGTTACAACCACATCGCAGTTGATTTCTTGTGCCACTTTCGCGGCAAGGCCTGCATCGACAAATCCACCACCGACGACAACTTGCAGACCCGGATTATTCGCGCTTTGCAAATCTCGTTTCGTGCCCAGGTTGCCCAGCAACTCTGGCACGAAGAAGGTCATCGCTATGGGATAATCAGCGAAATGTTCTACCCAGTCGGGGCGCTGGTCGAATATGACCGCA
>JAHRVR010000107.1 GCA_019090585.1 Sphingomonadaceae bacterium
AGAACCTGTCCGAAGAGCGTAACGGATCAACGCGCGAATATCTCTCCGCGCGCGGTATTCCCGATGCCAGCATCTCAAGCCAGGGCTTCGGCGAAGGCCAGCCCCGGGTCGCGACAGAAGACGGGGTGCGCGAACTGCAAAACCGCCGCGTCGAAATCACTTATGGACCGGGTTCCGGTATGTAAGTTCCCCTCCATAGAGGGACTAAGAAAAGAGGGGCCGGAGAAATCCGGCCCCTTTTTCGTGGGAACAGCGATTCCCAGGACCCGCGGATTTCACCTAGACCCCGAACTTAGGCCTTTAAGACCTCTGTTGTACCCGATGAAACGTGGCTGAAATTGGCCCGCAGACCCACCACGGCTTCTCTGGGAAAAGCAAGAATGACGGGCCCTGATCACAATGACCTCGACCCTGCTGTTTCAGCGTTTCACGAACACGAGGGACTGCGCGAAAAGACACGATTTACCCTGCTGATCCGCAGTGCGAAGCTGACATGCGACAGAGGCGAATTCCTCTGTGTCATCCGGGACGTATCTGAAGGCGGAGTGAAGTTGCGCCTTTTCCACCCCATCCCCGGCGACGGCGGGCTCTCTCTTGAGCTTGCCACTGGCGACAGATTCAAAGTCGAGCGCGTATGGCACAATCACGGTCTGGCGGGCTTCCGCTTCAGCGATTCAATCGACATCCCCCGCTTTATCACCGAGGCAAGCCCTTTCCCCAAGCGATCCTTGCGGCTCAGAATGAAAACTCCGGCCGCTGTGAAAGTGGGCGAGTTACTCTTGCCTGCTGTCATACGTGACCTGTCTCGCGACGGGATTGGCATCGAAACTGACGGTGCTCTGGCGATAGACCAGAAAGTGACCCTTCAGGCGGAAGGCTTTGGCCCGCGAACAGCAGCAGTTCGTTGGCGCAAGAGCCCGGCTTACGGCCTTGCAATGCAGGACCTGCTATCCTTTGAAGCACTGGCTCGAACTGCCGCCAGGATGCAGCTACCGCCCAATATTCTAGGCGATCTCGGCGCCGAAGACGAGTTGCGCCACTGGGCCTGAGGGGCAGTGGGCAGCGGGGCAGTGGGCTGAAGCCCTGCACCCAAAAACTCAGCCGGCCCGGAACTCCATTGCATCGCCGTTAATACAGTACCGCTTACCCGTCGGCCTGGGGCCATCGTTGAAGACATGGCCCAGATGCCCACCGCAAGTGGCACAATGTACTTCGGTGCGCGGATAGCCAAGCTTGTAATCGGTCGATGTCCCGGTCCCCCCCGGCAGGGGTTTCCAGAAGCTGGGCCAACCAGTCCTGCTGTCATACTTCGTGGCTGAAGAGAACAGCCGGCTGCCATCTGCGGCGCAGACATAGATTCCCTTGTGCTTTTCCTTAAGCAAAGCCGAGGAATATGGCCGCTCGGTTCCTTCCTGACGCAGAATGAAGAACTGTTCGGCGGTCAGGCGCTTGCGCCACTGCGCTTCGCCATACTCAACAGGGAAGCTCTTCGCCAAAGCATCCCCGCTTCCGCAGGCCGCCATAACTGGCAGCGAAGCGGTCGCTCCCAGCGCGGTCAGCAGCTTTCTTCGCGACCAGCCATTTGCAGCATCGTTCAAGTCCGGCATGTGAGGATTTCCTCCGTCAATCACGCCCCCTTTCCTCCGTCAATCACGCCCCCACTGCCAATCTCGGGACTGCCAGCACAATGTCAATAGGTGGGCCGCCGTCAGGCCGCAGATGGACGCAGGCGGGCAAAAAACCCGCGCTTGCCAGCCTTCACTTTGGCCGGACCCGATTTCATCACCCTTGTCCGGAAAAGTCGTGCCCCGACCCGCACGAAGACAATGACACACAAGGTCTGCCACACAATCGCAGCCGCATGAGGCCAGAGCGTCGGATTTTGCGCCGCGCGGGCCAGCATCGCGAAAGGTGAACTGAACGGGAAGACAACCGCCCCAAGCTCAACCGCACTGCCCGGCTGCGTCATGGCGTAACTTGCCAGAAAAAAGACCATCAGCTGCATCATGGTGACCGGCATGGACAGCGTCTGCACTTCGCGCACCGTTGTTGCGAGTGAGCCAATCGCCAGAAAGACGGAACCAAGCAGCAAGTAAGCCGCCGCGAAATAGATGATGCCAAGCGCCAGAAATATCGGCCAGCCGACAGCGGGCGGGGGTAAGTTCGGAAAGGCCGAACCCGCCGCCATGAACAGCGCGGCACCAGCCACGCCCCATACAGTGATGCCCACGAAAGACACCGCGAGCATGGCGAACAGCTTTCCGAAGAATACTGCATCCATCGGGATCGCAGCGGCCAGGATTTCAATGATCTTGTTGGCCTTTTCCTCGACAAGGTTGGACAGCACCATGCCGGCCAGAAGCATTGTCAGCAAAAACAGCAGCGTTTGTGCTCCCTGCGCCGTCAACAGCCGGTCCCCCCGGTTGCTGGATGTGGACTGGGACAAAGGCGAAAGAGCGACCGGCGGATATTCAACCGGGCCTCTGCCGATGGCTTCGGCCGCAATCAGCGAGACCGGCCCCTGCCATTGCGCAATGCGCTGGGAGGCACCGGTCAGCGTCGGCGCTTCGGGCGTTCCAGTAACGATCGCGGCCACGCTGGCGCTGCCTCTTTCAAGCGCCCTTGCCGCTTCGAACTTCTCAGCTGGCTCAAGCCGCTTTACCACCTTGAATTCCGGAAATGCAGATCCAAGCCGGGGCAGAAGCGCCGCGCGCGCGGCCTGCATGGCATCAACATCGGCTGCCTGCATGGCGATGCCGAGTTCGGGCTGCGCGGCGCTTTCCTGGACACGCTGGCCAACTCCGCCAGCCATGGCGCCAACAAGCACCGGGAACAGCGGCCCGAGCAGGAAGAATAGGAAACTCCGGCTGAACAGGATCGCGCCGAAATCACGGCGCGCGATAACCATCGCAGCGGCAAACGTGGAAAGACGTCCGGTCATTTCATGATCTCCGCTTCGCCATTTTCTTCAAGCGCGCGCGCTGCCGCTTCGCCGGCAATGGCAACGAAGGCATCGTGCAGCCCCGCCCGCTCAATCGATAGCGACAGGATCCCCGCTTCTCCTTCGATCAGCGCCCGCAGCAAAGGCTCGACCCCGCTTTCTGGCAGCGAGAAATGCCAGAAACGCCCTTCCTTGCGCGCATCGGCAGGCAAGGCTTTGCGCCAGGCGCCGTCGCTTTCGCGGGTTTCCAGCCGCACCTGAGGCCGGATCCGGTCCCGCGCGATATCCACTGGCCCGGCAAAAGGCACTTTGCCGCCGGCGATGATCGCCACTTCGTCACACAGACGCTCAGCATGAGCGATGACATGCGTGGAAAAGATCACGGTCGTGCCTTTTTCAGCAAGAGTGCGCATCATGCGCTCCAGCCGCCCCTGATTGATCGCATCGAGGCCAGCAAAAGGCTCATCGAAAACGACCAGCCGCGGCTCATGGACCAGCGTCCCCAATATCTGAACCTGTTGGGCCATACCTTTTGAAAGCTGACGAATCTGACGATCCGCCGCATATCCAAGCCCGTGTTCCTCCAGCAGCTCACGCCCGCGCCGGGCGCCTTCGGCAAGCGGAAACCCGCGCAGCGCCCCAACAAAAGCAATGGCCTCATAGGCCTTCATGGCCGGGTAAAGCCCGCGTTCCTCTGGCAGATATCCGATCGCGTGGGCGACATCGTGCGGGCGCTCCGCGCCAAGGATCCGGCGGCTACCCTCATCCGGCTCGATAATGCCGAGCAGCATCCGCAAAGTGGTTGTCTTACCCGCGCCATTGGGGCCAAGAATGCCGTAAATCGCGCCTTCGGGAACTGTCAGGTCAATTCCGTTAACAGCGGCGAACCCATCAAATCGCTTGACCAGACCGCGTGCTTCGATGGCGAGTGTCCGGTCACCGTCCAAAGTTGAAGTTCCGGCCACTTGCCAATTTCCCATATCAATTTTCATGGGTAAAAGCGATTAACCTTCGTAAGTGAACAGGAGCACTCGCAAGTTTGGTAAATGACGCGGTAACCCTTGGATTGATGGCCGATTTTGGCAGGGAAGCGAAACAACAGGGTTTCGCGGTGCTGGGCACAGCTTCGGCATGCGAAGATGCAGCGCGGGCAATGCACCTCGAGAACTGGCTGGAAAGCGGGATGCACGGCTCCATGGCATGGATGGCCGAGCGGGCGCACCACCGGCGATCACCGCAAGCCCTGTGGCCCGAGGCAAGAAGCGTGATCTGCCTTGGCATGAGTTATGCTCCTGCGCTTGATCCACTATTGCTCGAAGCGCGGCCGGATCTCGCGCGCATTTCCGCTTATGCGCAAGGCGCGGATTACCACGATGTCGTCAAGAAAGCGCTGAAACGGCTGGCGCGATGGCTCGTGGCAGAAGCCAGCAGCGGCGGCCACGGCGAAATCGGGGTCAAGGTCTTTACCGATACGGCCCCTGTCATGGAGAAACCTCTGGCCCAAGCCGCGGGGCTGGGGTGGCAAGGCAAGCACACCAACCTTGTCAGCCGTGAATATGGCTCATGGCTGTTCCTGGGCGAAATCTACACCACGCTAGATCTGCCGCAGAACGCACCGGAACCCGATAACTGCGGATCGTGCAAGGCCTGTCAGGACGCCTGCCCCACCGATGCCTTTCCCGCGCCATACCAGCTCAATGCGCGGCGCTGCATCAGCTACCTGACGATTGAGCACAAGGGCGCCATCCCGCACGAATTCCGCAAAGCCATGGGCAATCGCATCTATGGCTGCGATGATTGCCTCGCGGTGTGCCCATGGAACAAATTTGCAACGGCCGCCCATGGCCATCGCGCTTTCCTGCCGCGCGCCGAACTGGCCGCTCCGGAACTGGCCGACCTGTTAACGCTTGACGAGGCAGCTTTTCGCAAGCTGTTTTCCGGCTCCCCGATAAAACGAATCGGACATGGCCGTTTCATTCGCAACTGTCTGATTGCAGCTGGAAACAGCGGACAGCCGCAACTGATACCGCTGGTCGAGAAATTGCGCGGGGATGCCGATCCAATCGTCGCTGAAGCCGCTGGCTGGGCCGCTGGCGAACTGGGTGCCTTGAAACCCTAGAGCAATTCCTTGAGCGGTTTCTCGCCATCGGCCAGTTCGCCAAGGTCCGGCATAGTGCCCGCCTCGACCAGCTTGCGTCCCTGAACATAGTCCTTGGTCTTGTTGACGCAATCGAGCGCAACGACCTTGCCTTCCTTCAGATAGACAACCGAAAAGCTGCGCTCATCCACGTTGCCGCGCACGACCGTGCTGTCAAAACCCAGATTGATGCCTGCGGTCTGCAATCGCAGATCATACTGGTTTGACCAGAACCACGGGAAAGCGTGATAAGGCTTTTCGTCGCCGCAGATCGTCTTGGCAACACAAGTGGCCATGTCATTGGCATTTTGCACCGATTCAACGCGCATCACTTGTCCGCCCGCATAATCACAGGCGAAAGCGGCGCAGTCACCGATCGCAAAGACATCGGACAGCGAGGTGCGGCAATACTCATCAACGTCGACACCATTACCGCCCGCAGCGCCCGCAGCTATCAAGGGGCCGATAGCGGGCACAATACCGATACCGACGATCACGGCTTCTGCCGGAATAACTTCGCCGCCAGCAAGTTTCACGCCGCTGACCCTGCCTTCGCCTTCCAGCGCCTCAACCATGGCGCCGGTGCGCAGATCGACGCCGCGGCCGCGATGTTCCTTCTCGTAAAAGGCGGACAGTTCCTCACCGGCAACGCGCGCCAACACTCTTGGCAGTGCTTCAAGCAAAGTGACCTTGCAGCCAAGCTTCGTGAGGACCGCTGCGGCTTCCAGCCCAATATAGCCGCCACCGACCACGACAATATTGCGCACACCGCCGTCGATCTCACCCATCAGCTGATCGCAATCCGCACGGGTTCGCACAGGATGCAGACCGGCAAGGTCCGATCCGGGACAGGACAGCATGCGCGGATCGCCGCCAGCGGCCCAGACAAGCTGACCATAACCCCACGAAGAGCCATCGGAGAGGGACAGTTGCTTGTCCGCCGTATCGATGGCGGTGACTTCCGATTTCAAATGAAAGTCCACGTCTTTTTCCGCCCAGAAGGCCGGTGGACGGATATAGAGGCGATCGAAAGTTTTCTCGCGCGCGAAATACTCCTTGGAGAGCGGCGGACGCTCATAGGGATATTCCGGTTCACGCCCGATAACGGCGATGGTTCCTTCGAAACCATTCTGCCTCAGCGCAATAGCGCACTGGGCGCCGCCATGCCCTGCGCCCACGATCACTACATCTGCTTTGTCCATAGCCCGTCCGTTCGTCAAAAATTACTGCCGCGTCAATGCGCCTGATGCAACTTGTGCATTTACGCCGATGGCCCGGCAACGGCCCTGTCGTCATTGATCCGGCGCAAGAGGATCAGGCCAGGGCTTTGAACCCAGATTACCCCAAGGCCTCCATAGTGATCGCCAGCGAGCGATGACGCGCGGCCTGATCGTAGACCGAACCGGCAACCATCAGTTCATCCGCTCCGGTCCGCTCAATGAACTGCGTGATCTCGCGCCGTATGGTTTCCGGCCCGCCAACGGCGCGCACTGCACGCATCTGATCCAGCATCGCCACGTCACCGGGAGCTAACGTGTCCCGAAACCCGGCCACGGGCGGCTTCAGCCCCGACGAACGGCCCGTCCGATATGCCACAAAACTCTGGTCCATCGAGGTGGAGAGGAAATTGGCTTCCTCATCGGTTTCGGCGGCAAGAACGGTCATGCCAAGCATGACATGCGGCTTGGCCAGCACGGCCGAAGGACGGAAAGTATCGCGGTACATTCTCAAGGCGCCATCCAGCAGCGCAGGCGCAAAATGCGATGCAAAGGCATAAGGCAGACCAAGATGAGCGGCCAACTGCGCACCAAACAGGCTCGACCCCAAAATCCACATATCCACGTCTGCTCCCGCAGCCACGCCCGCTTTGATCGGCAGAGCCGAATCGCCCGCGAAATAGGCCTGCAGCTCAACCACGTCTTGCGGAAACTGGTCCGCTGCGCGCATCAGATCCTTACGCAAGGCGTGGGCGATGCGGCTGTCAGCGCCCGGCGCCCGCCCAAGGCCAAGATCGATGCGGCCAGGAAACATGGCGTTCAGCGTGCCGAACTGCTCGGCAATTACCAGCGGATTGTGATTGGGCAGCATGACGCCGCCCGCGCCGATGCGGATTTTCGACGTGGCATGACCGATATGGGCCAACACGACCGAAACAGCGCCGCCGACCAGCCCTTCCATGCCATGATGCTCTGCCGTCCAGTATCGTTTGTATCCCACATCTTCGGCGACCTTGGCTGCCGCTGCTGTTTCGGCCAGCGCATCGGCGGGCGTGCCGCCATCGCAAACGCTGACGAGATCGAGAACGGAAAGTGGGATCATGTGCCCGGCTCCATATCAGCGACACTGCGCAGCAGCAACGCGATATCCTCGTCGCGTGAAAGCCGGTGATCGCCGTCCTTGATCAAAGTGACCCTGACATCGCTGGCCCGCACGGCCGCGGCAAGACGCAGCGAAATATCCCACGGCACATCGGCATCGGCCTGCCCGTGCAGCAAGCGCACCGGGCAATCGAGAGGAATTTCGCTGCCCAGCAGCTTGTTGACTTCGCCATCGGCCCAGAAACCGGGATAAGTCGGGGTCGGCTCGGGTCCATAGGGATTGGCTTCATAAATAACTTCGCCCGCCGCCAGCTTTTCACGTTCTGCAGCCGAGCGGCCCCATTCGGTAAAATCGGGCGCAGGCGCGATGCCGATCAGGCCTCCGCGGCGCTCAGGCGCAAGGGCAAGCGCCACCATCAGCATCAGCCAGCCACCCATGGAAGAACCGGCCAGCAGCACTGGCCCTTCAACCAGGGCGCCGATCAGCACCAGCACCTCATCGCGCCATTTCGACAATGTGCCATCCGCAAAAGTGCCGTCACTTTGCCCGCAGCCCGAATAATCAAGCAACAGGCAGGCGCGGCCATTTTCGCGCGCCCAATCGAACACGGCGCAGGCCTTTGCGCCAGCCATATCCGACATATACCCGGGCAGAAAAACAATTGCCGGGCCTTCATTTTCCTCGGCTCCGGGCGTGAAACGATACGCGATGCGCAGCCCATCGGGCATGGTATGAAACTGGTGATCAGACATGAAAGCCTCATGCCCGTTTGGAACTATTGCTGACAAGAGCGTTGAGGCACGGCTTTCCTGCGGCTAAGGGCCTTTTCTATGTCCGATATGATCACAATCAGCCTGCCAGACGGTTCCGTGCGCGAAATGCCCGAAGGCTCAACGCCCGCCGATGTTGCCGCAGCGATCGGCCCCGGCCTTGCCAAAGCCGCGCTGGCGGCGAAAGTGGACGGCGAGCTGGTCGATCTGACGCGGCCTTTCGCGGGCAATGCCGAGCTGGCGCTGCTTACATCGCGCGACGAGGATGAAGCTTTGCAGCTGGCGCGCCATGACTTTGCCCACGTCCTGGCCGAAGCTGTGCAAGCATTGTGGCCCGGCACGCAGATCACTTTCGGCCCCTCGACCGACGATGGCTTTTATTATGACGTGATGGCCCCGGCCTCTCGCGAACCCTTTTCGATGGATGACCTGCCGGCCATTGAAGAAAAGATGCGCGAGATCATAAAGGCCGACAAGCCGCTGCGCCGCGAGGCGTGGAGCCGCGAGGATTTGATTGCCCGCTGGAAGGACAAGGGCGAGACATTCAAGGCCGAATGGGCAGCCGAACTTCCCGGAGATGAAGACCTGACCATCTACTGGTCCGGCGAGGACTGGATGGACATGTGCCGCGGGCCGCACTTGCCTTCAACCGGCAAGCTTGACAGCCAGGCGTTCAAGCTGATGCGCGTGGCCGGGGCCTATTGGCGCGGTGACCAGAAGAACGCGCAGCTTACCCGCATTTACGGCACGGGGTGGCTGAACAAGAAGCAGCTCAACGCCCATCTCATGCGGCTTGAAGAAGCGGCCAAGCGCGATCACCGCAAACTAGCGCGCGAGATGGACTTGTTCCACTTGCAGGAAGAAGCACATGGGTCGGTGTTCTGGCATCCCAAGGGCTATATGATCTGGCGCGAGCTGGAAGCCTATATGCGCCGGGCCATTGATGCTGCCGGATATCGGGAAATCAAGACCCCGCAAGTGATGGATTCGCAGCAATGGGAAAAGTCAGGCCACTGGGGCAAGTATCGCGAAAACATGTTCGTCGTGCCCGACGAGGTTCCCAATACCGAAGATGAAGGCCCGGTCGTGTCCCACGATGCGGACTGGATGGCGCTGAAACCGATGAACTGTCCGGCACATGTGCTGGTCTTCAAGCAGGGCATCACGTCCTATCGCGATCTGCCGCTGCGCCTTTACGAAAACGGCTGCTGCCACCGCAACGAGCCGCATGGCGCGCTGCACGGGCTGATGCGGGTGCGCCAGTTTACCCAGGACGATGCGCACATCTTCTGCACCGAAGAACAGATCGTCGATGAAGTGCGGGCTTTCTGCGCCCTCGCCGACCGGGTCTATCGCGACCTTGGCTTCGAGAAATACGCAATCAAGCTGGCGCTACGCCCTGACCAGCGCATCGGCACAGATGCTGACTGGGACAAGGCCGAGGGCGAACTGCGCAACGCCGTTACAAAGGCGGGGCTTGCAACGGAAGACTATGGCTGGGAAGAATTGCCGGGCGAAGGGGCGTTCTACGCACCCAAGCTGGAATGGCACCTGACCGACGCGATTGGCCGGACATGGCAGGTCGGTACGATCCAGTCAGACCGTGTGCTGCCTGAACGGCTCGATGCCACATATGTGGCAGAAGATGGCCAACGGCACCATCCGGTCATGCTCCACCGCGCGGTCTTCGGGTCTTACGAGCGTTTCATCGGCATTCTTATCGAACATTTCGCCGGCCGCCTGCCCGTCTGGCTTGCCCCGGTTCAGGCCATGGTTGCCACGATCGTTTCGGACGCGGATGACTATGCCAACGATGTGACGGCCCAGCTCAAGGCTGCCGGCATTCGTGTTGAGGCCGATCTTCGCAATGAAAAGATCAACTACAAGGTGCGCGAACACTCGCTGGCCAAAATCCCGCATCTGCTCGTTGTCGGCAAGCGTGAAGCCGATGAAGGCACCGTCGCCATCCGGACGCTGGGCGAGAAAGAACAGCGCGTGATGAGCCTTGGTGAGGCTATCGCATTCCTCAAGTCAGCAGCGACTGCACCCGATCTGCGCGCGTGATCCAGCGCGAGCTCCTTCGCACCGCACAAGTGCCCGGCGGTGAGGAGCTGAGGCTTTACCGGCATGACCGCGATTTCATGATCGTGCTGGGCCACAACGAGCTGATGTCGACGCGCAAGTGGGGTTCTGAGGAATCACTGGCGACGCTTTCGATTGAGCGTTTGGACCAATCGCAGGCACCGCATCTGCTGATCGGTGGCTATGGTATGGGCTTCACTTTGCGCGCGGCGCTAAAGCTGCTCGGGCCTGAAGCAAAACTCACCGTCGTCGAATTGGTGCCCGAGATTATCGAGTGGGCGTGCGGGCCGATGGCAGAGCTTGCAGCAGGTTGCCTTGACGATCCGCGCGTAACGCTCGTGATGGACGACGTTTCTGCGGATATCGCGAGATCAAATCGGCGTTATGATGCGATCCTGCTCGATGTCGACAATGGCCCTGATGGCCTGGTGCGTGCAGACAATGACGCGATCTATTCCCGCGCCGGGCTCGCCGCAGCAAAATCAGCCCTGAAGCCCGGCGGTGTCCTGGCGATCTGGTCGGCAGGGCCGGACCCCGCTTTCACCCGGCGCCTGATACGCGCAAGATTTGAGGTTGAAGAACTCAAAGTCGCAGCGCGTTCAAACGGCAAAGGCCCCAAACACGTGATCTGGCTTGCCACCCCGCGCTGAACGCGGCGGCAACAGTCAAAAAAACGGGAAGGCTCAGAAGGGCTGACCGGCTCAGAAGCCAGATCGGCTTAGAATGCCAGACCGGCTCAGATTGGAAGAGCGGTTCCGGCAGCGATCAACGCGATGGCGCAGGAACAGACGATACTGCTCCGCAGGAATTCTTCCTGAAGTTGCCGCAGCGGCATATGGGTAAGTGCCCGGCTGAGAGTGACGACGCGTGCCATGCCTTGCATGATGCGCTCTACCGCTTGCCAAAAGGTTAAGAACGGGCGCGGGCAGCCGGCATTTGCTGACTGGCGCAATGAAAGCCGCCGCCGCCCGCCAGCACGGCCTCGGCACGCAGGCCAATGGTCTCGCGGTCCGGAAACAATGCAGCGACTGCGGCAACGCCTTCTTCATCATGTCTTGAGCCGAAAGTCGGCACCACCACCAGCCGGGTCGTGACCGCAAAATTCATGTAGCTGGCTGGCTCAACCTTCTGGCCCCTCTCGATCCGGCCGGGAGAAGGAATCTCGCGTAGATCCAGTCCAAACTCCTCGGCACGGCGCTTCGCATCGGCATAAACGCGTGCATTGGGATCGTCCGCCCCAGTGGCGCGCGGCAACGCCAACACGCCCGGCGCCACAAAACGCACCAGATTATCGACATGCCCATCGGTGTGATCATTGATAAGCCCCTCGCCCAGCCAAAGCACGCGGCTCAGGCCAAGATCGCGTGCAAGCCGGGCCTCTATGTCCGTTCGGCTCAGGCCCGGATTGCGGTTGGGGTTGAGCAGACATTGTTCGCTCGTCACGGCAAGCCCGGTGCCATCCATATCGAGCGCACCGCCTTCCAGGATCCAGTCAGCAGTGATTACGTCCAGCCCCGCGCTGCCCGCCAGTTCCGCTCCGATCCCGGTATCGCCAGCCATCTGGTATTTGCCGCCCCAGCCGTTGAAGCCGAAGCGGCGCGCCTGCCGGTTCCCGGTGTCATCCACCATGACCAGCGGTCCGGTATCGCGCAGCCAGATATCCCCATATCGCCTGCGCTCCAACTTTACATTTGCGGCAACAAGTTCACGCGCGCGCGCCTCATTCGCAGCATCGCGGACCAGAAGCCGGACGTCCTGCCCGCTCTCGGCAACGACATTTGCAAAAGCCGCAATCTGCTCCTGAGCGGCGCCGAGGAAACCGGGCCACTCCTCCCGGTCATGCGGAAAACCGATCCAGATCCAGTCCTGCGGATGCCATTCGGGCGGGAAACGCCAGGGCACTCAGCAGCCGCCTTCCCCGGCGCAACTGGCATCGCGTATGGCGCGGAATTCATCGCCTTCATACCAGTTGGGCCAGTCTTCGCTTTTGGCCAGCGCGCGGCCCAGACGATAGAACATGCGCAGTTCCATCATGATGCCCGACCAGTCCCAGTCATCGGAATATTCATCGTCCGGCCCGTGATAACGGTTTGCCGTATAGTGATCGGCAAATGCGCGGCCGGCTGTGGTCCCGCCCGGTTCCAGGTCTTCGCCAGCCTCAACATAGAACATCGGCACGCCGCGTTTGGCAAAACTGAAATGGTCAGAGCGGTAGTAATAGCCCTTCTCGGGAGTCGGGTCCGGTGTGGCGGTGCGCCCTTCGGCCTCAAGAGCGCGATCAAGCACCGCATCGAGCTGCGACTTGCCGCCTCCAACCACTTTGACGTCGCGGGCCGGAGCCATCGGGAAAAGCGCGTCCATGTTCACCCCTCCCACGGTCTGCGCCAGCGGGAACACCGGGTTCGCGCCGTAATACTCAGAGCCGAGCAGCCCGGATTCCTCCGCCGTAACCGCCAGAAATACAAGGCTGCGCGCTGGCGCACCCGCGCGCCCATGCGCATCGGCAAGTGCGATCAGCGCCGCTGTGCCCGTCGCATTGTCGACAGCGCCATTGCAGATGTCGTCACCCGCCTCGTTGGGCTTGCAGCGGCCAAGATGGTCCCAGTGGGCGGAATGGATAACATATTCACCGGGCCGGGTGCTGCCCGGCAACAAGCCAACAACATTCTTCGAGGCAAAGCGCCGCACATCGTTGGAAAAGCGCAAACTTGCCTTGAGGCCAAGCGAAACCGGCCTGAACCCTTTTTGCTTCGCTGCCGCGCTCAGGCTTTCAAGGTCCTGCCCCGCGGCGGCGAGGATCTTGTGGGCAACCGCCTTTTGCACCCAGCCATTGGCGACCGTCTGGCTCGCCCCGTCATCGGCGCTCTGCGCATAAGCCTGCGGCCCGGTCCAGGAGGATTCGACCACGTTCCAGCCATAAGCGGCCGGGAAAGTATCATGCACGATCAGCGCCGCCACAGCGCCCTGCCTTGCCGCTTCCTCATATTTATAAGTCCAGCGCCCGTAATACGTCATGGCCCGCCCATTGAACGGTCCTTCGAGCCCTTCGGTCTCATAATCGGGATCATTGACCAGGATGACGGCGGTCTTCCCGCGCATGTCGATCCCGGCATAGTCGTTCCAGCCCTTTTCAGGGGCATGGATGCCATAGCCGACAAAGACCAGTTCGCTGCCTGCGACCATAGCTTGAGGATCTGTGCGATAGGACACGGCAACAAAATCGTCCCCATAGCCAAATGTCATGGGCTGACCGCCACCCGAAATCGTCAGACCGGAATAGTCACGCGCGGCGATTTCGACGAGCGGCACATCCTGAAACCAGCTGCCATTATTACCCGGCTGCAACCCGGCATTCTCAAAGGCCTGCACCAGATAGGCCAGCGTCTTTTCCTCCCCGACGGAACCGGGGGCGCGCCCCTCGAATTCATCAAGGGACAATACGCGTGTAACTTCGCGCATGGTTTCCCGCGAAATTTCCGGAACTTCGTCAACCGGCAACTGGCCTGCAAGCGGCGCGGGAGCACAGGCTGGGAGGAACACAACTGCAAGAAGCGCAAATATCTGTTTCACAAAGCGACCTTTGGGTTTCGGCTCCAGCTGAGCCGGACTTATGCCGAGTGGTTGCCAGAGCGGACGATTTCACACAAGCCGGGTTGCCCTTGGCGAAAGGCAAGCGCATTCAGCAAGACATGGCAGTGGACTGGGAAAATGCGATCGAGCGGGCGCGGGCACATTCGCCCTTCCTCTCGCTTGCTATGGAGCGCCAACCGGAACTGACCGCGCTCATCGCTGCGGGAAAGGGCAAGGAGGCCCTTAGCCTTGCACGCGGCGCCGGGAAGGGGATCGACGATGCCGCCGTTGCCTTGCGGCGTGAACGTCTGGCGCTATCTCTGGCACTCGGCCTTGGCGATCTTGCCGGAGCATTCCCGCTTTCGCTGGTCGTCGAAGAACTGAGCGCCTTTGCGGACAGGGCGCTGGATACCGCCATTACAGAAGCCATTCGGCACCGGGTGCCAGATTGCGAACCGGCGGGCTTTATCGGCCTTGCACTGGGCAAGCACGGGGCCAGAGAGCTTAACTACAGCTCCGATATTGATCCGATCCTGCTCTACGATCCCGAAACGCTCCCACGGCGGGCGCGCGATGAGCCCGGCGAGGCCGCCCAGCGCATAGCGCGCCGGCTGATCGAAACACTGAGCACTCTGACCAGCGAAGGCTATGTGTTTCGCGTTGACCTGCGGCTGCGGCCTGCCTCGGAAGTCAGCCCGCTGGCGATCTCGGTTGATGCCGCGCTGACTCATTACGAAAGCTCGGCCCTGGCATGGGAACGTGCAGCCTTCATCCGTGCCCGCGCCTGTTCGGGCGACATCGCGCAAGGGGAAGCATTCCTCGCCGCGATCAGGCCATTTGTCTGGCGCAAAGGCCTTGATTTTGGCGCCATCGATGAGATTGCACGGCTGACGGCGCAGATCCGGGCGAACAACAAGGGATCGGAAGGGGTTGGTCCGGGATTTGACCTCAAAAAGGGCAGGGGCGGGATCCGCGAGGTCGAATTTTATGCGCAGACCCACCAACTGATCCATGGTGGCCGCAATCCCTCGCTGCGTGTCAGAGGCACTCGCGAAACGCTTGATGCTCTGGCAGCTGCGGAACTTATCGCACCGCAGGACGCCATCTTGCTGGGCGAAAGCTATGACCGGCTTCGTACTTTTGAGCACCGGCTGCAAATGGTGCATGATCGCCAGACCCACAGCCTGCCGGATAGTGAGGAGGCGCTGGATTCGGTCGCCAGACTTCATGGCCTTGCAGATGGGAAAGCCCTGATCGGGGAAATCACCGAAATCACCGAAGCTGTCGGCAGTCGCTATGACGATCTGCTTGCGGCCAATGTGAGCACCGCGTCTACCGTCAAAATGCCGCGATCGGGCCCCGCGCTGGAGAATGAACTGGAGCAGATGGGGTTTGCCGATCCCCATGAGCTGGCGCCAAGGATAACGGGCTGGAAGTCTGGCCGGTTCAGGGCTTTGCGCAGCGATGCCGCCTTTGCCGCTTTCGATGCCATTGAGCCGGCATTGCTGTCCGCGCTGGCAGCAGCGCCCGAACCGGACCGGGCCATCCGGCGCTGGGAGCGACTGCTGACCAACCTGCCCAGCGCGCTCAACTTGTTCAACCTGCTTGAGGCGAGGCCCGGTCTGATTGACCTGCTTGCACGCGCAATTTCGCTGGCCGATCCACTGGCCGACGAGCTGTCAAGGCGCGCGGACCTGCTCGATCCGCTGATCAATGCCAGCGCCTTTGATCTGCCGGGAAGTGTAGACGATCTTGCCAAGCGCCTGTCCCGGCGCGAAGCCCATGACGGTTACGAAGAGGTGCTCGATTCGGTGCGGCGCGAAGTTGGCGAGTTGCGCTTTGCACTTGGCATACAGCTGATCGAAAGCACAAACGATCCACTTGAAATAGGGGCCGCTCTGAGCCGCATAGCAGAAGCGGCAGTGCAAGTTCTGGGCGATGCCGCCACACGCGAATTTCACAAGGCTCATGGCGAAATTCCAGAGAGCGAGCTTGTTATTCTCGGCCTCGGAAGGCTGGGCGGCGCAGTGCTGACTCATGCGTCAGACCTCGACCTTGTATTCCTGTTTACCGGCGATCACTCAGCCGAATCCGGGGGAGACAGGCCGATCGGGGCCACGCTCTATTACAACCGGCTGTGCCAGCGCGTGATTGCGGCCCTCAGCGTGCCGACGGCGGAAGGCGCGCTCTATGAAATCGACACACGGCTGCGGCCTTCAGGCGCACAGGGGCCGCCTGCCGCCAGCCTGGATAGCTTTGCCAGATACCAAAACGAGCAAGCCTGGACATGGGAGCACATGGCGCTCGCCAGAGCGCGGCCAATCTTTGGCTCACAGCATGCACGCAATGAATTGTCAGGCCTGATCGAGGGCGTGCTGACGGCGCCTCGCGATCCCGGAAAGCTGAAAGCCGAAGTGCTGAAAATGCGCGGCACCATGGCCGAGCATAAAAAGCCCAAGGGCGCGCTCGACATCAAGCTGGCGCGCGGCGGTCTCGTCGATCTGGAATTTCTGGTCCATTACCTGCAACTGCGCGATGGAGCTGCACTTATTCCGAACCTTGGCGAAGCGGTTCGCGCGCTCGTTTCCGCGAATCTGCTGCCCGCTACGCTCATCGAAGGCCATGATGCAATGACGCGCTTCCTGATTGCGTCTCGCCTGCTGGCTCACGATTCTCGAGTTCCACATGGCGCGGCGCGCAAGGTGCTTGCCAGTTCATGTGGATTTGGCGATTGGGACAGTGTCATCAGAACGCTTGGCGAGGCGAGGGCCACTGTGGCATCGAGCTGGGCTGAACTATTCGGTGAAACTTTGGAGATTACACAATGAGCGACTTCCCCGGTGAAGGCGGCGCCCTGCCCGATATCGCAATGGAAATGCCCGGCGGCGACGCGGTAAAGCCTTCGGACTTCAAAGGCGGGAAGCTCGTCATCTTTTTCTATCCCAAGGACAATACGCCCGGCTGTACGACTGAGAATATCGATTTCTCCGCGCTCAAGCCAGAATTCGACAAGGCCGGTGTGGCGCTGTTGGGAGTCAGCAAGGATCCGCCCAGCAAGCATGAAAAGTTCATCGCCAAGCACAATCTGACAGCTCCGCTGGCCAGCGATGCCGAGGAAAACGGCCTCTCGGACGCTCTGGGCATCTGGACCGAGAAAAAGAACTATGGCCGCACATATATGGGCATGGTCCGCACCACCTACCTCGTCGACACCGATGGCAAGATCGCAAAAGTGTGGAACAAGGTGCGCGTGAAAGGTCATGCGCAAGACGTGCTGGAAGCAGCACAAGCGCTCTGATCGGGCGCGAACCCGGCACGTATCTTGGAACTGAAACAACAATCGGCGGGAATGGCCATCCGCGGTGCACTTATTGCGCAGAACCCGCGCGACAAAGTGATGGCTGCGCGCGCCGTTGCTCGCGACTGGCGGCTAGGCCGGTTGCAGCCCTGCTTTGACGAGCCAATGCCGGACCGGCCGGGACGCCCGCAGCATCCCGAACTGCTGGCACCGCGCGAGATGCCAAGGCGAGGGAAGGCGCAGTCGCTGAAAGGCCGTATCGCCCTCTTCCACGCGCTCGCCCATATCGAATTTGTCGCAATTGATCTTGCGCTCGACATGGCCGGGCGATTTGGCGGCGAGATGGGCGAGACTTTCGTGAACGACTTTCTCTCGGTAGCCGCCGACGAGGCGATGCATTTCGTCCTTCTGGATCGGCATTTGCGCAGCATGGGGAGCCAATATGGCGCATTTCCCGCGCATGATGGCTTGTGGGAGACCGCTTTGCGAACACGCCATGACGTCGCCGCGCGGCTGGCAATCGTCCCGATGGTCCTGGAAGCACGAGGGCTCGACGTCACTCCGGCAACGCTGGAGCGAGTCCGTACGGCTGGTGATATGCGCGGGTCACAGATCCTGGAACGAATCCTTGACGACGAGATCAGGCATGTTCGCTTCGGCACAAAGCACTTTTTCAACTTGTGTAATGCACGAGGCGATGATGCAGAACACCTCTGGAAAACGCTAGTAAACTGCCATTTTCGCGGAGGCGTTAAGCCCCCGTTCAACAACTCAGCGCGTCAGGCAGCCGGTTTATCGCGCAGATTCTATGCAGAGCTTGCTTCGTAAAGATGTTCGCCTGTAATTCCCTCCGACTGAGTGGGCGGGGGGTTCCGGCTATCTCAAACTAATAAACGGACGGCGGGCGCTTTGCCTTGGTCCCACAATATTCCAGCCCGGCGTAGGTCGCACTCGGGCGAAGAGAAAGAACAAGGTTTTGCGAGTAATCGTAACCAGAATTGTCACCAGTTTTCGTGCCTTTGCAGGTCACCTGACGGTCATTTCCTGCCTCTCTTTCGGTGGTCCGGCGCTTGCCAATAGCAGTGCAAATGCAGACATCGCCGCTCCTTTGCGGGCCGCCCAATCAGCCGGACACTCGGTTTCCGGAGCGCGGGACGATCAATTCAGCAAGCTGTTCAATACCTGGCAATCTTTCGAGAGCAATAATGTTCCCGCTCTTGCCGCTGTGGCTGAAGCGCAAAACCAGGCGGGGCTCAGTGGCTCGTCGATGCGCGGTGCACGCGCCGAGGTATCCATACCCTCACGCGTGCCCCTCGCCGGGCTGACACTGACCAGCAATTTCGGCATGCGTGTTCATCCGGTCAGCGGTCGTCGCCGTGCGCATAAAGGCATCGACCTTGCCGCACCGACCGGAACACCGATCTATGCAACCGGCGATGGGCTTATCAGCCGCGCATCCTGGTTCAGCAGCTACGGCCTTTACGTTGCGATCGAACATGGCAGCCAGATTCAAACCCGTTATGCGCACATGTCCCGTCTGAATGTTGCCCAGGGACAACGTGTCCACAAAGGCGATATTATCGGCTATGTCGGCTCGACGGGCCGCTCGACCGGTCCACACCTCCACTATGAAGTCCGTGTTCGGGGCGCAGCGGTTAATCCCATACCCTATATGAATGGCGAGCAGCTGGCCAAGGCGGGCGATGCCAAGGGCCTTGGCCGGGGCGGCAAGCAGTAAGCCACCCTGAGCTTAAGCTCAGGTCTTTCCTTTCCAGGTCTTCTCTTTCCTGATTCCAGAATTTCTCCAAGGCAACCAACCGGCGACAGACGGCGTGCTCCCGGCGGTCTTTGCCCGGGCATGGCGATTGCCTCACGGGCAGTCAATTTCGGCAACGTGATTGCCTTTGTCCTTGCTATGGTCGCTGGTATGGGGCTGTCCAGTCTTACTGAAAGGGCCATCTGATGGACGCGCGCAAGATCGACAAGAACCTCACCGTTTCCTCCCAGATCAGCGCTCTGGAAGTAGCCGGGCTTGCAACGGCAGGATTCAAGGCAATTGTCTGCAACCGGCCCGACGACGAAGAGAATGGGCAGCCCGGCGTCGCCCAGATCAGCGCCGCATGCGCTGCCAGCGACATCCCCTTCCATCACCTCCCGACCAGCTCCGGTCAATTCCCGCCTGACATTCTGGCGGCCTTTCGCAAAGTGCGTCAGGAGGCCGGCGGTCCGGTTTTCGCATATTGCCGGACCGGGACGCGCTGCGTGACAATCGATGCACTCGCCAATCCGGAAGGGAAATCCGCCGAAGACATCATTCAGGCCGCAAGACAGGCCGGATACGATCTGGCGCCGATCAAGGATCTCATCCCCGAACGCTGAAGTGCCGCCGGCCGTCGTTACAAAAAATGAGCGGCCGATCACGAGGTCCGGCCGCTCAGTGCGGGGAGAAGCCGCCAAGTCCACGTCGATCACATGCCAGGCAGAGGTGGAGGGGTTGAGGTCTTGGCGTGAGGAGACAATCGCCGTAAACGCGCCAAGCGACATTGATGCCGGTCAAATCGGGTCTGGATCAGTAAAAAAGAAGCGGCCCCGCCACCGATCCCGTCGCGCGAAGACGCTCAGAACCAGAAAATTGGCGGCTGTTCAGCCCGCTTCTGCCTGAAGCCTGTCATAATCCACGATCGTGACTTCGCGGCGCGAGGGCAGGTCAACAATCCCTTCGTTCCTGAGCCTTGTGAATTGACGGCTGACGGTTTCGATCGTCAGCCCAAGGATGTCGGCAATCTGCTGACGTGAGAAGGGAAGGGCGAGCTGACGGACAGCCGACTCTTCAGAACGAGCCTCGCAGCCGGCGACTTCTCCCAGCCGATCAACCATCTCAAGAAGAAATGCCGCAATCTTCTCGGGCGCGGACTTGCGCCCAAGCCACAGCATCCACCGCCGTGTGCGGTCCAGCTCCCCCAGCGTGCGATCAAGCAACTTGTGCTCAAGCGCGGGATGTTCACTGGCGAACTTGTCGAAATCACGGCGGCTGAAAACGCAAACCTTCGCCTCGGTCAGAGCGGTCACACCATGCCCGCTCGCACCGCCAAAGGGCCGGCCGATAAAATCAGAAGGATAGACCACGCCAACAATTTGCTCGCGCCCGTCTTCGGTGCTGGTTGAAAGCTTCAGGACACCATCGATCACATTGGCGACAAGGACCGAATCTTCGCCTTCCCAGAACAGCGATTCGCCCGGCGCGAGCTTCCTCTCACGCCCAATGGCATTCAGCGCACCCAGTTCGTTCACGTCGAGAGCCGAACAGATCGCCCGGTTTCTCACAACGCACATTTCGCAATTGCTCATAAGATGCCGATAACAGCGACCTTGCAAACCCTCAATAGCGCATAGAACCGGCAGCATAGCTCTGGCGCTGATTCGTTGCGAATTCTTCAATCTCTTGCCGCCGCGCCAGCAGGTGTCAGCACCGCAATCCCTGCCAGCCAGTGATCGCGGATTGGTTGGCCGGAGGGAGGGGAGGGACCGAATCGAAAGCAAACTCCAAGGGACAGGCCGGGACAAGCTTTGCTATGGCACAGGCCAGCGCGGTTCAAATCGCGCGGCGCCTGTAGTATCTGAAACGGATTACCGGGGGAGAGCTGGTGAGCGACAAAAACCTGATTGCAGGGCTTCTGGAGCCTTTCTCCTCGGAGAAGCTTGCGCTGGAAAATCGCCTGGTGATGGCGCCGATGACGCGGTATTTCTCTCCGGGCGGCGTCCCCGGACAGGACGTTGCAGAATATTATGCCCGCCGCGCCGCCGCCGATGTGGGCCTGATCATCACCGAGGGAATTTTCATCCCCCATCCCACGGCGGGCTACTGTTCGACTATTCCGGCTATAGAGAGCGAGGCGGCGATCGAGGGATGGCGACGGGTTGTCGACGCGGTCCATGCGCAAGGGGCGAAAATCGCAGCTCAGCTCTGGCATACCGGATCGCAGTTCGTTCCGGGAGGCGAGGAAGGGCGCGAAGGCGATCAGGTCAGCGCATCCGGCCTCGTTGGCCCCGGCCAACCGCTGGGCCGCGCACTGGACATTGCCGAAATCGAACAGTTGATCGATGCTTATGCAACGGCAGCGGCAAACGCCAGGATCGCAGGGTTCGACGGCATAGAGCTGCACGCGGCCCACGGTTATCTGATCGATTCCTTTTTCTGGCATGGCACCAACCAGCGGAGCGATGCCTATGGCGGCACGCTGCGCGAACGCACGCGATTCGCAGCCGACATCATCCGCGAATGCCGCCGCCGTGTGGGCGAGGACTTCCCGATCATCTTGCGCTTTTCGCAATGGAAGAACGCCGATTATGACGCAAAGCTGGCAGAAACACCGGCAGAGCTTGAGACATTCCTCGAACCTCTGGTCG
>JAHRVR010000108.1 GCA_019090585.1 Sphingomonadaceae bacterium
TCCGTGATCCGTGTCGCCGCCGAATCTTTATCCGTGAATTTGTGAACCGTGCCGTCTGCGTCCAGGCGCAGCGTGAGGGTATCCCCGGCCGCATCCAGATTCGCCAATGCCGCACCGATCGCGGGCGCCGCAATCGCGCAGCTCGTAATGGGCACCACCGTTTTGTTGTCCGCCCCGTAAAAGCCGAAACCGTGCTGCGTTTTATGCACCTTCAGCTTGTTGCGGTAGCCGTACGACGATGGACTCGCCACGATCGGATCGATGTCAGGGATCTCGCCGAGACTGCCGACCCGTTGCAGTAAACCGCGCAGTTGCTTTGCCTTCAGGTCAATCACTTCAGCCGGATCGATGTGTTGATATTGACAGCCGACACAGCGCGTGTAGAACGGGCAGGGCGGTGTCACCCGAGTCGGCGCAGATTCCAGAACCGCCTCGATCTCGGCACGGACAAAACGCTTTTTTGAGCGCGTCACTTTCACACGTACACGATCGCCAACGGTTGTGTACGGCACAAACACCACACGTCCGTCTGCCATCCGGCCGACGCCGTCACCGCCGAATGCGACGTCGTCGATGGTTATCGTCGGGTTCTCCAATCTCGCGTGACCTGGTGTAAAGTAAATTATGAGTGCTGCCGACGAAACTGCCAGGGATGTAGCCGCCGCTGCGGTCTCGATCGCTGAGGTATTCGATCTCCAGGGCGCGTTGGCGCTCGCGCGAAAGGCTACCTCTCTGTCCGACGCTGAGGGCATGCAGGCGGGTGCTGACGCCATAGCGGTATTGCGCGAAACCGAGGATTTCAAGGAAGGACCGCTCGCATTCGTCGAAAAGCGCAAACCGGTCTGGAAGGGACGCTGAAGAGTGGCAAAGTCCGAGCAGGAAGCATTCTTCAAGCCGAGGAACATCGCGCTGGTTGGGGCATCGGATCGATCAGCGTGGAGCGCAATGGTCTTCCGTTGTTTCGAACTCTACGAGCATAAGGGCAAGCTGTCCGCTGTAAATCGCGGGGGCAAGCCGGCTCATGGCCTTCCCGGATATACCAGCTGTACCGAAATCGAAGATCCGGTCGATGCCGCATTCATTTACGTGCCGGCAGAGGGTGTTCTAGGGGCGCTGGAGGACGCGGCAGCTGCGGGTATTCGCAATGCCGTGATCCTGAGTTCTGGCTTTGCCGAGGCGGGCAAGGAAGGCGCGGCGATGCAGGAAGAAGTGGTCCGGGCCGCACGGGATCTGGGTATCCGCTTCATGGGCCCCAACTCGATGGGTTTTGCCAATCTGGCGCATGGCTCTGCGATGACTTCGGTCAAAACGCGCTTGCCGTGCCGTCACGGGCGCCTCGCGCTCATCTCTCAGTCAGGCGCGCTCCTGAATGAAATGGGCAAGATCGCGCATCTGAGCGGTATCGGTCTGGCTTTCACCGGTGCCACCGGAAACGAGGCGAGCATGTCGATCACCGACTTGCTTGAATATCTCGTCGACGACGATTCTGTAGGCGCGATCTGCATCTATTCCGAAGGTATTCGCGATCATGGGCGGTTCATGGCGGCTGCCATGCGCGCGAAAGAGCTCAATAAGCCGATCGTGCTGCTCAAGCTGGGGCGTTCCGAGATTTCAGGCGCCATTGCCCAAGCGCATACCGGGTCGCTTATCGGTGATGACGGAGTCTTTGATGCCATGTGCAGGCAAACCGGCATCATCCGCGTCAGTTCGTTGGAAGAGGCTGTCACGACTGCAGATCTGCTTGGAAAAATTGGTCCGATTGCTCCGGCCCGGATTGCGATGTGTTCCATTTCGGGCGGTGCCTGCGCGCTTTTTGCGGACCTTTCCGACGAGTATGGCGTCGAAGTCGTCCAGTATACGCAGGAAACGAAGGATGCATTGCGTGCAGTGCTGCCTTCCTTCGCCTCGACGCTGAACCCGCTTGATACAACTGGCGCTCTCGTCCAGCATCCTGAGATATGGCACGAGGTGATCCCGATCCTTGCGCGCGATGCGAATACCGGGCTGGTCATAGTGTCCCAGCCAATCCCGAATACCGATGCTGAGCGGCTCACGCTTTCGTCAACCATCGAAGCCATCGTTGCGGGTTTTCGTGCTGCGAACAAACCGGCGGTGATTGTCGATTTTTCGGTGCAGACCCGGTCCAGTGAGCAGATCGCATTCATCAAGGAAGCGGGCGTTGATGTCCCGGTTCAGGGGCTCGATATTGCTGTGCGGGCACTTGCCCATCTGCAACGCTGGTCCGAACGGGTTTCGCGGCCCGCAATCGCGCAGGATTTGCCTGCGCCTTGCGGTGAGCATCCGGTTGGTGAGCGTGAAACACTGCAATATCTTTCGAGCCGGGGCGCGCCCGTTATTCCCGCGCGGCTTGTAGCCACAGCGGACGAAGCAGCCCAGTTTGCCGAGGAGCTTGGCGGACGCGCAGCCTACAAAATTGCCTCTCCCGACATTGCGCACAAGACCGAAGCCAATGGTGTGCGGCTGGATATCGCACCCGGGGACGCGAAAGAAACATTTGCAAGCATTGTGGCGGCGGCCAGTGCCTATGATCCTTCGGCGCGGGTTGAAGGGGTTCTGATCGCGCCGATGCGCGACGCTGGAACAGAGATGATTGTTGGCGTCACGCGCGATCCTGAGTGGGGGCTTGCCATCACAGTGGGCACCGGCGGGGTGCTGACAGAAATCCTGGAGGACAGCGAAACCCGGCTTTTGCCGATCGACGAGGCGCACGCGCGCGACATGGTCCTGTCGCTGAAAGGCGCAAAACTTTTGCAGGGTTTCCGGGGGAGTGAGCCTGCCGATCTTGACGCGCTGTGCAAGGCGATTGTCGCGATCGGCGATGCCGCCGCGGCCCTGGGGCCGGATATTGCGGCTCTGGAAGTCAATCCGCTGCGTGTTTCAGGAGCGCAAGTCGAAGCGCTGGATGCGCTGGCGATCTACGCCGCTTAGGGTCTGGTGCCGCGCGCATGAAACACCGTTAGCGGCGGTGCTCCAAATCAGATGCTCAGGGCAGCACTATACGCTTCGTGCCGAAGACGCGCTTTCCACGAGTTGGTGAGAGCGCTGCTAGCGAACCATACGGCGCCTTGGGCCGGGGTTTTTCGATTGAAACGTTCCCGGTAGTATCGCGTTGGTCCGGCGCAGTGGAAATTTCAGGCTCGGATGCTGGTTCCGCAGGTTCTTCTCTTGCTGCGAAGTTGCACCGCAATCTTTCGAATACAGGGTGCGGTAGCTCGCGGTCGAACTCCACGCCGGCAAAAGTCTCGTCCGCCCTGCGAACAGTGCCGGTGAATTCGTTGAGCCCTTCAGGAAAGATCGTCATGGACTGGCCGATATAGAGCGGCAGGCTGCCGATCTTCACGCGGCAGCCACGGGGGGAAACATCCCTGAGATCAAGTTCAAGCGGCATGCCGTCAGACAGTCGACACGGGCACACAAGCCTTATCTCTGAGCGCCTGGTGGCGCGTTGTCCCTCCATCGGTGAATCTTTCCGCCCGTCCTGCTCAGTTATTGCGGGATTGTACCGATGGAGCCTCAATAATGCGTAAACAACCCTTCCATTCCGGCTTTCCAGCAATTGGGAGCAATCGCAAGGCGGGGGGGCAGCATCAAGAGTTGGCCGCGAAATAGGGCGGGGTCAGCCGGTGCGGGTCAGCGATTACCGTCGTAATTGTGGTTGTAATTGGGGTTGTCGCTACCGGGGTCGTTCATCGTTCCGGCAGGCTCCGGGTTTGGCGGGTTATCCATTTGCGCGGGTCCGTTCCCGGTTGGTGCGGAATCGATGTTCAGGGGCGGCCTGTCGTTCGTTTCAGGCCCTGGCTCAGGATGATGCGGTTCACCGCTCGGCTCGCGCGCGGGGCGATCAGGCCCTCGATGAGGGAGGTTGCCGCCGGGGAAGCCGCCGGTCATGCCCGGTATGCCGCCTATGCCCGGTATGCCGCCCATGCCCGGCGTTATGTCGGGACTGTCATTGCCCGGCTCATATCCGGGCCTGCCCATGTGGGGCGGCGGTCCGCGCGGAGTGTCATCGGCAAAGGGCAGGTCGTTCGGATCGAACGGGCGGTAATCGCGAAGAGGCGGCGGCACGATGAAATCGGACAGCAGCGCAACGCCCGGTAGCGAAATCGGGAACGGGCCGATGGGCGTAGCCCCGCGATAGGGCACATAAGCGGCAAGCAGCGGCGCATCGAGCGTTGCGGTCTCGCCTGCTGCTGATACATCGACGAGACCCACCGCCAGTTCGGACGGGCGGTTTGGACCCGGCCCGCGCAATACGACCAGCGTCGCGGTCAGCGGATCATGGCGGGTGTCCTGCGGGATCGCCCGTTCACGCTTTGCGATATTGACCGCCATCTGACCGACTGCGGTATCGAAAATCGTCCCGCGAATGCCAATAGTCGCCGAAGGTGTGTTGACGGTCTTCTTGGCCTTGCGCGAACTGCCCGACATGAAGCGCATCGCGCCTTTGGCGAGTGATGCGGAGACCGATCCGCCATTGGGATCGTAAACGAAGCGGTCGATGGTCAGTTCCGCATTGGCACCGACGGAAAACTTCGACTTGTCGAGCAGGATCATCTGCATGCGGCTGCGCTGGCCCGTGCGGACCCGGTCGGCCAGAGCAATGCGCTGGCGCAGCTTCGCTTTCTTGTAACTAGAGATTGCCGCCGGTTTTATACGTACGTCATTGACGAGCGCGGCTGTGATGCCGATCACTTTGGGCGCGGCAATCGCGGCTGTGGCCGA
>JAHRVR010000109.1 GCA_019090585.1 Sphingomonadaceae bacterium
CACCATCACTATCACCATCGGAATCTTCGTCGACCGGATCGGCCGCGATTTCACCGGGTTCAAGATCTGGATCGATTTTTTCAACGAAGCCAGCAGGTGCAGCATCTTCTTCGAACATCGCTGCGATGACATCGATGCCCTGGGTTTGCTGCTCGGCCTCGTCGGCAGAGCGGGCGACATTGGCCTTGACCGTCACCTGAATTTCCGGGTGAAGCGATACGGTGACATCGAAGACGCCCAGTGTCTTGATCGGCGCGCCCAGGATAACCTGTTTCTTGCCAACACTGTGACCCTGTTCCTCAAGGCCTGTAACAATGTCACGGACACTGACCGAGCCATAAAGCTGGCCGGAGTTGGAAGAGGCACGGATCAGCACGATTTCTGCGCCGGCGACTTTGTCGCCAGCCTTTTCAGCATCGGTGCGCTTTTCGGCATTTTCCTGCTCAAGCCGCGCGCGGTTGGCCTCAAAGACCTCGCGGTTGGATTTGTTGGCGCGCAGCGCCTTCTTGTTAGGAAGCAGAAAGTTGCGGGCATAGCCGTCTTTGACGGTGACTACATCGCCGATGCTGCCAAGCTTTTCGACACGTTCCAGAAGAATAATTTCCACAGGGCCCTCCTTACTTCACGAGGTAGGGCAGCAGGCCCAGATGACGGGCGCGCTTGATGGCCTTCGACAGCTCGCGCTGCTTCTTGGCAGAAACGGCCGTGATGCGGCTCGGGACGATCTTGCCGCGCTCGGACATGAAGCCCTGTAGCAGACGCACGTCCTTGTAATCGATCTTCGGCGCATTCTTTGCGGCGAACGGGCAGGTCTTGCGGCGACGGAAAAAAGCGCGTGCCATTAGTTGTGCTCCCTGTCGCGGCGGCCGCGGCGGTCGCGGTCGCGGTCTCGGTCGTTCTTGCGCATCATTACAGATGGCTCTTCTTCCAGCTCATCGACGCGGATGGTGAGGTAGCGGATCACCTCTTCATTGATCGCGGTCTGGCGCTCCAGCTCGGCAATAACGCCGGTGGGGGCATCGATGTTGAGCATCACGAAATGCGCTTTGCGGTTCCGCTTGATCTTGTAAGCGAGGTTCTTGAGGCCCCAGGCCTCGGTCTTGACGACCTTGCCTTCATTGGCTTCGATGATCTCGGTGGCGGCGGTGGTCAGCGCATCGACTTGCGACTGACTTAGATCCTGGCGAGCCAGGAACACGTGCTCATATTGCGGCACGAAGCTTCCTTTCATTTCTATACCGATCGCTGGCTTGTCCGCTCGAATAGCGGGGCCCCTCCGGCTTTCTTCTACAATTCCCGTGACATTGCGCGGGAAGGGGCGGCCCTTAGCCTATCTGTAAGAGAATGCAAGGCTGTTACGGCGGGCTTTCCTGTTGCATCCTGACAGCACCAGACGGCTGAAACGCGAAGGCGGATGGCCTTTGCTGCGCCGTGTAGTCCCGCGCGGCGGGTTCAAAAGAGGGAATAACCATTATGCCAACCGGCCTTGTCGCCCTGCTGGACGATATTTCGGTGATTGCCCGAATGGCGGCTACTTCGATTGATGATATCGGGGCAGGGGTTGCCAAGGCCGGCGGCAAGGCGGCGGGTGTGGTGATCGACGATGCCGCCGTGACGCCATCTTATGTCACCGATTTCACGCCCGAGCGTGAATTGCCGATCATCTGGCAGATAACCAAGGGCAGTTTGCGTAACAAGCTGCTGATTTTGCTGCCCGTTGCATTGGCTCTCAGCGAACTTCTGCCCGCTGCAATCATTCCTCTGCTGATGCTGGGGGGGCTCTACCTTTCTTATGAGGGCGCGGAAAAGGTGATCGAAAATCTGGGCGGTGCAAAGCATGGCAAGACACTGGAAGACCCGATCGAGGATATTGCAGCGTTCGAGAAACAGCGCATTTCCAGTGCGATAAGGACCGACTTCATTCTTTCGGCGGAGATCATGGCGATTGCTCTGTCCGAAGTTGCCGATGCAGACCTTCTTTCGCGTGCGCTTATCCTGGCGGTGGTTGGTATTTTTATCACCGTCGTTGTCTATGGGGCTGTGGCGCTGATTGTGAAGATGGATGATATCGGGCTGCATCTGGCCAAGAGCGACAAAGCTGCGAGCGTGCGGTTCGGCACTCTGCTTGTCCGTGCCATGCCTAAATTGCTGATGGTGCTTTCGGCCGTAGGGACAATCGCGATGGTGTGGGTTGGCGGCGGGATATTGCTGCATGGGCTGGAAGAACTCGGGTTCGCGGCCCCTGCACATTTCGCCCATGATGTGCGCCATGGCATGGAGCATGGAGCAGGCGTGCTTGGCGGCGTCCTGGGTTGGCTAAGTTATGCTGTGCTTACCGGTCTGCTGGGCCTGCTTGTCGGGGCAATTCTCGCATTTGTTATGCATAAGATACAGGGTTTGCGCACTGCATGAGCGCAACTGAGACGTCAGGCCGGGGATACCAGGACGTGCATATGCCGCCGCACCGGTTTACACCGGGCCGCCTGGCCATGCGCATTCATTCCTGACCATTCAGCGGAATATCGACTACGTCCAGGACGATCATCCGACAGCGCGGCAAGTCCATGAGATGGCTACTGCTCTTCAGCCGTTCGGGACTGTTGAATGCTGGTTCACCCAGTTCCCGTTCCATGGTCTCATGATCGGAAAACCCGAGTTCCACAATGGCATCGCATTTGAAGTCATCTGCGAATTGCTCACTGCTAGCGTCGAATCCGCCACTGCCAGCGTCCGCCAGGGGGAAGCCGCAGTTGTAAACGATCAGGCTTGGTAGTGCTGCTCTTACCATCGGCGCATGGACGTTCACCCAATAGTCACGAAACTCTTCCTGCGTGAGCGCAGGATTGCGATAGAGCAAGGTTACGGATTTGATCATGGTCCTCATTCTCCCAAGTGCAGAATGATCGACTGTGCGAATTGCGTCAACGTATCGTCGCGCGCGCCCATAACGACGATACGGTCTCCTTGCCTTGCGATCTGGGCGATATGTTTGCCGCAATCTTCGCGTGACGGGATATGAAGGGCGTTGCCGCCAGCGTTCTTTATCAGCTCTACGATCCGTTCACTGCCTTCGCTTCGATCGACCGTGCCGCCGAAATAAACCGGGTCGCACAAGATCGTGATATCGTCCGGCTCAAGCTCACGCGCAAATGTTTCGGCCAGTTCATGCCCCATTTGCCGCAAGGGGCCGTATCCGTGGGGCTGAAAAAAGGCGATGACGCGGCCTTGATGCGTTTTCAGGGTGCGCAGGGTCGCGGCGCATTTTTCCGGATTGTGGCCGAAATCGTCGATCACTGTGATGCCCGAAGCTGCGGTGCCGATTATATCGAAGCGGCGCGCGAGGCCAGCGAATGTGCCCAGGGCTTCCACCGCCGCGCCAATCGGTACCCCGGCGGCCATGGCACCGGCAATTGCAGCCAGAGCATTGGAAAGATTGTGCCGGCCCGGCAGGGCAACGGTTAGCGGGTATTCGCTGCCGTCATGCCGGTCTATGACCAGCGCGGCCTGCCGCACCGGCCCATCGGCGATGCTTCCGGGCACGACGCCGATCTGCGCCTTTTCCTGCTCGACGGCGAATGTGAGGACATTTTGCGCGTGGGGGAGCAGCGCCAGAGCTTCAGGATCATCAGCATTGATCACCGCGATCCGGCTGCGTGACAGGAAATCGCCGAACAGTGCGCGCAGTTCGTCCATGGATTTGTGATCGAGACTGACATTAAGCAGCACGCCCACCGCCGGTCCATATAGCGCAATGGACCCGTCGCTTTCATCGACTTCGCTCAGGTAGATGCTTTGTCCGCCGATGACTGAACTGGCGAGCGGTCGATCCGGCGTGACGAAATTTTTCATCACCGCGCCGTTCATGATCGTTGGCGCACGTCCGGTTGCCTGCAATATCCAGCCGAGCATTGCGGTCACCGTGGACTTGCCGCTGGTTCCGGCAACAGCCAGCCCCGCGCCCGAGGTGTTGAACAAGATGGAATTAAGCTCGGCCCGGGTCAGGCGCAGGCAATCCAGTTGCTTTGCGCGCTGCATTTCCGGCACTGTGTCTTCGATCGCAGCGGATGCGACGAGGATCTGCTCCCCGGATGTGATTCCGCTGCCGTCCTGCGGGTAAAGTGTGAAGCCCTGCTGTTCCAGCGCCTTGAATTTGTCTGGCGTGCGGCCCTGATCGAAGCTGCGGTCGGAGCCGGAAACGGTTGCACCGCGGCCTTTCAGAATTTGCGCGAGAGGCAGCATACCGGACCCGCCGATGCCGCAGAAAAAGAAAGGGCGGGCAAGGAGTTCTTCGGGAGAGGGGTAATCGCTCATTCGCTTTGCGGTATGCGCCCTCTCGCCACAATACAATAAGCCGGTTACATCGTGGTCATGGCTCGCATTGCAATCTGTGCACCCTCAACCGCTTTGACGCAGCAATGCGTGGACCGCGTCACTCAGCTTGGTGCGGCTGAATTTCCTGATCTGGAGCTTCACTGGCACCCGCAATGCCTTGCCAGTGAGGGACATTTCGCGGGCAGCGATGCGCAGCGGCTCGAATCGCTGGTCGAATGTGCGAACGATCCTGCTTTCGACGCGGTCTGGTTTGCACGCGGTGGCTATGGTGCGTGCCGGATCGCGGAGGATGCGATTGCGCGGATGGATCATGAAGCGACAAGGAAGGTCTATCTGGGCTATTCCGATGCGGGGTATCTGCTGGGCGGATTGTATCGGGCGCGGATCGGCAGGCCTGTTCATGGGCCGATGCCGATGGATATTGCTCGCGACGGTGGTGATTGCGCTGTCCGCCGCGCGCTGGCCTATTTTGCGGGCGGCGACGCCGGGTTGGAAGCTTCGCAAGATCCACATCCTGTCGTTGCTTTCAACCTGATGACACTGACAATGATGTGCGGCACGCCGCTGATGCCGGGGCTGGCCGGTCACGTCGTGATGGTCGAGGAGGTCAGTGAGCATTTCTATGCGGTAGACCGGCTGTTCTTTCACCTGACCGCGCATCTTGGCGGGATTGCCGGATTGCGGCTGGGGCGGATCAGCGATGTGCCGGAAAACGATCGCCCCTTCGGTGCAGACGCAGAGGAAATCGCCCATTACTGGTGCGAACGGCATTCGATCCCGTTCCTTGGAAGCGCGGATATCGGCCATGATGCTGCCAACAGTATTGTCCCCTTTGGGGTTGCCAGCGACACGCAGCGGTCATAATCGCCGCGCCACACTTGAGTATTGCCGCAGAAATCAGGCGGTTTGCGAGGAGGGTGTTCGAACATGCGGGCATTTGTTTTTCCGGGGCAGGGTAGCCAGAAGGTCGGCATGGGTGCCGGGCTTGCAGAGGCGAGCGCCGCCGCGCGTGAAGTTTTTGAGGAAGTGGACGAGGCGCTTGGGCAAAACCTGTCACGGCTAATGCGTGAGGGGCCGCAGGACGATCTGACCCTGACCGAGAATGCCCAACCCGCGATCATGGCCAACTCGATCGCAGTGCTCAGAGTCCTTGAAAAGGAAGCGGGCATTGCGCTTGCCGAAAAATGCGATTTCGTCGCCGGACACAGTTTGGGTGAATATAGCGCTTTGTGCGCGGCTGGTGCTTTCAGCCTTGCCGATACGGCGCGGCTTCTGAAGCTGCGCGGTCAGGCCATGCAAGCGGCCGTTCCGATTGGCGTCGGCGCGATGGCAGCGTTGCTGGGCGCGGATATCGAAAAGGCACAGGCGCTTGCCGATGCCGCTGCGCAAGGTGAAGTCTGCACCGTTGCCAATGATAACGACTCCGCCCAAGTGGTGATTTCCGGCCACAAGGGCGCAATCGAAAGAGCCATCGCGCTGGTCAAGGAACACGGTATCAAGCGCGGGTTGCCCCTGCCGGTTTCCGCGCCATTCCACTGCCCGCTGATGCAGGCCGCGGCTGACGCCATGGCCGAAGCGCTCGACCAGACGCAGCCGGGACCGCTTGGTGTGCCGCTTTTTGCCAATGTCACGGCCGCGATGACCAGCGACCCCGCCGAAGTGCAGCGCCTGCTGGTTGAGCAAGTGACGGGCCGCGTGCGCTGGCGCGAAAGCGCGATTGCCATGGCCGGGGCCGGTGTTACCCATTTTGTGGAATTCGGCGGCAAGGTTGTCGCCCCGATGATCAAGCGCAGCGCTGGCGATGTTGAAACCACTAGCGTAATCTCGATGGAAGACATCGAGGCACTGCTGAAGGAGCTTTAGAGCATATGGAATCGAAAATGTTCGACTTGCACGGGATGAAGGCTCTGGTCACGGGCGCAAGCGGAGGTATCGGTTCTGCCATTGCCAGAGCGTTGGCAGGGCAGGGCGCGAGGGTCGCTGTCTCGGGCTCCAATGCCGAGAAACTGCGCGCCTTTCGTGACGAGCTGGACGAACATACCCCGCAGCACTTGCAGGAAGTGGATCATGTGGCGATTGCCTGCGATCTGTCCGATCCCGAAGCGGTTGAAAAGCTTGTGCCTGCGGCGGTGGATACGCTGGGCGGGATAGACATCCTGATCAACAATGCCGGGATCACACGCGATAATCTTGCTATGCGCATGAAGGACGAGGAGTGGAACGATGTCATTCGTATCAATCTCGAAGCCGCGTTCCGGCTGATGCGCGCTTGCGCTCGCCCGATGATGAAGGCGCGCTTTGGGCGGATTATTACCGTAACTTCAGTTGTTGGAGCGACGGGCAACCCCGGTCAGATCAACTATGCGGCGGCCAAAGGCGGGTTGACTGCCATGTCAAAGAGTCTGGCGCAGGAGCTTGCTACGCGCGGGATCACGGTGAACTGCATCGCACCCGGCTTTATCCGCACGGCGATGACCGATGGTCTGCCTGATGCCACCAAGGATGAGCTTAATGGCCGCATCCCGATGGGCCGGATGGGCGAGGGCGATGATATAGGCGCCGCTGCCGCCTATCTGGCGAGCCGCGAGGCAGGTTATATCACGGGCCAGACGATCCATGTGAACGGCGGCATGGCCATGTTGTCCTGAGTTTTGTCTCCTTGCGATGAAAGCGGGCGGATGCCGCAAGGCATGCGCAAATGCAGTCGCAGTTGGAAAATGACGTATTTCGGTCATTTATCCCCAGAATCGCTCATATTTGGCAGGTTTCGCCTTGTCGGCTGCTGCCTCGTTGTTATTGAGAATTGTCCAATGTGGGGTGAGCATATCCCATGCGCGGTTAAGGGGGGCAAGAGACAGTCATGAAGGCCACAATCGAACGTGCTACTCTTCTGCGCTGCCTTTCCCATGTCCAGTCCGTAGTTGAGCGGCGCAACACAATTCCGATCCTGTCGAACGTCCTGATAGAGGCGGATACCGACGGAACGCTTAAGATCATGGCGACCGATCTTGACCTGCAAGTGATCGAGACACTGGGCGCGGTTTCGGTCGAAACATCGGGCGCGATTACGGTATCGGCGCATCTCCTGTTCGACATTGCGCGCAAGCTGCCCGATGGCAGCCAGGTCAGTCTTGATGCCGCAGACAACAAGATGCTGGTCAAGGCCGGGCGGAGCCGTTTCACTCTGCCGACGCTGCCGCGCGACGACTTTCCCGTCATCGTCGAAGGCGATTTGCCTACCAGTTTCGAGATTCCTGCGGTCACGCTCGCCCAACTGATCGACAGAACGCGTTTTGCGATTTCGACCGAAGAGACACGCTATTACCTCAATGGTATCTTCCTGCACGTTATCGATGACGAGCTGAAAGCTGCGGCGACGGACGGGCATCGCCTTGCCCGATTCACGATCAAGCGCCCTGATGGCGCCGAAGGCATGCCGGACGTGATTGTGCCGCGCAAATGCGTCGCCGAACTGCGCAAACTGCTTGAAGAAGCGCTCGATACCAATGTCGAGATTGATCTTTCGGCATCTAAGATCCGCTTTACGCTTGGCGGAGAGAACGGCATCGTGCTGACCAGCAAGCTGATTGACGGCACCTTCCCGGATTATACGCGGGTGATCCCGACCGGGAATGACAAGTTGTTGAAGCTCGATCCGCGCAGTTTGTTTGATGGCGTGGACCGCGTGGCGACCATTGCGACGGAAAAGACGCGCGCTGTGAAGGTGGCCGTTGATGCCGATAAGGTAACGCTGTCGGTCACTTCGCCGGACAACGGCAATGCTGCTGAGGAACTGCCCGCCCAATACAACTCTGAGAGCATCGAGATCGGCTTCAACGCCAATTACCTCAAGGATATTCTGAGCCAGATAGAGGGCGATGCAGTCGAGATTCATCTTGCCGATGCCGGTGCGCCGACCCTCATCCGGCAGGACGCGAACAGCCCCTCGCTTTACGTGCTTATGCCGATGCGGGTGTGATCCGGGCGGCTTGCTCCGCACGGTGATCATTTCGAAGCATTGACGGGGAAGAAGGCGTAGAATCGCCGGTCAGTTTCTGCGGGCGGCTTCTATCATGTCCTCGACGACCACGAACTTCTCGCGCGGTGCGCCTTCACGCGCGCGCGCTACTTCGGCCTTGTCGATCTCCTGCCAGTGGTGGAACTCGACGCAATTCAGTTCCCGCTCTCTGGCCAGCACGTCAAAGCCGTCATAGCCCTTCTTGCCCCCACCCGCGTCAATGTCCTGGTCAACCTTTTCGATGATGCCGAAACCGTCGGGCCGGTTGGTGCCGATCGTGCCGGATGGGCCACGCCGGGCCCAGCCGACGCAATAAAGGCCGGTATCGACTCGGCCCTCGTCGTTCTTGAACTTCCCCGCATCCTCATCGAAAGGGACGCCCGGGATAGGTGATGTCTGGTAGCCAATACAGGCGACGACCATGCCCGCCGGGATTGTATAGGTTTCCCCTGTGCCAACAGCGCGATTGTTCTCAAGCCGGGTGCGTTCCACTTCTACGGCCTCGACTTTGCCCTTGCCGATGATGGCCTTGGGAGATGCGAAGAAATCAAACTCCAGCTTTATCGATTTACCCTCACGATCGGCGTCGGTGAGGGCGGAGAAGTTGCGCAAATGGGTGACCGACTTGCGCTGGCCTGGTTCGAGTGATTCGTCTTCGGATTGGTCGGGCAGGTCTGCGGGGTCGACGTGGGGACTGGCGAGGTGCAAGTGGCCCAGTTCGCCCAGCTCCTTTGGAGTCATCGCGATCTGATGCGGACCGCGCCGGCCGAGCACCACGATGCGATTGATTTTGGACGTATCAAGAATGTCGAGCGCGTGGGTGACAATGTCGCTGCCGCCAAATTCGTCGCGCGTCTTGGCGAGGATGCGCGCGACATCGAGGGCAACGTTGCCATTGCCTATCACTACCGCGGTGTCGTGCGACAGGTCTGGATCGAGATCTGCGAAGTCAGGGTGGCCATTATACCATCCCACAAATGCGGCGCTGCCGTATGCATTGTCAGAATCTTCGCCGGGCAACCCGATCGTCCGGTCGTTTGGCGCACCAGTCGCAAGGATGACGGCGTCGTACAGTTCCTGAAGCTCACCAATGGTAATATCCTTGCCGATCAGAACATTGCCGATGAAGCGAACATTGTCGTTCAGCGAAGTCTTTTCGTACCGGCGCGATACGCCCTTGATTGATTGGTGATCGGGGGCAACGCCGCTTCGTATTAGTCCGTAAGGGACTGGCAAACAATCGAAAATATCGACACGGACATCATCGCTCCACTGCTTTAGTGCTGCTTCGGCCGTGTAGAATCCTGCCGGTCCGGACCCGACGATCGCAATCTGCCTCACTCAGAAACTCTCCAATGATTCACAACTCAAGGTGTCTGGTGCAGAGCAAGCATGCGCGAGGGCATTCGGGCAAGCAAAAATTGACTAATTCGACCAAGAATGGAGGAGCGTTTTTGGAATTCGCCAGATCATGGGGCGATCTTTGCCATTTGCGCGCATTAATCTTGCTGAAGATACTTAACGGTTTTGCAAGTCAAATTGGGGCATTGCGCTTGTTATGTCAGGCAAAAATGCACGCAGAGAGCATGATAACCCGTCTTTGGACGAGGGGTGCGCGCGTGCGCCTGGTGGAGGCTCTGAACCCGGTATTCCGGGAAATTACGCCAGGCAGCGATCAAATCCAGGGGTTGCCCGCATAGGAGTTCTGTCCAGCGAAGATAGTATCCATTCCCTTATCGGGCGAGACTGGGCTTTTACCGGGATTGCGATTTTCGCAGCCGTGCTGGCTACTTTCCTGTTGGCCGGAGCCAACCCGGGTCTTCTGGTTTGCGGCATTACGTTCTTGGCAATTGTAGTCGTTCTTGCGTCACGGCCATTGCTGTCCTTCGAATATGCCTATGCTGATACGCCGGTTAAACGACTGCCTTTCATGCTGGTTGCTGTCGGTAGCCCCATGTTCTTCTTTGGCTTGGCCATGAACCTTTGGAGCCTGGCCGTACCCGACAAATCCATCTTGATCATGAGCACTGCTTTGCCGGTTGTTGTGATTGTTGCCATCGCAACGCTCAAAGGACGGTTGCCCAGCATTCTGGCAGTTCTTGGGGGGGTGGCAAGTGGCGTGACGGTTATGGCGGCTCCTTCCGCATCTCTGACCATCTGTATATGTTCCGTGATCGGTGAGATCATTCTGGCGAACCGTCATGCCAAGCGTATGCAGGTTGAAGAAAATGGCCGGATCGAAAAGGAGCGTATCCAGCAGCGCGCCGAATCCCTACTTTCTGAGTATGAGCAGACCGGGCATGGGTGGTTCTGGGAAACCGACAGGCGCGGGTTGATAACTTATGTTTCTCCCCGCATCGCCAAGTCGCTGGGAAGCGATGGCCAATCGCTGCTGGGCAGGCCCTTCATCGCGATATTCCATCTCGATTCCGCGGAAAAGGAGAGCGAACGCACGTTGAAGTTCCACCTGTCGACCCGTTCGTCCTTTCAGGAGCTGCCCGTGCGGGCAGCAACCGGGGAAAAGGAAGAGCGTTGGTGGTCGATTTCGGGCCGACCGGTCATGGACCAGTATAACAATTTTCTTGGATTTCGTGGTTCAGGTACGGATCTGACCGAGACGAGGCTGTCGCAGCAGCATGTGACCCAGCTGGCCCGTTTCGATTCCCTGACGAAGTTGGCAAACCGGTTTCAGATGGCGGAGTGGCTTGAGAAAATTCTCGACGCGCCGCAGGAGGAACGCCGGGCCTGTAGCATCTTCATGCTCGATCTCGATCGCTTCAAGCACGTCAATGATACGATGGGGCACCCAGCCGGCGATGCCCTGCTTCGGCAAGTGGCAGACCGGCTGCGTAGCAACGTCACCGGATCAGGCAGTGTTGGCAGGCTTGGTGGCGATGAGTTCCAGGTGATCCTGCCGGGCAGGCACAAACACGATGAGCTTGCCGAAATTGCCCACCGGATCATCGAGAATCTGTCTCAGCCTTATTCGATTGATGGCTCGCGCGTGATTATCGGCGCTTCAGTCGGTATTTCAGTGTGCCCCGATCACGGAACGAACTCGGAGGAGTTGATCCGCAATGCCGACCTCGCCCTCTATGCTGCCAAGGACGGTGGCCGGGGCTGCTATCATTTCTATGCGGAAGATCTTCACAGCGAGGCAGAAGCGCGGCGCCTGCTTGAGCAGGATTTGCGAGACGCAATTTCGCAGGGCGACCTTGAACTGCATTACCAGCCGCAGGTTTCGACTACGACCGAGATGATTTCCGGTTTCGAGGCGCTGTTGCGGTGGGATCACCCTGAACATGGCTATCTGTCCCCTGCAAAATTCATCCCGATTGCCGAAGAGGCCGGGCTTGTTACGCAAATCGGGGAGTGGGCCTTGCGCACGGCTTGTGACCAGCTTGCCCAGTGGCCAGAGGGGGTTCGCATCGCGGTTAATGTCTCTCCGTTACAATTTGCCAATCCTTCATTTCCGGCAATCATCACCAGCGCTATCGCTAGTGCCCAGATCGATCCATCGCGGCTGGAGCTTGAGATTACCGAGAGCGTCTTCCTCAACGATGATAGATCGACCGACGCCATGTTTGCCGCCCTCAGGGGTATTGGTGTCCGGTTTGCGCTGGATGATTTTGGCACGGGATATTCATCGCTGGGCTATCTGAAAAAAACGCCGTTCGACAAGATCAAGATCGACCAGAGTTTCGTGAGCGGTGCGACGATCAAGGGAAGCCGAAACGGCGCGATTATTTCGTCCATCGTGAGATTGGCCGAAGCTCTCGATATGGAAACAACCGCTGAAGGGGTGGAGACGCTTGACGAGCTTGAGCTGATACGCGCGCTCGGCTGCAGCCATATTCAGGGCTTCATTTATGAAAAGGCGCTCACCGCTGACGAGGCGGGCGAACGGCTCAGCTCAGGCCTGACCGCCACGGCGCAGGGGCCGCAATCGGCCAGAGTTCCGCGCCAGACCATGTTTCGCAAGGTCCAACTAGAGAATGGCGGCCACCGCTACAACGGGACAATTCGTAATGTCTCGGCCAAAGGTGCGCTGATCGAGGGCCTCTGGAATGTGCCGACAGGCACGGTCTTTGACCTGCATTTTTCGCGAGATTATGTGGTCAAGGCAACGGCTCGCTGGTCCCGGGAAGATCGGATGGGAGTTGAATTCGCCAAACCGCTAGAACTGGACGAGAACGGCGCTGTTTTGTTCGTGCTGCCGGTAAAGCGGGCCGAGAGCGGGGAATCGCGTTTACTGCGCAAAGCCGGGTAGGGTTACAAAGCAGTGCTGACAGGAGGCCCTACTGCGGCTAAAGGCGCGCGGATGACAGAGCTTTCACAGATACGCAATTTCAGCATTATTGCACATATTGACCACGGCAAATCGACGCTGGCGGACCGGCTGATCCAGTTCACCGGCGGGCTGACCGCGCGCGAGATGAGCGAGCAAGTCCTTGATAATATGGATATCGAGCGTGAGCGCGGTATCACCATCAAGGCCCAGACCGTACGCCTCGATTATACTGCGAAGGACGGCCAGACTTATGAGCTTAATCTCATGGACACGCCCGGCCATGTCGACTTTGCTTATGAGGTATCGCGCTCTCTTGCCGCGTGCGAGGGCGCGCTTCTGGTTGTCGATGCCGCGCAAGGGGTGGAGGCGCAGACGCTCGCCAATGTCTACCAGTCTATCGAACACGATCACGAAATCGTCCCGATCATCAACAAGATAGACTTGCCCGCAGCAGAGCCTGAACAAGTCCGCGCCGAAATTGAAGACATCATCGGCATCGACGCGTCCGATGCGGTCCTCACTTCGGCCAAATCGGGCATTGGCATCGAGGGTGTTCTGGAATCCATCGTCGCGCGCATCCCGCCGCCACAGGGAAGCCGCGATGCCCCGCTCAAGGCGCTTCTCGTGGATAGCTGGTACGATCCCTATCTCGGCGTCGTTATCCTCGTGCGGGTTCTCGATGGCGTCATCAAGAAGGGCCTGCAGATCAAGCTCATGCAAGGTCAGACCGAGCACCTGATAGACCGGGTCGGCTGTATGCGCCCCAAGATTGAGCAACTGGACGAGCTTGGCCCTGGCGAAATCGGCTTCGTCACCGCCCAGATCAAGGAAGTGGAACAGGCCAAAGTCGGTGACACCATCACCACGGTCAAGAACGGTGCAGAGCAGGCGCTTACCGGGTACAAGGAAGTGCAGTCTGTCGTCTTCTGCGGTCTCTTCCCGGTCGATGCCGCCGATTTCGAAAAACTGCGCGAATCCATTGGCAAGCTGCGGCTCAACGATGCCAGCTTCTCCTTTGAGATGGAAACCAGCGCCGCGCTTGGCTTCGGCTTTCGCTGCGGATTCCTGGGCCTCTTGCATCTTGAGATCATCCAGGAGCGCCTCACCCGCGAATATGATCTCGATCTGATCACGACCGCGCCTTCGGTTGTCTATCGCATCCAGCTGGGTAAATCGAAGACCGACGATGCGCAGGAGATCATGCTCCACAACCCGGCTGATTATCCCGATCCCAGCCGGATCGAGACGATTGAGGAACCGTGGATCAAGGCGACGATCTACACGCCCGATGAATATCTGGGCTCCATCCTAAAGCTGTGTCAGGACCGCCGCGGCATCCAGAATGACCTCACTTACGTCGGCGGACGCGCGCAAGTAACGTACGAGCTGCCACTCAACGAGGTCGTGTTCGATTTTTATGATCGGCTGAAGTCCATCTCACGCGGCTACGCCAGCTTCGATTATGAGCAGATCGGGCTGCGTGAGGGCGACCTTGTAAAAATGAGCATTCTGGTGAACGCCGATCCGGTGGATGCCCTGTCGATGATCGTCCATCGCGGTGTTGCCGAAGATCGCGGCCGCCACATGTGTGAGCGCCTGAAAGAGCTGATCCCGCGCCACTTGTTCAAGATCCCGATTCAGGCCGCGATCGGTGGTAAGGTCATCGCCCGCGAAACCATCAGCGCCATGCGCAAGGACGTGACCGCCAAGTGCTATGGCGGTGACATCTCACGCAAGAAAAAGCTGCTGGAGAAGCAGAAAAAGGGCAAGGCCAAGATGCGGGAATATGGCAATGTGAGTATCCCGCAAGAGGCGTTTATTGCGGCGTTGCGGATGGGGGAGGAGTGAAGGGGAGATAGACGCCGAACAAAGCATGCATCGGCCTTGATCCTCTCCAACCTCGTCCAGCGGGGTTCTGCTGCCTCAGAACTTAGTGAGCGATTACCAAAACCGCGGCCTGGCATCGCCGCCTTTGCGCACAATGCAGCCTGCACCGCGTGCAAAACTGCCCGAGGAGCAGCCTGCGCAGGTAATTCTTTTCGGCCGCGTCCTATTGGCTATTTGCAATGTGCGCCTGATATTGCATAAGTTTGCGCAAAAGGCGCAGCAGGCGCCGGTGGGAAGGGTGTTTCATGGACAGAATTGACGTTGATGGAATCGGCATCGCTTATGAGCTGATAGGTAAGGCGGGCGATCCAGCTATTGCGCTGACGCCTGGCGGTCGCTTTTGCATGGATGTGCCGGGCTTGCGAGAGCTTGCGGAAGACCTTGCGGCAGGCGGCCGGCGGGTGCTGATCTGGGATCGGCCGAATTGCGGACATTCGGACACATTGCTTCGCGGCTCCAACGAATCGGAGACGCAGGCCGAAGTTCTGACCGGCCTGATCCGCAAACTGGATCTGGGGCCGACCGTTATGGCGGGCGGCTCTGGCGGCTCGCGCGTCTCCATGCTGGCGGCTTCTCGCGATCCGGAAATCTGCTCGCACTTGTGTGTCTGGTGGGTGAGCGGCGATCCTATTGGCCTGATGCAGCTTGCGGTGTTCTACTGCGGGGAAGCAGCCGGTGCGGCCTCCAAGGGCGGCATGGAAGCGGTGCTCAAGACAGAGTCCTGGGCCGAACATGTTGGCAAGAATCCGGACGCGAGGGAAAAGCTTCTGGCAATGGAACCGCGCCGTTTCATTGCCATGATGCAGCAATGGGCATCGATCTATGTTCCCTCCGATACCTCGCCGGTTCCGGGCATGGGCCAGCGCGACTGGGCGCGCCTCACTATGCCTGCGATGGTCTTTCGCAGCAGTGAGACGGACCTGTCACATACGCGTGCCACTAGCGAATGGACCCATCGCCTTATCCCGCACTCGAAACTGGTCGAACCGCCGTGGCGCGACGATGAATGGAACTATCAGTCCGAGCGCCAGCTGGCAGGCGATGTTGGCGTTACGATTTTCAAAAGCTGGCCCAAGCTGGCACCGCAAATCCTGGAGTTTATCTCGCAGTAAGACGCTGCCCTGCTGGTGCCAGGGGATATGAGAAATGCGCGAGAACGGGCCGGAATAACGCGAGAGATTCCGGCCCGTTTTGCGGAAATAACAGTATGAATCGCTATCTGGTTCTCGATCGTCTGAAGGCGATCTTCCAAGGGCGAAGGGTGCTGATCCCCCCTTGGAATTGGCCAACTAGAGGACGTCCGATTCCTTGAAGACGGGAATTTCTTCGACTGCATTGAGCAGCAAGACCGGAATCTTGCGCTCGGTAGCGCGTTTGTAGTCGGCGAAGAAAGGAAACCCCTCGGCCATGAAATCCCAGACTTTCTCGCGCTCGCTACCATCCAGCTCGCGCCATGTGCCGCGGAAGGCCTGCGTTGCGACCTGAAATTCAATCTCTGGTGAGGCACAGAGATTGAGGTACCAGTCAGGATGATGATCAGCACCGCCCTTCGAGGCGATAATCGCGACTTCGCCGCCGATGTCGCCATAGCAAACCGGGGTTACGTAGGTCTTGCCACTCTTGCGGCCCTTGTGCTTGATAAGACAGTGAGTCGCAAAGAAGTGGCCGCCCTTCTGGCTGATATCCATGATATGGCCCTGCGCGCCGCCCGAGCTCAGATATGTCCGCAAATGGGTCGTTATGAAATCTTCGGCATTTGTGATGATCGTCGCTGAACTTTCGTCACTCATCGTATTCTCCCATGCATTGCCGGGCGGTGGCTATCGCTCTTCAAATGATAGCAAGCGCGCAGATTATGGCAGGGGGCAGGAAATTGGCAAGCGGATCGCGCCCATGCGCCCTGGTGCAGCGCACCGGAGAACGCTGGGACGGATTTGGCTGGGTGCAATGCAAGAGGCGCTTGCAGGCGCGAGTTTTGGCCCGGTTTTCGGCAATGCGCGTGCGTTGACATTTGCTTAGGCGGCCCCGCGCGGAGAGGGGGAGCCTCGCGTCCGGTCGGGCGGTATGGCCCGGCCGGACGGTTATCGCATCAGGCGATCTTTGCGGTCTTGTTGGCCTTGAGCTGGTTGAACGGTGTGTCCGGTGCCGGTCCCAACTCTCGCGGAAGGCCGAGGTGGCGTTCTGCGACCAGGTTCAGCTGCATCTCCAGCGTGCCGCCGCCGATGCGGTGGGTCGTAACACGTGACATGCCGATACCGATGCTGAGCTCGCCTTCATCTGGGCTCGCTGCAATGCCTTCGGGCCCTGCAAGTGCAGAGAGCAGCCGGGTCCGGTCAATGTCAAAGACCGAAGACATCAGACTGCTGATCGAGCCTGCCTCGGGCGTGAATGTGCCGTTGCGAATCCCGGCGTTGATTCGTTTGCCGATCAGGTCTTTGACCGTGTCGTAGACGAACACTTCGCCAAGGAGTTGGCGGGCCTGGGGGTCCTTTTCAACACCCACATGCTTTGCGATCATGCCGTAGCGTTCTGACAGCTCGATGCCATCGAGCACCTCGGCGCGATTCAAGCCGACAAACCAGCCGCGGGCCATGCCCTTGCGTTCGGATACGAGCTGCGTGCCGGCAACTTTCCAGCCGCCATTGACTTCGCCCAGCACGTCCTCATCGGGGACTTCAACGTCGTCCAGGAACTCCTGGCAGAAGTCGGCGCCGCCCATGACCAGCTCGATCTGGTTCACCGTCATGCCGGGGTGGTGCATGTCTACGAGGAACATGGTCAGGCCCGCATGCTTGCGCAGGCTTGCATCGGTGCGGGCAAGGCACAGGCCCATGTCGCAGATGTGGCCGCCGCTGGTCCAGACTTTGGAACCGTTGAGAATCCACGTGTCACCGCGTTTTTCAGCGCGGGTCAGGACGCCAGCAAGGTCCGATCCGCCCGAAGGTTCGGACAGCAATTGTGCCCAGTAATGGGTGCCGTCCAGAATCTTGGGGAGATACTTGCGCTTTTGCTCCTCGGTGCCGTGTTCAAGCAGGCACGGTATGACGATGTTGGTCGCATTGCCGAAGTGCCAGGGCAGACGATAAGGCGTGGCCTCTTCAAAGAAAATATCCTCGAAACGCTGGTCAAGGCCAAGGCCGCCATATTCAACCGGGACGGGGATGCCCTGAAGACCGCCGAATCCGGCAGCGTGGATCTTGGTTTGAAGTTCGCGGTCTCGTGCCACGAGTTCAAGATCCTCAAAGGCGTTGGCTGCCTCATCCGGCAGGCGCGGAGGAAGATTGTCCTTCATCCAATCGCGGGCCTTCAGTCGGAATGCGCGTTGTTCATCGGTGTCGCGATCCTCTGTGGTCACGACTTCGCCGGTGGATGGGCTGGGGCTGTTTAGCATGTCTTTTCTCCTCAGACGCCGGCGAGCTGGCAAAGCCGCTCATGATGGGCGGCGGGGCTGCCCCAAAGCTGTTCGTTCGATACGGCGCGGCGCAGATACAGATGGATATCGTGCTCCCACGTCAGGCCGATGCCGCCATGCATTTGCAGGCAGTCACGGATAATCTCGGTCGCGGCGCGTCCACATTGGCTCTTTGCAATGCTGACGGCGATGGCGGCATCGGATGCGCCTGACTGGACCGCGGTTGCCGCGTGGGCCGCAGCCGCCTTTGCACCTTCCAGATGGCCGCAATGGCGGGCAAGGCGATGCTTGAGGCCCTGATAGGAGCCGATCTGGCGTCCAAAGGCGTAGCGGTCATTCACCCACTCAAGCGTGAATTCGAAGGCGCGGTCGGCAACGCCCACGGTTTCGGCGCATTGCAGCGCCAGCAAGACCTGAAGCTGCTTTTCCAGTGCGTCCGCACCTTTGCCCGCTTCGCCGAGCAGTGCGTTCGCGTCGGTCTTGACGCCATTGAATGTGACGACCGACAGCCGCCTGCCAAGGTCAAGCGCTTCCATCGGTTCGATCGAGACTCCGGCGGTTCCGGCGGGGATGACGAATTGGGAAATGCCATCACCGTCCCTGGCGGTCACCAGCAGCAGATCGGCATCGCCAGCATCCTGAACGAAGGCCGCAAAGCCGTTGAGTTCATGGCCGCCGCCGGACTGCGCCGCCGTTACGCTGCCGGCATCCATGCCCGCCATCGGGCCGCGGCCTGAAAGGCACCACGCGCCAAATGTGTCGCCAGCGGCAAGGCCTGGCAGGTGCGCATCGCGCTGTTCGGCAGAGCCGGACCGGGCAATGGCATCGGCCACCGCGCAAGTGGAAAGGAAGGGGCCGGAAAACACGACTCGGCCCAGTTCCTCGGCCACGACGACGGCATCGGCCACGCCGCCGGCGCTTTCGGCGATACCGCCATTGTCTTCTGGAACGAACAGCGCGACCCAGCCAAGTTCCGCGCCATCTTTCCAGACATCGCGGTCAAAACCGCCGTCATTGTCTGCCTGCTTGCGCAGGGCAGTGATGGGGGAGCGGTCTTCAAGGAAACGACGCGTCATGTCCTGCAGCATCGTCTGGTCTTCGTTCAGGGTAACGTCCATGTGGTCATCCTCACAATTTCGCGCCGGATAAAGCATTATCGCACGATGGAAGCAAACCCCAATTTAGTTAGATGAATGTAACTTCACTTGGCGTTCACAGACACGCTGGCTATAGGCGAAGCCATGTCCGTGCACTCTCCCTTGAAAATCGCCGTGATGGCTGCTGCCACCACTGCCCTTTTGTTCACCTCAGCCTGCGCTGGCCGCGGCGGAAATAAGGATACAGCCTATGTCGCGCGCGATGTAGATACGCTCTACATGGCGGCGAAGGAGCGGCTGGACCGGGGTAAGACCCGCGAGGCTGCTGCACTGTTCGACGAGGTGGAGCGCCAGCATCCTTATTCGCCCTGGGCCCGCCGTGCCCAGCTGATGAGTGCCTTCAGCTATTATGCCGCGCGCGATTATTCAAAGGCGATCCAGTCGGCACAGCGCTTCTTGTCGATTCATCCGGGCAACAAGGATGCCGCTTACGCCTACTATCTGGTGGCTCTGAGTTATTACGAGCAGATCAGCGATGTCAGCCGCGACCAGAAAGTCACGCAGCAGGCCAAGCAGGCCCTTACCGAAGTTTCGCGCCGTTATCCCGATACGACTTATGCCAAGGACGCGCGTCTGAAGATCGACCTGGTGAACGATCATCTGGCCGGTAAGGAAATGACGGTCGGACGCTATTACCAGCGCAGCGGGAAATGGCTGGCGGCGACCATCCGTTTTCGCAACGTGATCGATGATTACCAGACAACCAGCCACACGCCCGAGGCGC
>JAHRVR010000110.1 GCA_019090585.1 Sphingomonadaceae bacterium
CGAAGGGCTTCATGGAAACTGCCGCGGCAAGCTGGTCAACGGCAAGCAGCCGCGGCGCCAGGTCTCGTTGATCGAAGCGGAAAGCTGGACTGAAGCGATGGCGCAACTGGGTCTGGCGGGAGACAAGGCTCTTCCCTGGTCCGCGCGCCGCGCCAATCTGCTCGTCGAGGGACAGAACTTGCCGCGTGAGCCGGGCAAGATCATCGCGATCGGCAGCAGTTTGCGGATCGAGATGACGATGGAATGCGATCCGTGCAGCCGAATGGAAGAGATTCAGCCCGGCCTGATGGAAGCGCTTGGGCCGGAATGGCGCGGCGGGGTTCTGGGCATTGTGATCAGCGATGGCGAGATTGCCGTCGGTGACGAGGTGAGGGTTGAGGAATGAGCGTGTTTCGCACGCTTGATGATCTGGGCGATATCCAGGGCAAGGTCGCGCTGGTGCGCGTTGATCTCAATCTGCCGATGCGTGACGGCAGCGTGACCGATACGACCCGCGTTCGAGCCGCTGCGCCGACCATACTAGAACTTGCGGACAAAGGCGCCAAAGTGCTGTTGCTCGCCCATTTTGGTCGGCCGGGGGGCGAACGCTCTTCCACCATGTCGCTCTCCATGATGGTCGGTGCGGTCGAAGGCGTGATCGGCAAGGAAGTGATGTTCATTCCGGAACTTTCCGGCGATGTCGCCAAACAGGCGGTCGGCATCCTGCGGCCGGGCGATGTCGGCATTCTTGAGAACAGCCGATTCTGGAAAGGTGAGGAGGCCAACGACCCGGCTTTTTGCGCAGCCATTGCCGAACTGGGCGACATCTACGTCAACGATGCCTTTTCCGCCGCGCACCGTGCCCATGCGACGACCGAGGGGCTGGCGCGCGTGCTGCCGGCTTATGCAGGCCGATCGATGCAGGCCGAGCTCGAAGCGCTGGACAAGGCGCTGGGCGAACCGAAAAAGCCCGTTGCGGCGGTTGTCGGCGGCGCAAAGGTTTCATCCAAGCTCGACGTGCTCTTGCACCTTGTCGGGCTGGTCGATCACCTGATCATTGGCGGGGGTATGGCAAATACCTTCCTTGCCGCCAAAGGCGTAGATGTCGGAAAATCGCTGTGCGAGCATGACCTTACCGGCACTGCGAACGATATCCTCGCGGCGGCGGAGGCATCGGGGTGTACCGTACACTTGCCTTACGAGGTTGTGGTGTCGAAGGAATTTGCCGCCAATCCGGCATCCTTGCGAACCTGCAATGTTCATGAAGTGGCCGCCGATGAAATGATCCTCGATGTTGGGCCTGCTGCGGTTGAAGCATTGGGCGACGTGCTCAAAACCTGCCGCACGCTGGTCTGGAATGGCCCGATGGGGGCTTTCGAGACTGAGCCGTTCGATGCCGCCACTGTGGCGCTGGCACGCACCGCTGCCGCGCTGACGCGCGAAGGTTCGCTTGTTTCTGTGGCTGGCGGCGGTGATACCGTGGCGGCACTCAACTATGCCGGCGTGGCGGACGATTTCAGCTATATCTCGACCGCTGGCGGCGCCTTCCTTGAATGGATGGAAGGCCGGGAGTTGCCGGGCGTTGCTGTTTTGGGGCAATGATCGATAGGCCGGGGAATTCGTTGAATTGAGCCTCCAGCCATAAACTCGGGCGCAAAAATCTTATCGACATAATCTTATCGACATTGCGAATTCAAAGCCCGGCAGTTAAGCGTTTGGCACCAGATTCAGTCACGACAGGACAGGTTCGATGCAGACTTCCGAAATGACCGCCAAGATCGCTGAAGGCAATGGCTTCATCGCCGCTCTGGACCAGAGCGGGGGCTCCACTCCCAAGGCTCTCAAGGGCTATGGCGTTGCGGATGACGCCTGGTCGAATGACGAGGAAATGTTCGGCCTGATCCACCAGATGCGCAGCCGCATCATTACCACGCCCGCTTTCGGCAATGGCAAGGTTATCGGCGCGATCTTGTTTGAGCGTACAATGGATGGCCAGGTTGAAGGCAAGCCGACCCCGCAGGCTTTGCAGGATCGCGGCGTTGTGCCTTTCATCAAGATCGACAAGGGCCTGGAGGATGAGGCTAACGGCGTTCAGATGATGAAGCCGATGCCGGAACTCGGTGCACTGCTGGCCCGTTCAAAAAGCCTCGGCATGTTCGGAACCAAAGAGCGCTCTGTCATTCATTCCGCCAATGCGCAGGGAATCGCGGCGATTGTCGCGCAGCAGATCGAGGTTGGGCGCGCAGTGCTGGCAGCGGGGCTGACGCCGATGCTTGAGCCGGAAGTGAATATCACCAGCGAAACCCGCGCCGAATGTGACGCGATCCTGCTTGATGAACTTACCCGGCAGCTCAGCGCCATGCCGGGCAATGACAAGGTAATGCTCAAGCTGTCGCTGCCGGTGAAACCGGGCCTGTTCGATTCGCTCGTTGATCACCCGCGCGTCCTGAGAGTCGTTGCGCTGTCGGGTGGCTATAAGCGCCCCGAAGCCTGCGTTGAGCTTGCGAAGAACCGCGGAGTTATCGCCAGTTTCAGCCGGGCTTTGCTTCAGGACCTTCGTGTCGGAATGAGTGATGCGGAATTTGACGGTTCTCTCGGCGCTGCGATTGACGAGATTCACAAGGGATCGACGCAGAAAGTCGCTGTCGCGGCCTGAACGGGCCGTATTTGCGCCATGGCTGAACAGGCACGAGGTCTTTGCCAGCTTTATCTGATCTCCCCTCAAGAGACCGGCGGGGATTTCCCTGAGCGTCTTGTCCGTGCGCTGGATGTGTTGGGCGATGATAACCCGGTTGCCGCCTTCCAGTTCCGAGTGAAAGGGATTGACCAGCATGAGGCGGCGCGGCTCGCGCAGCCCTTGCAGGAGATTTGTGCCGCACGCGACGTGGCCTTCATCGTCAACGATTCGATCAGTCTGGCGAAGCGGATCGGGGCCGATGGCATCCATCTCGGCCAGGAGGACGGCGAAGTGTCGGAGGCGCGTGAAGCGCTGGGCGACGAAGCCCAGATCGGCGTAACTTGTCACAATAGCCGGCACCTTGCCATGGAGGCCGGGGATGCAGATGCTGATTATGTTGCTTTCGGTGCTTTCTTTGCGACCGAAACGAAAGAGGCACGCCACCGCGCGCCGCTCGATCTCCTGTCCTGGTGGCAAGGAATGTTCGAGCTGCCTTGTGTCGCCATTGGCGGGATCACACCGGAAAACTGCGCGCCGCTCATAACAGCAGGTGCAGATTTCCTCGCCGTTTCCGGCGCGGTCTGGAACGGCGATGAAGCCGCGGCTGTGCGGGCCTTCGCCGAAATCATGGCAAAGCCGCAGCCGGCACCCTGATCAGATGCTCAGAGCCTGGTGATCACTTCTTCACCGAAGCGCTGAGCATGGTCGATCCATTCTTCGAGGCTTGTCGCGTCGATGCTCGATCCCGATGCGACCGACCCCAATTCCCGGTGATGCGAGTAAAGGTCAATCGCTTCTTGCGCATTCCACTTGCCGGTGATGTTGAAGCCGCCTGCCAGCATCATGCCGGGCTTGTCCTTGCGGCCAATCTTTTCGCAGTGCTCGTTCATATAGGCCGTGGCTTCGCGCAAATCGTCGTCGGTTGAGATATTGGCGGTGCGCGCAGTGTCCGAGATCATCTTTGGCACGATGAAGGGATACCAGTAATCGCCCAGTTCGGCCGTGCGGCGAAGAGCGCGTCTGGAATTGCCACCAATGACAAGGGGAGGGTGCGGTTTCTGAGCCGGTGTGGGTTTTACACGGTTGCCCATGGCGCGATAGCCGGTGCCTTCGAAAGTAAAGTCCTCTCCGGTCCAGGCCGCTTTCATCGCCTTGATATATTCGTCCATAAGGTTGTTTCGATTGTCAAAATCGACGCCCAGCGCCTTGTATTCCGCCTTGAGATATCCTGCGCCCATACCAAAGATGAAACGGCCGCCACTGAAGCAATCGAGCGAGGACACCGAGCGCGCCGTCACAAATGGATTGCGATAAGGCAAAACGATGATGTTGGTCATCAGTTTGATGGTTTTCGTGACCGCCCCGATCATGCCGAGCATCACAAAGGGATCCTGCGCATAATGGCCGCCCGCATCGAGCCAGCGGGACGATGGAACCGGATGGTCAGTCACCGTCGCTATGGCGAAACCCGCGTCTTCGGCTGCTGCCGCGACTTTGACGAGGGCTTCCTGAGAGAAAAACGCATCGGCCGTATCGATATGATCGAAGGGCATGGCGACACTGATCTCATAAGGCATCGGGGCAACTTTCCTTGGTCTTGATTGCTGGGCGCTGATCGGTCTTGCGGATCAGTCCTCCGGCGGGAGAATCCATTGGTCGTTGCTGCTGCGCACCCAACCGCTTGACGCCCATGTTCCGCCGTCGACAGGCAGGGTGATCCCGGTGACATAACTTGCCATGTTGGAAGCAAGGAATACGGCGACACGTCCGCATTCCTCGGCAATTCCGGGGCGCCCCATCGGTATGCGGCGGCGCACGCCTTCGACTTGGGCTTCGGAGCGCTGAATCCATGTGGATTCGTCGACCGGGCCGGTGAGGTTGCCCCGCAGGCCCGGCGTATCGGTCATGTCGGGCGCGAGGGTGTTTACACGGATGTCATGCTCGGCCAGCTCCACCGCCAGAGTGCGGGTGAGATTGTTCACGCCTGCCTTGCAGGCCGCATAAACCGCGTAATTGGGCGCTGCGCGAGAGCCTTCGATGCTCGACACATTGATGATCGAGCCGCCTTCGCCGTTCTCGATCATCAGCTTTGCGGCTTCCTGGCTGGCAATCACCGTGCTGACCAGATTGAGTTCGATATGCCGGCGGAAACTGCTTTCCCTCAGATCAATGAATTTGCGCGGGGCGACGCCGCCTGCGTTATTGACCAGTATATCGATCCGCCCGAAGTGCTTCTTTACGGCATCGAGAGCCTCGCGCAGCTTGTCAGACTCCATGACGTTGCATTCCAGAGCGAGTATCTTGCGGCCACGTTGTTTGACCAGTTCGGTGATCTGTTCGCAGCGTTCCGGGATCGATTCGATAATGGCGATATTCGCGCCCATATCCGCCATGTTCAGCGCAATGGCGCTGCCAATACCGCCGCCTCCGCCCGTGATCAGCGCAACCTTGCCACTCAGGTCGATGTCGCTGCTATCCATTATTCCTCTCCCGGATCTCGTTATTCTTTGCCGAGCGCTGCTTTCGCATCGGGCAGGTGCTCAGGCTCATCCACGTCGCGTTCAAGCCCGTGCCCGAAGATGATCTCGGCCTTTAGCCCGTGCTTTTCGGCTTCCGCTTTGTGCTTGGCGAAGCTGTCCTCACCAAAGGCGAAGATGAAATCCCGTGCGGCCGGTAGCGGCAATGAGATCGCATTGGTCCCGGTTTCGTGGCGGTCCGGGGCAATCGCGATGGTGCTGGCCGGGGGTGCGGCCAACAAGTCCAGTTCCTGCGGCGTGACAGCGGGAAGGTCCGCAGCGATGATGATGACCCGGCTGGGGCCTTCCAGCGCGACTTGTGCGAAGGCTGACTGAACCGCCGGATTGAGCCCGTTGCCGGGGTCGGCCAGCAGCGGGATATCTTCCGGCATACCAAGCCGTGAAGGCCCGACCAGGCAAATGCGGGAGATCATTCGGGAGGCCTGCGCCGCGCTGACGACATGAGCCAGCATTGCACGAACAAGAGCCTCGCGCTCCGGGGCATCAAGGACGCCTGCCAGCCGGCTCTTGGCGTCGGCACCGGCCTTGATCGGGATGATTGCCCAGCAGGTCACGGGATTGCGGGTGCTTCGGTCAGATTGGTGAAGCGGATGCCGGCGCCGTCTGCCTTGTAGGTCTTGTTCATGTAGATGAGGATCGATGTCAGCGCCTCGGCAGAGGCAGAATTGTTGAGCGATCCACCAGAAAGTCCGCGTATGCCCATGCCGGGGCATAGCTCGACGATGGTCTTGCGTGCCTCGATATCGTCGCTGAAGACAAGCACGTCGCAATCGATGGTATGGTCGCTGTCCAGATGATGGGCCGAAACATTGTGGAAGGCAGTGACGAAGCGCACGTTCTCACCCAGAATTTCCTTTGCTTCGAGCGCAGCGCAGCCAGCGGCGGGCAATTGCACGCGCATCACCTTGGGCGGGACGAGCGGCACAGTGGTATCAACAACGATGGCATCGCCAACTTTGTCGCGGATCAGTTCCAGTGTGCTTGCCTGCGATGAATAGGGCACGGTCACGATGACGATATCCTTGCCGAGGGCGGCTTCGTCATTGGCGGCATAGCCCAGCTTGCCGACATCGCCCGCCATCTCGTCAGCGGCAGCTTTCGCCTTTTCGGCCGCGCGCGATCCGATGGTGACGTCATGCCCAGCTTTGGCCAGCCTGCGAACGATGCCCCGGCCAAGGTCTCCGGTTCCGCCGATAACTGCGATAGATGCCATTGTGTGAATTCTCCCGTGGATTCCTGTTGCGTATCTCGCATCAATGCCGATAGCGGCAGGTAAGCTCCACTAAAACAATTTTTCGGCGCGCGAACCAGAGCTTTGCAGTGGCCGGATCGAAGGAAGTTGAAGAATTGGCCGGAATTACCGTTAATCCAGTCGCTGACCTGCCTCATTTTCAGCCCGGAATGTCGGTTGCGAAGGAGCTGGTGGCTGCAATTGATCGGGCCGGCGGCTCTCTTTGCGATGGCGACATTTGTGTAGTGGCGCAGAAGATCGTTTCAAAGGCGGAAGGCCGGCTGGTTAGGCTTGGCGATGTGAGCCCATCGGATGAGGCCCGGCGGATTGGCGAGGAGACTGAGCGCGATCCGGCAATGCTACAGCTCATTCTGGATGAAAGCAGCGATCTGCCGCGTACGACGCCGCAGGCGATTATTGCCCGCCACAAGACCGGCCATGTGCTCGCCAATGCCGGTATCGACGCATCGAATGTAAGCGCCGAGGGGGATGACATCGTGCTTCTCTGGCCCAAGGACCCCGATGCCAGCGCGCGCACGATCCGCGCGGAATTGCGCAAGTTGACCGGGGTAAACCCGGCGGTTCTGATAGCAGACAGCATGGGCCGCGCATGGCGGATCGGGACCGTTGGCACGGCCATCGGCTGTGCCGGACTTACCGTGCTGGATGACCAGCGCGGAACCGGCAAGGATCTGTTCGGGCGGACACTTCAGGCCACGGTGATTGCCGTTGCAGACGCGATTGCTGCAATGGCGGCGCTGGCAATGGGCGAGGGGGACGAGGGGACTCCAGCGGCGATCGTGCGCGGCGCCGATCAGTGGATCACGCCTGAGGATGGCCCCGGCGCGGCCAGCGCTCTGCGGCCCGTTGACGAGGACATGTTTCGATGACCATAGATATTTCGAGTGGTCATATCCTTGCGCTCTCGGGCGGGGTCGGCGGGGCCAAGCTGGCATCCGGGCTGGCTGGCGTCCTGCCACCTGAAAGGCTGACAATCGCGGTCAATACCGCTGATGATTTTGAGCATCTGGGGCTGACGATCTGTCCCGATATCGATTCGGTCACTTATGCACTGGCCGGGCTTAACGATATGCAGCGCGGCTGGGGCATGAAGGATGAAAGCTGGCAGGCGATGGAAATGCTCAGGCGACTGGGCGAGGCGGATTGGTTCAATTTGGGCGACCGTGATCTTGCCATGCATATCGCGCGCAGTTGGCGGCTGCGTGAGGGTGAGAGTCTCAGTCAGGTCACGGCAAGGCTGACGGGCGAGATCGGCATTGCCCACACGATTGTGCCGATGAGCGATGATCTCGTTCGGACTGAAATTTGCGCCGATGGCGTCTGGATGGATTTCCAGCGCTATTTCGTGGCCGAGCAATGCCGCCCGGTGGCCGCATCCGTTCGGTTCACAGGTGCTGACAAGGCCAGGCTTTCGCCAGCGTTTGCGCAGGCGCTGGTGCGTCAGGATCTTGCTGCGGTGGTGATCTGCCCGTCAAATCCATATCTGAGTGTTGATCCGATCCTGTCTCTGGGCGGCGTGACATCGGCATTGGAGGCAACCAAGGCACCCGTCATCGCGGTTTCGCCGCTGGTTGGCGGAGCGGCGCTCAAAGGCCCGCTTGCCAAGCTGATGGCGGAGTTGGGCAAGCCGGTTTCAAATTCGGCAATCGCCGGGCACTATCGCGGGGTGATCGACCATCTGGTGATCGATGCCGTGGATGCGGCGGATGAGCGGGGCTTGCGCGAGGCGGGGCTATGCGCCACGGTCACGCAAACAGTCATGCGGGAGGCCGCTGATCGCGAAAGGCTTGCCAGAGAGGTGCTTGCCATCGCTGGCGGGGTGGATTGAAAGAATGAATGGCGAAGACGAAACGTTGATTTCCCGCCTGCTTACGGCTCCGCTTGAGGATGTTCTGGCAGAAGCGCGCGCACGCCGCGATGCCATCGGCAAGCGCGTGATGACTTACTCACCCAAGGTCTTCATCCCCGTGACCCGGCTGTGCACGGATGTTTGCCATTACTGCACATTTGCAACCACACCCTCGCAGCTTGAAGCCCCGTATCTTGATGTTTCAGAGGTGCTGGACATTGCTCGCGCAGGGGAGCGTGCCGGTTGCAGAGAAGCATTGCTGACATTCGGCGATGCACCGGAAAGGCGATATGGCGCCGCGCGTGAGTGGCTGGCCGAGCGCGGTTATTCCCGCACCATCGATTATGTCCGCGATCTTGCCGAAGCGATCGTCAGGGAAACAGGCCTGCTGCCTCATGTGAATGCGGGGCTGCTTGACGAGGACGATTTCCGCATGCTGCGCCCCGTCGCGCCGTCTGCCGGGTTGATGCTCGAAAGCACGTCTGACCGTCTGTGTGAAAAGGGCGGGGCGCATTATGGCTCGCCTGACAAAGTGCCCGCGCTGCGGATCGCCTCGCTCGAAGCGGCGGGCCGCGCAAAAATGCCGATGACCAGCGGCATCCTGATCGGCATCGGGGAAGAACCGGAAGAGCGGATGGAGGCTCTGCTGGCGCTGCGCGACATTCACCGTGCCCATGGCCATATTCAGGAAGTCATCGTCCAGAATTTCTGCCCCAAGCCGGGCACGAAGATGGCCGAATCGCCAGAGGCATCGGAATCCGATTTTCTGCGCGTGCTGGCTGCTGCGCGGATCGTGCTGGATGACGATGTTTCCGTTCAGGCACCGCCCAATCTCAATGATGAGCGGCTGGCCGAGTTGATCGA
>JAHRVR010000111.1 GCA_019090585.1 Sphingomonadaceae bacterium
ATGACGGATCAGGGGTTCATCGAGATTCAGACCCCGATCCTGACAGCCAGCTCTCCTGAAGGCGCGCGTGACTATCTGGTGCCAAGCCGTGTCCACCCCGGCAAGTTCTATGCGCTCCCGCAAGCGCCGCAGATGTTCAAACAGCTGTTGATGGTCGCGGGATTTGACAAATATTTCCAGATCGCACCCTGCTTCCGAGATGAGGATGCGCGTGCAGACCGCTCTCCTGGCGAGTTCTATCAGCTTGACTTTGAGATGAGCTTCGTGACGCAAGATGATGTTTTTGCAGCGATTGAGCCTGTTCTCGCAGGGGTTTTTGAGGAGTTTTCCAACGGCCGTAGCGTAACGCCCGCTGGCGAGTTTCCGCGCATTCCCTACGCCGAAGCGATGATGAAGTATGGTTCGGACAAGCCCGACTTGCGCAACCCGATCATCATATCGGACGTGAGCGCTCATTTCGGAAAATCCGGTTTCGGTCTGTTTGAGAAGATTGTCGGCTCGGGCGGAGTTGTTCGGGCGATTCCGGCACCATCGACGGCGGAAAAGAGCCGCAAGTTCTTCGATCAGATGAACGACTGGGCGCGCGGCGAAGGGTTTGCCGGGTTGGGCTATGTCACTCGCAAGGGCGGCGAGTTTGGTGGTCCGATCGCCAAGAATCACGGCCCGGAGAACATGGAAAAGATCTATTCCGAGCTTGGTCTGGGCCCGGATGACGGATTGTTCTTTGCTGCTGGCAAGCAAGGCGACGCAGCGAAACTGGCCGGCGCGGCGCGTACGCGGGTCGGTGAGCAACTCGATTTGATAGAGCAGGGCGGCTTCAAGTTCTGCTGGATCGTCGATTTCCCGATGTTTGAATATGATGAAGACCTGAAGAAGATTGATTTCAGCCACAACCCATTCTCGATGCCGCAAGGCGAGATGGAAGCGCTGGAGTCCATGGATCCGCTGGAAATCAAGGCGTGGCAGTACGATATCGTCTGCAACGGCGTTGAGTTGAGCTCGGGTGCGATTCGGAACCACCGTCCCGATATTATGTATAAGGCCTTTGAGATCGCAGGATATTCAAAGAAAGACGTGGACGAGAGTTTTTCGGGCATGATCACCGCGTTCAAGTATGGCGCGCCGCCGCATGGCGGGTCCGCGCCGGGTGTGGATCGCATTGTGATGTTGTTGGCGGACGAGCCGAACATTCGCGAAGTGGTTGTCTTTCCGATGAATCAAAAGGCAGAGGACCTGATGATGAGTGCGCCGTCTGACGTCAGCGCCCGCCAGCTGCGAGAGCTTAATTTGCGAATTGTTGAGCCTCAAAAGCAGTGAACATGCGGCGCGGGCGCTTGCCAGCGCCCGAGTTCGACAGTAGGGCAACCATCAAATTTCCATCCGCAGAGTTAAGTAAGGGGCAATTAAATGAGCGACACCGCCGATCGCGTTAAGAAGATCGTCGTTGAACATTTGGGCGTGGAAGCCGACAAGGTGACCGAAGACGCCAGCTTCATCGATGATCTGGGTGCGGACAGCCTCGACATCGTCGAGCTCGTCATGGCTTTCGAAGAGGAATTCGGTGTCGAAATTCCCGATGATGCCGCCGAGAAGATCAGCACAGTTGCCGATGCCATCAAGTATATTGAGGAAAACAAGGGCTGATTCATCCGGGTCAGCCTGGAGATGAATGCACCATTGCCCTGCCACTCTATCGGCGGCGGACGGTGCGATATCGGCAGGCTCAGCCCTTTGCGGGTTGAGCCTGTTTTGTTTCGGAGAGTTTCATGCGTCGCATAGTCGTTACAGGACTTGGCCTTGTCACCCCCATGGGGGCAGATGTGGAAACCGCCTGGAGCAACGTTCTGGCCGGAAAATCCGGGGCCGGACCCATAACCCGGTTCGATGCGTCGGACCACAAGTGCCAAATTGCTTGTGAAGTGAAGCCACCAGATCACGAATGGGGGTTTGATCCATCGAAGCGCGTTGACCACAAGGTCCAGCGTCAGGTTGATCCATTCATCATTTACGGGATCGATGCCGCTGGTCAGGCGATCGAGGACGCGGGCCTTGAGGATATGGATGAGGAGACCCGGTTGCGAGCGGGTTGTTCGATCGGCTCGGGCATTGGCGGGCTTCCTGGCATCGAATCTGAATCCATCGTTCTGAAGGAAAAGGGCCCGGGGCGCGTAAGCCCGCACTTCGTGCATGGACGGCTCATCAATCTGATCTCGGGGCAAGTCTCGATCAAGTATGGGTTGAAGGGACCGAACCACGCGGTCGTCACCGCCTGTTCCACCGGTGCACATTCAATCGGTGATGCAGCGCGTATGATCCGTGATGACGATGCCGATATCATGCTTGCAGGCGGTGCTGAAGGCACCATTTGCCCCATTGGAATCGCCGGGTTTGCGCAGGCCCGTGCTCTCAACTGCAGCTTCAACGATCGTCCGGAGCAGGCCAGTCGTCCCTATGACAAGGATCGCGATGGCTTTGTGATGGGCGAGGGTGCAGGTGTTGTGGTGCTCGAAGAGTACGAGCATGCCAAGGCGCGCGGCGCGAAGATATATGCAGAAGTGGTGGGCTATGGTCTGTCGGGGGATGCCCATCACGTTACCGCACCCGATCCCGAGATGGACGGTGCCTTTCGTTCGATGAGCGCGGCGCTGAAAAAGGCCGGGTTGTCACCGTCTGATATCGATTACATCAACGCGCATGGCACATCGACAATGGCCGATACGATTGAGCTTGGCGCTGTCCGCCGCCTGTTTGGCGATGCTATCGGCTCTGTCTCGATGAGCTCGACCAAGTCTGCGACCGGACATTTGCTTGGCGGCGCCGGTGCGATCGAATCCATCTTCTGTATTCTCGCGATTCGCGATCAGATTGTGCCGCCGACGATTAATCTCGATAGTCCGGATGAGGGCTGTGACGGTGTCGATCTTGTCCCGCACAAGCCGAGGAAGCGCACGGTCAATGTCGCGCTCAACAACAGCTTTGGCTTTGGCGGAACGAATGCCAGTCTCGTGATGCGCAAGTTCGAAGAATGACGAAGCGGCGCGGCGGTTTTCTGGCCGCGTTTCTTGCCGCTGCCGTGCTGGCGGCGGGGTTTGTTGTTCTTTACAGCTGGTATGGAACGGGACCGCTCGAACAGGACAAGACCTTCATCGTAATGACAGGTGACAGCCTGAATGGGGTTGCCGCCGAGCTTGAAAAGGAAGGCGCGGTCGGTTCTGCGCGCAGTTTTTCGATCAAAGCGCGCGTCTTTGGTGGCGGTTCACCGATAAAGGCAGGGGAGTTCCTGCTGCCCGCCGGTGCCAGCCCGTCGCACATTTTGTCCATCATCCAGAGCGATGACGTGATCCGCAGGTTGGTGACGATACCGGAAGGTATGCCCTCGATCATGGTGCACGAGCGGCTGATGGCGCAGCCGCACCTGAAGGGTGAAATTCCGATTCCCGCGGAAGGTTCGGTCTTGCCTGATAGCTACGATTTCGAACGCGGGGCATCGCGCGAATCCGTGCTGCGGCGCATGCAGGCGGCAATGCGCAAGACGCTGGTTGCGGCCTGGGCCAAGCGTGCGCCGGGCGTTGCGGTCAGTACCCCGCAAGAGGCTCTGGTGCTCGCCGCTATCGTTGAGAAGGAGACAGGCAAGCCTTCCGAACGGCGCAAGGTGGCGGGGCTTTATTCCAACCGCTTACGGCGCGGTATGCTTCTTCAGGCTGATCCGACTATCATCTATCCGATAACCCAGGGAAAGCCGCTTGGGCGCCGTATCCGCCAGTCTGAAATCCAGGCATTGAATGACTACAACACTTATACAATGGTCGGCTTGCCCAAGGGGCCGATCACCAATCCGGGGCGCGAATCCATCGAGGCGGTCCTTAATCCGGTCAGGACCGACGCGCTCTATATGGTGGCAGACGGAACCGGGGGGCATGCCTTTGCCGCGACTCTCAAAGAGCACAATGCCAACGTGGAAAAGTGGTTTGCGATAAGACGCGGGCGCGGTGAATTATAATCGGGTAAGACGATTATAGAATACAATTTAATCTACTGGAGCGATAAATTATCTGTCTCTATAACGGCTTCATGAGCTGAACAGGAGCAACAGACCCATGCTTGGACGACCAATTCCCGACGTTACCCTCAAGTCTCGCGTGCGCGACGAGGCTCTTGATGGCCCCAATCCTTTCCGCTGGCAGGATCTCAATCTCCGCGAGGCTTTCGATGGCAGGAAAGTCGTCGTCTTTTCGCTTCCGGGTGCATTCACGCCGACCTGCAGCAACGAGCAGTGTCCCAATTTTGACCGTCTCTATGATGAGTTTCACGATCTTGGCATCGACGATGTCTATTGTGTTTCGGTCAATGACGCCTTCGTGATGTATCAGTGGGGTAAGCTTCTTGGTCTTAAGAATGTGAAGCTTCTGCCCGATGGTTCCGGTGCGTTCACGCGCCGCATGGGGATGCTTATCAACAAGGATCACCTGGGCTTCGGTATGCGTAGCTGGCGCTATGCCATGGTCGTTGACAACAACCGGATCGCTGAATGGTTTGAGGAGCCAGGCATCAATGATATTGGCGCTGATGAGGATCCTTATGGGCAGACTTCGCCGGAAAACTTGCTCCAGGCCCTGAAAGCGAAAATTGCGGTCAGCGCGTGAGCGGTGGGGCGTTTTCAAGCCGGCCGAGTAAAACCGGCGGCTCGAACAACGCGCCAGATCAGGAAAATCACACTCCGGGCCGTCATACTTCCCAGTCGGCCCGGGGCGCCCCGCTTCTGGTAACGGCGGAGTTGCCGCCTGAAATATTTGAATGGTCCGATTCCCTGCGGCGGGCCCATTTTCCGCCCGAACGCAACAAACTCAAAGCGCATGTCACTCTTTTTCATGCCCTGCCGCCTTCGGTGGAAGGCGAGCTGCGCCAACTGCTGGGTGAACTTACTGGCCACAATGCACCCAAAGCACGGATCAGCGGTTTGATGAAGCTGGGTACCGGAACGGCCCTTGCTGTCGAATGTCCCGGTATGTTGGAACTGCACGCGATCATCCAGGACCGGATGCATGGGCTCATGACGCCGCAGGACACACACACGCTTCGTCTGCACATCACGATACAAAACAAGGTAACGCTGGAAGCGGCGAGGGCGCTGCAGGAAGAATTGGGTCCGGTGCTGGAGCATCGCGAATTCCGCTTCCGCGGTTTTGAACTTTTCGCATATGAAGATGGCTTGTGGCGTCCGATCCGGACATTTCGATTTCGGGGCTGAGCTTCCGAAAAGGAGGCGCCGCGATGCCTGAATTGAGTGGTTGACCCCCGTGATGCCGAGCCGTAAAGAGCGCGGCCTGCACTGGCGAAATCGCAGGTGCGGTCATGGTTATGGCGGAGTAGCTCAGCCGGTTAGAGCAGCGGAATCATAATCCGCGTGTCGGGGGTTCAAGTCCCTCCTCCGCTACCACCTTTCTCAACGGGATTACCCCGTTTCTTGCCCAGAAACTCATCGAAATTGCGCTTCAGGGCCTTGTTGATGGCAATTTTCATTGTCTGGACGAGGGCGGGTAGACATCGAAGCCGAGTTTACCAGTGTAGATCATCTCGATTTCGTCATTGTATCGTTTGTGGACCATGAACCGGCGTAGTTTCAATGTCGGGGTCAGTTCGCCCTGATCGTGCTTCAGGGCTTGCGGCAGGATATAGGATCGCTTGATCTGCGCGACGCGGGACAGGGTTTCGTTCAGGCGGCGGATTTCTGCGGTGACCGATGCGATCACTTGCGCAGCGGCAACAGCGGCTTCGTAAGTCGGCAAAGCGCCACCATCTGCAAATCCGGCGGGATCGATCTGAATGAGGGCAGAGGCAAATTTGCGTCCGTCTGCCACTAGCACGCATTCGGCGATCAGCGGACTGGAGCGCATCAGTTCCTCGATCTCGGCGGGAGAGATATTCTTGCCCCCGTCGGTGATCATGATGTCTTTCTTGCGGTCAACTATCCGCAATTGCCCGGCGTCGATCACTCCGACATCGCCGGTATGGAGCCAGCCATCGACGATTGTGGACGCGGTGGCTTCGGGGTTCTTGTAATAGCCGGTGAAGATGCTCCCGCCCTTGACGAGGATTTCACCGTCATCGGCGATTTTCAGGGCGATTGTCGGGGTCGGCTCGCCGACAGTTCCGGGCACGACACGTCCGGGCCGGTGAATGGTCATGATGGAGCACGATTCGGTCTGGCCGTACAGTTCCAGCAAGTTGAGGCCCAGTGCCCGGAAGAAGGTCAACACTTCGACCGGCAGGCTGGCAGCTCCGCTTGTGACAACGCCGGCGCGGTCCATGCCGATCATTGCCAGGGCCTGTGCCATCACGGGTGCATGGTCCTCCACGGCGTTGCGCTGGGCCTGGGTCCATTCGGCCTCTGGTTTGAAAGCGACGGGTTTACCCGCCTCCAGCGCGGCATCCAGTTCGCCAGACCGGCCTTCGGCTGCGAAGCTATTGCGAATCTGCTCCTGAAAGCGAAGCCAGACGCGCGGAACGCCCGAAAAATAGGTGGGGCGCGCTTCCAGTATGTCTTCAGACAGCGTCGGCAATCCCCCACCGATGACCGCTGTCGATCGGCAATAGAGCGGCGCAAAATTGGTCATCGCCTGCTCTGCAATATGGCAAAGCGGCAGATAGGACAGAACCGCGGCGTCGGGGCCATAATCCAGAATGGCACTGAACCCCTGAACGGTTGTGCGCATGTTGCGATAAGTCAGCATCGCGGCCTTGGGCGCGCCGGTGGAGCCGGATGTGTAAACAATCAGCCCGGTGTCATCGAGGCTGAGGGCCGCGAGGGAAGCATCGAGAAGCGTTGGTGCCTGCTGCAGCGCATTTCTGCCCCTCTGCTCCAGTTCGGCCAATGTGATAATGCCATCGCGCCCCGCAGCGGCAGATGCGCCGTCGAACATGACGATCCATTGCAACTTGGTAAGCTGATCCCTGATCGGCTCTATCTTGGCGAGATAATCATCGTTCTCACAGAACAGCACTTGCGCGTCCGCAAGGCCAAGGACGTGGAGCAGGTCATGCGTGCTGCTGGTGGGATAGCACCCGACAGAAACGCCGCCCAGCACGCCAGTGGCCATCTGTGCGATCAGCCATTCGATGCTGTTATCGGCGAGGATTCCGGCGTGCAAAGGTGACGCGATCCCAAGGGCCGAGATGCCCGCCGCGCAATCACGCACACGCCGGGCATAGTCCGACCATGTGAGGTCGTGCCAGCCATCGCCGCGCTTCTGGCGAATCGCCACCTCTGACCCGTGCGTATCCGCGTGGCGCAGCACCAACGCGGGCAGCACCAGCCCGGGCAGATCGGCGGACGGTTCAGCCTGCATCACGATGGCGTTGGCCCCTATTTCTTCTTGAAGACCGGCGCTTCCTTGCGCAGCATAGCATCGATTGCGGAGCGGTGATCGGGCGAGCGATTGGTCAGCCGCTCCATCGCCGAGCCCATTTCCATCGCGGCGTGAGCAAGCTGCTTGAGGCCGATGTTGATGGTCATCTTGGTCGAACGGATCGCCATCTGCGCGCCGTCCGCCAGTTCCCGAACGAAGGCATCGACGCGCTCGTCCAGTTCATCGAGCGGAACGGCATGGTTGATGAGGCCGATGGCTTCTGCATCCTTCGCGCGGATCGGCTTGCCGGTCATCAGATATTCCTTGGAGCGGGCATAGCCGACCAGCATGGGCCACATGATGGCGGCGCCATCGCCCGCCGTGAGGCCGACTTTGACGTGCGGATCGGAAATCCTGGCATGGTCGGCCACGAAGGTGACGTCGCACATGACGACGAGCGTCGCGCCGAGGCCTGCGGCATGGCCGTTGATCTTGCCAATGATCGGCTTTTCGCAATCGAGCATCGAATAGATGATCTGCCGGCCTTCAACGATGGTCCGGTCAAATTCTTCCGGGTGTTTGATCATGAAATCCAGATATTCGATGTCGCCGCCGCCACTGAACAGTTTGCCATTGGCGGTCAGCACGATGATGTCGACGTCTATGTCGGCCGCGGCCTCGATAAACACACGGGACAGCTCACCATGCAGAACCTTGTTGGTGGCATTGCCCGCATCCGGCCGATTGAGCGCCAGCGTCAGGACGCGATCGTCAAGATTTGTTTCGATAAACTCGTAGTTACCCCAAGACATCAAGATTTCCTGCCGTTTTAGATTGAATTGCAACGGCTGCGTGTCATATCCTGATTGTTGTTGCAAGCAACCCGGAGCATTGCCCGGGCAGCTATTGAATCTATTCAGATCGGAGATGTCGATGATCAAAGAGGCAGGGCCAGTCGCCCTTGTTACCGGTGCAAGCGGCGGTGTGGGCAGGGCGGTTGCCGTAGAATTGGCTCAGCATGGCTTCGATACGGCCTTGTTATATCGCTCTGGCGTGAAGGCGGTGGACGAAACAGCCGAAGCAGTCCGCGCCGCGGGCGGGAAGGCGATAACGATTCAGGCCGACCTGACCGATCCCGATGCGGTGGAGAAAGCCGTCAATGCCGCGATCAGCGAGTACGGCGCGATCGACGTTCTGGCCCATTGTGCCGGCGCTTACACGGTCTGGAAGCCGATACGTTCGCTCACGACCGAGGAGTGGAACGGATTTCTGGATTCGGACCTTTCCGGCTTTTTCCATGTGCTGGCCGCTTGTGTGCGCCATATGCATGAGCGCAAAAAGGGCGCGATCGTCGCTGTTTCTTCCATCGCTGCCCAGGCCTGTCAGCCGCGCGGTGGTCAGGCAGCTGCGGCCAAGGCGGGCCTTGATGCCCTGATACGGGTTGTTGCGAAAGAAGAAGGACGCCACGGCATCCGGGCAAATGGTGTGGCCATCGGGCTGACCGATACGGAAATGGGGGCCGATGCGGAGCGCCACTGGGGTGAAGAGGCGACCAAGCGGCTGATTTCTGCGGCTCCGCTGGGCCGCATGGGCGAACCGGAAGAGATTGCGCGGGTTGTGCGTTTCCTGGCATCGGATGAAGCAAGCTATGTCACGGGCAAGATCCTGCAGGTCGATGGCGGTCAGATCATCGCCGGCTAAATCAATCGAAGTGAGAAGGAATATTCGTGAGTGGTGAAGCGCAGCTGACGCTTGAAGAGATCGAGTCCCTTGTCGATTATTCGTCGGGGTACCTCATGGAAAAACTCCATCCTCTTCAAGAGAAGATGGACAATGAGGAATGGTGGCCGGCCAAGGAATTCAAGGCGCTTGCCGAAATGGGGCTGCTCGGCCTTACGGTGTCGCAGGAATATGGCGGACAAGGGCTGAGCTATCTTGCCGCCGGCATGTTGGGCGAGGCCATGGCCTACGCGAATCCGGCTTTTGCCTTCAGCTGGACGTCGCATGACAACTTGTGCCTCGATGCGCTTTACCGCAATTGCAATGAAGAACAGCGCCAGCGTTACGTTCCAAAAATGTGCGCAGGTGAACTGATGGGCGGCCTTGGCATGACCGAGCCGGGCGCCGGGTCGGACGCAATGGGTTCGATGCGAACGACGGCACGGCGCGAGGGAGACAAGTATCTGCTCAACGGCGGCAAGATATTTATCACCAACGGCCCGGTTGCGGACTTGTTCATCGTCTATGCAAAGACCGCGCCGGAATTGCGAACGCGGGGCATCAGTGCATTTATCGTCGAAAGCTCGTTTCCCGGATTCAAGGTGGCGCAAAAGCTCGACAAAATGGGCTTTCGGGGTAGCCCGACTGGTGAACTGGTGTTCGAGGATTGTGAAGTCCCCGTCGAAAACCTGATCGGCGAGGAA
>JAHRVR010000112.1 GCA_019090585.1 Sphingomonadaceae bacterium
AGTTCCGATCTATTTTGATTCGGCATCGCCGTTCTACAGCCAGTTGACCGCTCTCGGAATTCCTAGTGATATCCGCAAAGTGAGTCAGAATGATCCCAATGGCATTGACGTAACGGTCCAGGGTATAACCGCTACCGCGACGTTGGATCTGGGCGCGGTCACGGTGAAGAACATCTTCGCGTATCGTGAAACCGCTGAGACGACTTTCAACGATTTCGACGCGACCGAGCTCAACCTGATCAGCACCTTCCTGTCGCTGGATCAGCACCAGTATTCTAACGAGATCAACATCTCGGGCGAATTCGGTGACAGCGTTGAATGGATCCTTGGTGGCTACTGGTTCAAGGAAAAGGGACGTAACTTCTCGCTTCTCGGGCTGGGCCTGCTTCCTGAGTTTGCTGAACTCAGTCAAATCGATGATGGTCTTGGCCGCAACAAGAGCACCGCGGTTTTCGCGCAAGCTAACATTAAGTTGACTGACTCGCTGAGCCTGACGGCCGGTGCGCGCCATACTTGGGAAACCAAGTCGCTCACCAGCTTCAACATCGGGACCAACGGTCAGCCGTTGTTTCCGGGCGGCAGCGCCAGCTTTTCCGAGGATTTCACGGGTATAACAGGATCGGTTTCGCTTAACTATCAGGCGTCTCCCGATATGTTCCTTTATGCCAAATACGGACGTGGTTTCCGTAGTGGTGGCTTCAACATTCGCAGCATCGGACCGTTGGCGCCTCCCTTCGGAAAGGAAACGGTCGACGAGTTCGAGATCGGTGCGAAGACAGACCTTGCCGGTGGCAGGATCCGCGCAAACATCGCGGTGTTTTACGACATCTATGATGATATCCAACGCGTGATTCAGGGTGTTGTCGGCGATCCGCCGACGCCGACCACGACGACCAAGAACGCGGCCAAGGCGAAGATCTATGGTGGTGAGCTGGAGCTCAGCGCGCTGCCAACGGACAACCTTGAGCTGTCGCTCAATGTCGGTGCGGCGATCGCCCGCTACGACGAGTTCCTGGATGGTACGACTGACCGGTCAGGCAATAGCTTCCCATTGGTCCCGGATTGGACTGCGAACGCCATGGTCCGCTATACTTTGCCAGAGAACGAGCTGTTCACGCCTATCGTGCAGGTCGATGCTTCCTGGAAGGATAGATACCACCTTCTGGTGTTCAATTCTCCCGACCTGGTTCAGCCGGACTACTTCCTGGTCAACGCCAAGGTCACTTTCGAAAATGTCGCCGGTGAAGATCTTGCGATTTCGTTCTTCGGAAAGAATATCTTCAACAAGGAGTATATTCAGAACGGTCGCGATTTCGGATTTCCGTTTGGCGTGAACGTGGCGCGGTTCGGCCCACCAGCAACTTATGGTGTTGAACTCGAAGCATCGTTCTGACGACATGACAACGATCGCCCGGTGCCCTTGGTGCATCGGGCGGCCGATGCTGGAATGAACAATACCGCCGGTGTCTTGCCGGCGGTATTTGTTTGGGCGTATCGAAGGCTCTGCCGTTTCGGATAGATCGCCAGGGCTGATGAAGGACTGAGAGCTGCATGGACTACGAAGTCACCATTCCGCGTATTGGCAAGCGATTCAAGGTCGGTGACAACGAGACGATCTTGAGCGCCGCGTTGCGGAGCAAGATCTCCCTGGAATTCAAGTGCGGCAACGGCTCGTGCAAGACTTGTGTCTCGAGCCTGCTCAAGGGCACTGTCGACTATCCCCTTCGCGAGCCCACCGCCCTTACCGAACAGGACATCGCTGATGGACGCATCCTGACCTGCCAGGCCGTTCCGCGATCCGATCTCGAGATCGATGCGCAAGTGCGAACCGGCCTCATGGAGGAAGTCCGCCTCCACGAACTCAAATCCGCGCTTGATGGCATTTCGATCCGGCAGGGGGACGCCAAGGTCATCGAGATCGTGCGCGTGGCCCACGACGTGTCGCTTGTCAGGTTGGAGCCAGACGAGCTTCCCGTTTGGCTTCCTGGCCAATACATAACCCTGAAAGCCAATGGCCTGCAGCGTGATTTTTCAATCGCCAGCCTGCATGGCCGCGATTCCTACTTTGAATTGCAGATACGGCATGTGCCGGATGGCCGTTTCACCAGCTGGGTGGCTGATGGCCTGAAAGTCGGCGACACGGTTTCATGGGAAGGGCCGCTCGGAACGTTCTTCCATCGCGTCAGCAGCAAGCGTCCGATTATCGTGATTGCCGGCGGAACCGGCTTTTCTCCTGCCAAGGCCGTTATCGAATCGGCCATGCGGAAGGGATTATCCGGGCCGATACGGCTGTTCTGGGGCGTTAGGGCGAAACGCGACCTCTATGCCAACGACCTTATCCAACAGTGGGTCTCCAGCGGCGATGTCGGATTCATCCCGGTGCTGTCCCGTCCCATGCCGGAAGACGATTGGTCGGGAGAGACGGGCTACGTCCATGAGACCGTGGCCCGGCATGAGAAATCGCTTGCGCCTTACGATGTGTATATTGCCGGTTCTCCGAAGATGGTGGATGCGGCACTTGCCATGAGTAAATCGAAAGGTGCGAGAGCCGACCGGGTTTTTACGGATTCGTTCGAATTTTCGCCGACTTTGGCCGCTGATGCGAGTGATTAGTCGCGAACATGCGGACTCCTGCGCGGCAGGTCGGGATCTCGGGGTTCCGTCTGCGGTAAATCGCGCGATTTCCGCGGCTCGGGTTCCCATGGATGTGCGGCAGGTTTCTCGTCAGGAAGATTGCCCTCGCCACGGGAGGCCGGTCGGGGAATGGTCCACAACTCCCTTTTTCTGCACAAACCTGAAGACAGGATGACGAACGCGCCAGCACCCGCCGAGCCCGTTCCATCGGCCACTGTGATCCTGCTGCGGGATGATCCTGAGTTCCAGGTTCTGATGGTACAACGCCACCACCAGATCGATTTTGCTTCCGGAGCCCTGGTGTTTCCGGGAGGCAAAGCCGCCAAAGGGGATTCGTCTGACGAATGGGCCGACTTGTGCCGGGGATGGGAAGAGCTGGACGACACGCAGCGGGTGTTGCGTATCGCCGCCATCCGCGAGGCATTCGAGGAAGCGGGCATCCTGCTTGCTGTCGATGCCGATGACAGGCCGTTCGAGGGCACGTGCGATGCCGATACGCGTAAGATGGTGGAGCGCGGTGAGCGTCAATTCATCGATGTCGTGCGCGAGGCTGGCGTACGTTTGTGCCTGGATCGGCTGGTCGGTTTCGCCAGGTGGATTACGCCCGCCTTCATGAAGAAGCGTTTCGACACCTATTTCTATGCGGTTGCGGCGCCAGCAAGCCAGATCGCAAGCTGCGATAATTTCGAGACGGTAGATACAGAGTGGATTTCGCCGCAGACCGCACTGCGGTTGGGAGAAACCGGAGAGAGGACGATCGTTTTCGCGACTCGCCTCAATCTTCAGCTTCTGGCCAAAGCCGAGAGCGTCGATGACTGCCTCGATCGGGCCAGAACGCGCCCGGTCGTCCCCGTCCTTCCGGAAATGATTGAACGAGACGGAAAGACCTTCCTCACCATTCCGGGTGAAGCCGGATACGGGCTGACTTGCGCGGTCTTTCCCTGATGCGTTTTCCGGAGCCGCTCCCCCCAGGGTAGGGTCAATGATTTTGGCTCTGTTGAACAGATCGTCGCCGCATACGCAATCTGCTCCAGCGCTGGCGCTATGGAAATTCGGCTAACTCTCAATGCGATGAACTGTTCGCTTGACAATTTTCCTACTGCGTTGCAAATTTTAGTTGTTTAGGCTATTAAATGAGTACTGTAAGACTTCACGTGTGAAAGGTGTGGTTCTGATGTCACGAAATGTTCTGGTCGCCGGGGTCGGGATGACCCCCTTTGTTAAGCCTGCGCCTGAGGTATCTTACCTCTCCCTCGGCGTTACCGCGCTAAAGGATGCTCTTGCGGATGCCGGAGTGGCTTACGAAGATATCCAGCAGGCCTACGCCGGTTATGTCTATGGTGACAGCACGAGTGGCCAGGCCGTGATTTACAACGCGGGCCTGACCGGTATCCCCATTGTCAACGTGAACAACAATTGCTCAACTGGCTCCAGCGCGCTGTATCTCGCGAGGCAGGCAATCGAATCGGGGGTCGCCGAATGCGTGCTCGCGATCGGATTCGAGCAGATGGTGAGAGGGGCACTTGGCAACATATTTGACGATCGCGCCAGCCCGCTCCAGCGCTTCCTTGATGTGGCGGACGCACAGTTTCCCGAATCCGTATCCGCCCCAATGGCCTTGCGCCTGTTCGGTGGAGCCGGGAAAGAATATCAGAACCTTTATGACGTAGCCGATGAGACTTTCGCCAAAGTGCGTGTCAAGGCGAGCCATCACGCCGAGCACAATCCGCGCGCGATCTTTCGCCAGAAACTCAGCGTTGATGACGTGCTGCAGTCCGACCCTATCCTTTCGCCTCTCACCCGGCTCCAGTGCTGCCCGCCTTCCTGCGGTGCGGCTGCGGCAGTGCTGTGCTCTGAGGACTTTGCACGTCGCCACGGCCTTCGCCAGGACGTGAAGATTGCAGCACAGTCCATGACGACGGATTACGATTCGTCCTTCGGGAAGAGCATGATCAGCACGGTCGGCGCGGATATGACCCGCGCTGCGGCGAAGGCGGTTTACGAGGCGGCGGGCGTTGATCCAGCCGATCTGGATGTCGTCGAATTGCACGACTGCTTCACCGTGAACGAGGTCATTACATATGAGGGCCTGATGCTCTGTCCTGACGGGGGTGCCGAACGCTTCATCGAGCAGGGGGACAACACGTATGGAGGGCAAGTGGTGACCAACCCTTCCGGCGGCCTCCTTTCCAAAGGCCACCCGCTCGGTGCCACGGGTCTGGGGCAGTGCGCGGAACTCGTGTGGCAGCTTCGCGGCGATGGCGGCGTGCGTCAGGTGGAGGGTGCGCGGCTGGCATTGCAGCATAATCTCGGCCTTGGCGGCGCGTGCGTCGTCACCCTTTATGAGAAGGTCTGAGCGCATGCCCAAGATTCTGGACCGGAGTTTGATTGGCAAGGCTTTTGAACCATTTGATGTGATGGTGGAAGCGGGACGCCTGCGCCTGTTTGCCAAGGCCACGGGCAATGACGATCCGGTCTTTACGGACGAAGCAGTCGCCAAAAGCCGCGGCTACCGCTCGATCCCGGCACCGCCCACTTATGTTTTCACTCTGGAAATGGAGCGCGCGGATCCGTTCGACTATCTGGATCTGCTTGAGATCGACCCGGGCACGATCCTGCATGGCGAGCAGAGTTTTGACTATCACCAGACAGTTTGTGCCGGAGACGTGCTCACTTTCGAGAACGTAATCGCGGACATTTACGACAAGAAGAACGGTGCACTTCAGTTCCTGGTTCTGGAAACGAAGGTGACCGACAGTCAAGGAGCGGCCGTAGCGGAAATGCGTCGGTCGATTGTGGTGCGATGATGACACAAAATAGTTCGACTTCCTCTGATGCCACCGGCGAAATTCTGGCCAGCCTGACAAAGCCGCCTATCTCCCGCCACACGCTCGCGCTGTATTGCGGCGCTTCGTATGATCACAATCCGATGCATGTCGATCTTGATTTCGCGCGCGAGCACGGGGTTGATGATGTGTTCGCCCATGGCATGCTTTCGATGGGCTATCTTGGCGAGCTGCTGTGCCGTATCGCTGGGCCGGAAGACATCCGTTCATTTTCGGTGCGGTTCAGCGCCATCGTGCCGGTCGGTGCGGAAATAACCTGCACCGCGCGCCACGCCGGGTTGGTGGAACGGCAGGGTGAAACCCTGACGGCGCTTGATCTGCTGGCGGTGGATGCCGATGGCGCAACAAAACTGATGGGCTCGGCCCTCATAGCAATCAACGGGAAAAATTCATGAAACTGAAAGATAAGGTTGCGCTCGTCTCGGGTTCGGGACGCGGAATTGGCAAGGCCATTGCACTCAAGCTGGCCAGTGAAGGGGCCCGCGTGGTTGTAAACGACCTCGACGGAGACCCGGCGAACGAGACAGTTGCCGAGATCATTGCGGCAGGCGGGCAGGCCCAAGCCTGCATTGGCAGTGTGACCGACGCCGATTTCGGAGAGCGCTTTGTAGCCACCGCGATCGACACTTTTGATGGGCTCGACATCATCGTCAACAATGCCGGCTATACGTGGGACAGCATTCTCCAGAAGACAACTGACGAACAGTTCCAGACGATGCTGGACGTTCACCTTGTTGCGCCGTTCCGCATATTGCGGGCCGCCGCAGAGCCGATCCGCGCATTCGCAAAGCGTGAAGCGCAGGATGGCAACCCGGTTACGCGCAAGATCGTCAATATCTCGTCGGTCGCCGGATTGGGCGGAAACCCCGGTCAGGCGAGCTATTCCTCGGCCAAGGCCGGAATCCTTGGTCTGACCAAGACCATGTGCAAGGAATGGGGACGGTACCGCGTGAACGTCAATGCGGTGGCATTCGGGTTGATCAATACGCGCCTGACGCAGCAGTTGGGCGGAGAAGCGGCGAGCATCTCGGTGGGTGACCAGGAGATCAACGTGGGCATACAAAAGGACATGCTGACTGCGATGGAGAAGCAGATGATTCCGTTGGGCTATGCGGGTTCGCCCGAGGATGCGGCGAACGGCGTTTATCTCTTCTGCACCCCGGAATCTGATTACATCAGCGGCGAGGTCGTCGTTGTTGGCGGCGGCATCACTTTTTGAGGTAACGTTCAATGGTCACACGTTATTCGACACCCCGTTGGGCGAGCGAGGATCTGGAGACCTTCCGGGATTCGGTTCGCAAGATCATCCGCTCGGAGTTCGAGCCTCACTTCGACCGGTGGATCGAGCAGGGTTGTGTCGATCGGGACGCCTGGCGCGTTGCCGGCGAGACCGGGTTGCTTTGTCCTTCGTTCCCCGAGGAGTACGGCGGTCTGGGCGGAACCTTCGCCCACGATCTGGTCATTATCGAGGAACTGGAATATTCCGGGATCGGGATAGCGTTCAGCCTCGGACTGCACAGCACCATCGTCTGCCCCTATTATCTCCACTACGGCACGCAGGAGCAGAAGGACCGCTGGCTGAAAGGCATGGTGAGCGGCGAAATCGTTTCTTCCATCGCCATGACCGAACCGGGAACGGGGTCAGATCTTCAGTCCATTCGGACCACTGCGGAGGAGGACGGCGACAGCTACCGCATCAACGGACAGAAGGTGTTCATCACGAACGGTCAGTTATCGGATCTGGTTCTGGTGGTTTGCAAGACCGATCCTTCGGCTGGCGGCAGGGGTATCTCCCTGATCGCGGTCGAGGGAGATAGTCCGGGCTTCGTGCGCGGCCGAAATCTCAAGAAGATGGGCCTCAAGGCTTCCGATACGTCCGAGTTGTTTTTTGACGACGCCACGGTGTCGAAGTCCAATCTGCTTGGCGGTGTGCCCGGTCAGGGCTTTCCCCAGTTGATGACCAGCCTTCCGCAAGAGCGGTTGGTGATCGCGATCGGCGGTGCGGCAGCTATGGAGCGCGCGGTTGAGCTGACCAGCGAATACGCAAAGGAACGCAAGGCTTTTGGAAAAGCACTGATCGAGTTTCAGAACACGGCCTTCCAGCTGGCTGAATGCAAAACCGATGCGACGGTATGCCGGACGTTTGTTGACCACTGCGTGGGTGAGCATATGGAATCAGGGCTCAGCGCGGAACGCGCGTCAATGGCGAAGTACTGGGTTTCCGAAAGGCAGAACAAGGTGATCGACGCGTGTCTTCAGCTGTTCGGGGGCTACGGTTTCATGGACGAGTATCCCATCTCCCGGATGTACTCCGACGCCAGGGTTCAGCGGATATACGGTGGCGCGAACGAAATCATGAAGCTGCTGATCGCCCGCACACTCTAAAGCGTAAACGGATGGGTGCTGTACGGCTGACACCGGCTTGGACCGGAAGATGCGAGCAGTTTGTGTAGAGAAAGGAAGTCAGGCGTGGCGGAAGGATACGAAACGTTGTCGCTCGTCCGGAAGGGGCCGGTGCACTACCTCAACCTGAACAGGCCGGATCGTCACAACTGCGTGACAGACCAGATGGTTGAAGAATTGCTTCATTACTGGGGTGAACGCCTTCGCGACGAGGAAACCAGGCTTGTTGTGTTCTCGGGCACTGGCGACCACTTTACTGGAGGTCTCGACCTCAAGGAACCAATCCCGGTGCTTGACAGCGATGCGGCCGGCGCGATGCGCTTCATGCGCGATTATGGCGAGATCGTCACCAGAATGCGCCGCTGCCCGCAGCCGATCGTGGTCGCGATGCAGGGGATCGCCGCCGGTGGCGGTCTCGCTCTGGCACTGGCCAGTGATATCAGGATCGCCGGAGCCTCAATGCGGACCAACGCGGCTTTTGTCAGGCTTGGGCTATCGGGAACGGAAATGGGCGTAAGCTATCTGCTGCCGCGGCTGGTTGGCGCTGCCGTCGCTTCGGACTTGTGCCTCACCGGCCGGCTTGTCGATGCCAGCG
>JAHRVR010000113.1 GCA_019090585.1 Sphingomonadaceae bacterium
AAGCTGCGCAGACGCATACGGACTGCTTAAATCGGCTCTGCGCGAAGAGGGGCCAGTTGTATTTATCGACCACAAAAAACTGTTTCCCACTTCCGGCGAGGTTCCCGTGAAGGACGCCACTGTGCCGATTGGCCGGGCGCGGATTCTCAGGCAGGGCGATAAGGTAACCCTGACAACACACAGCTATATGACCCGGATCGCGATGGAAGCGGCCGAAAGACTGGAAGAAGCTGGCATCGGCGTGGAAGTGATAGACCTGGTTAGCCTGGCGCCGCTGGATATCGAGACGGTCAGCGCCTCAGTTGCACGCACCGGCGCGCTTGTCACACTGGAGGAGGGCCAGCTTGCCTGCGGGGTCGGGACCGAAGTCGCCTATCAAGTCAGCGAGAAACTCGGCCCGGTTATTACCCGCCGCATCGGCCCACGCGCCGCTCCAGTGTCGAGTAACCCCTTGCTTGAAGCTGCAACATTGCCCAATGCCGAAACGGTCATTTCTACGATCACCAAACTCCTTGAACCCGGAAATTGAAAGCAGAGCCGATGATTTACGCCCTCACCGTCCCAGGCCCCATCTCAGATGTCGAGCAGATCAGGGTGCTGGAATGGCACGGCACGGTCGGACAGGCGTTTGAAAAGGACGAGCTTGTCGTGGAGCTTGAAACCCACAAGGCGCTGGTCGAAGTGCGCGCTGGCCGCGCTGGCATCTTGCGGCAGATCCTCAGCGGCGAAGGGGACTGGAAGGAAATTGGCCAGCCTATCGCGCTGTTCAGCGATACACCGGACGAAACATTGCCGGACTCGCCTGATAAAATTACAGAGCTGACTGTATCGTTTGAGGTTGTGTGAGGCTTTCGCGCGCGAAACCGGGAACCTTGCGCGCAGCCAAAATCGAGAGAATCTCCCGGCGCAATTCGGTCTGCATCTCGCCATTTTGGTGAATACCGTCCGGAATGCAGACGGAAACGCCAAGCTTTGCGGCGATCGCGTCTGCATCGACAATGGCGATGCCGGTCTCTGCTGCAATATCGTGCAACATGCAGTTCAGCTCTCGCACACGCACGCTTGCAAGGCTGCGGTCGAGCGGCGCATCGAAATCCGAATATGACAGGACATCTTCCTTGCCCAGCGTCAGCACGGCATTCAGCACCAGAATCTGACGCTCGGGATGATCCTTCCGCAACAGGTCGGTCATCTCGATATAGTCCCGGCGAACATCATCAACGGAGTAAGCAACCCACTCAAAATTCGCTTTAAGCCAATTCAACATGGCAGGACCAAGCGCGTTGATACGATAATTATGACAATCGAGGAAGAACCCCAATCGGCGATGTCTCAAGCGGTTGCTCGCTTCGGAATTGATGGACAGGACGATCGCATCGGCGGGGCCTGTGACTTCTACGCCATCCTGCGTCAGAATATCGTAGCTATCGCTGGTCGGCGTACGCTCAAGCGCCTGAAGGCACGCCGCTGCGAACAGCCAATCGGCCGATCCGCTGCCCGGAGGACTCTCGGCAATGCCCCGCTTGAATTCTTCTTCGATTGCTTCTCTTTCTTCCCTGGTCCGGCGCAATTGCTCGATGATGATCCTGGCGCTGTGAACCAGCGGAACATCAGGAATATCAACCGCTTGCACCGAACCGGTTGCGCCCTCAAGCAATTGGATGAACCCGCCTTTATCACCGCGAATTATTAGCGGTAGTTCGCAGGTTCCCAAGCCCAGCACGGTGCCCGTCGCGCTCCCCTTGCCTTGGCGCCACCCACGGCTGCGATTGTGCCAGCCTGTTCCAAGGCCGGTCCGGTTCTCGGCCAGATCACTGACACGGCGGCCGACAAGAAAATGAAAATCGTACAGATCATCCGCTGCCCGGTGGGCATCTTGATCATCCACCTCGACATTCACGATGATGGAATTCTCCTCCCAAAGAAACCATTCCTGAATATCGCTAAAACCGCCTCCGCGCAGGCTTGCGATGTCGCGCAGACAGCCCGAAACGCGCGCGATCAAGGCAACCTGAAAATTGGTCTGCTCGACATTGTGCCGGAAGAGATCGCCGCGCCCCTGTTCCTCACCCAGCAATGTAATGTTGCAGAAACCCAGCAGATCTCCAGGCCTGAAAGGCTGACCAAACTCGGCAGCCCAGCGAAACCCTGAGCGGTGAATCCGCAGATCGCCTGAGCAAAGAGGGCGTAGGCGGAGAGGAATTTGCTTGGCCATACGCGGGCTTACCAGGCCACCGGCTTGAAGATCGCCGCAATCGCGTTTCGAGCGAGACGCGATTCTGCGCCCTCCAGAGATTCGTCGGGATCGGTGGACAGCAATGCGAGCAAATCACCGCTCATCGCATCTTCCCCTTCGCGGGCAACAAGCTGACGAACCCATGCAGTTTCGCTCGACGTCATCCGATAGCTCGTGATCGGGGGGCAATCATGCATCGCCGCCTGATCGAGGCCCGATGTGAACTCAAGAAGCTTCGCGCCCGGAGACACTTTGTCGCCAACCACGACACCGAGTCCGTCAATCCTGACGCGCTCCAGCTTGTTCTGGATGGTAGGCACGACCAGTTTCAACAACACGAATTCGTCTCCGGAACGACTCTATTCCAGGCTATTGAAGCAGATCGCAGCTGCTCGACAAGTGTCAATCTTGTGCTTGCTGCCCGCTACGCCCGGAAAGCTGGTCAAGAGCGGCGGTAATAGACTTCCTGCGGTCCGGATCGCGGGTTACTTCAAGCATGGCGCTCAGGCTGTCCCTTGCCCCTTCGACATTGCGCTGCTGCACCTGCATCCCGGCCATTTCCCACCAGACATCGGGATATTCCGGCGCAATCTGCGTCATGCGCACATGTAACGAAACTGCCCGGTCCCGGTCTCCGGCCTGTTCAGCGCGCAAAGCCTGATTGCGCAGCAGCCGCACAAGGATGGCCCGGTTGGGTACAGGATGGAGGTACTCCGGTTGCAATTGCGCCTCGGAGCCCATGAATTCGCGAATCATCGCGGCAAGCTGATCCTTCGAGACCGGTGTCCCGCCTTTGAAGGGATCGATCAGAATGAAACGTTCGTCCCCGATTCTGACCAGCACATGGCCCGGCGTATTGAGCGCATAAGCAGTCCAGCCCATACGGCGAGCCGCGGAAACGTATAGGATCGACAGGCTTACCGGCAGCCCTTGCTTGCGTTCCAGCACGCGAATCAGATCGGCATTGATGGGTGCACCATAAGCCTCGGCATCGCCGATAAAGCCGTATTCAGTGCCGAAAACCTGCGCCAGCGCCTCGGCCTGTTGTTCAAGGGTCAATGCATCGGCACCGACAAGGGCCAGCCGTTCCTCAATTTCATCAAGCAGCGCATAGTATGGCTCAAGCTCGATACCATCATGGTCCAGTGCGCTAAGCGTCAGCGCTGCCAGATCAAGTTCGATCTCCTCATCTTCCAGAAGGCCCAGCTCTGCGAGTTTAACGGTCATGCCCCTTCCCTACCATGCGCGATGTCCCGGCAGACCACTTCGACTGGCATTCGCCGCTCATCAAGGCGAATTACCATATCCGCTCTGTGGGGCATTTCATCCAGCATATGCCGGCTAATGCGTTCGTAATGCTGAATGAAGCGGGCAACCCCCGCCTCGTCCATAACGGCTCCACCGCTATTTTGAACCTGTCTGCGCAATTCCTGTTCCTGCTCCATCCGCCAGTTGAGAACGACTTCGAACCCCGGCGCCTGCAACAATGTAACAAAATCAATCTTTGCGAACAGCTCCTGATAGGAACCCGCGAGGGCTTCGTTCACATATGACCGCCAGATGCCGTGCGCGTCCTCGCGTGCTTCCAGTTCATTGACAGGCGCGCTCAGTTCCTCAGCGCGCTGCGGTCGCGCGCCAACACACCAGCCTTCGAATAGCAGGACCTGACAACCGGCTGGCCCCGCCTCCCACGCTGTTTGCGGCAAGCGGTCATCGCGCGCCTTGTCAAAGCGCGGAAGGGCAAAGGCCCGGCCATCATGCAAAGCCGCAAGGATTTCCAGGCCCAGCGCGATGTCATGTGTTCCCGGAGGCCCGCGTGTTGCCAACAACGGATGCACCTGCCGCGAAAGCCGCAATCGCTCATCACGGGGCAGATAAAGATCGTCGATCGACAGAACCGCACTTGAGATTCCGTCATTGAGCAACTCGCCGTGGAGAGCCGCTGTCAGAACCGATTTACCGCAGCCTTGGACGCCGCTTATCCCGATGACGACGGGGCGACCGGGCCGCGCCGCAAGCAAGTCCGCAATGGCGCTTCGAAGCGCAGATACCGCCGATGGATCTGCGCGGCTCACAGGACGAAAGTGGCGGCCTGACCATGGCGCACACCCTGCTCGTCGATAACATTCCAGACAATCGCCTGCTCGATCATGAAACGGTGCCCTTTTGCGCTAATGCGAACGCCGGCGTAATCGTCGATGAAACCGTCCGCAGACACCCGATTGAGCAAGGCCTGTCGCTCTTCACGCTTCGGAGCTTCGGCAGTAAGGCGCGACGGCATGGCCAGCAGGCTTTCAACATCCGTCTCGAAAGCGCGCAGCACATAACGATTGCCAAAACACAGGATCGGATCATCCTGCGTGTCATGGGAAAGAATGGCACGTTGCGCATCCCACATCGCCTGCAGCAGGTCATCCCCGGGATTGACGAGCGGCCTGCCCAGCAATCGTTCAAAGCTTTCCGCGATCATTGCCACGCGCCGTGCTCGCTCAGGCTCCCGGAATACAGGGGGCATTGTCTGCGTATGAGGTTCCGAGGCATCCACTGTTGCGTTTCCCGATGGTGAGCGATGACGGTATTCTTATGAACCTGCCGGCGAAAAGGCGCAAAATTGCTTTGCATCGCATTGGCGATCAGGCAATTCTGCTATTGCTGAACAGTCGGACACTTAAGTAACATACAGGCCATGTCTACGGCTCAATCGCCGTTTCACCCACGGGAAGGATCATCATGATGAGCGATGTACTGGGCTATGAGGGCAAGCGCGTCATTGTTACCGGCTGCTTTTCTGGAATGGGCCACGCCACCGCCAAACTCCTGCTGGATCTTGGCGCGCAAGTGCACGGCGTGGACTACAAGGAATGCGACTTGCCGCTCGCTTCCTTCACCAACATCGACTTGCGCAACAAGGATTCAATCGAGGACGGCATCGCTTCGATCGGCGGCAGGATTGACAGCCTGTTCAGCTGCGCGGGATTGCCGGGCAGCGGCACATTCCCCGCTATCGACACGTTCACTGTCAACTTCATCGGCCACCGCCACCTGAACGAGTGTGTGGTCGAGCGCATGGAAAGCGGCGGATCAATCGTTTCCATCGCCTCCACTGCGGGAATGGGCTGGCACGGTAATCTCGAAAAATGGCTCGGCCTGATGCAGATCACCGGCTGGGACGAGACCTGCAAGTGGGCCGAAACCAATGTCGATCTTATCGGCGAAGGCTACAGCTCTTCAAAGGAAGCGCTGATCGTCTACACACAGCACCGCGCAGCCCAGCTCATCAAGCAGGGCGTGCGCTTCAATGTTTCGCTGCCCCAACCAACGCACTCGCCGATGATGAAGGATTTCGAGGCTGCGGCCAGTGCGGACATCGTCGGCATGTTTGCCGAACCGCTCGGCCGCTATTCCACACCCGAAGAGCAGGCTGGGCCGCTGGTGCTGCTGAACAGTGACCTTGCCGGGATCGTCAATGGCGTGACGCTGTGGGATGTCGCCTGTGAGCGGCAG
>JAHRVR010000114.1 GCA_019090585.1 Sphingomonadaceae bacterium
CGGGATCATGACGCTCGATATTGATGCCAGCGATGTTGCGCGCGGGATATACCGGGTGAAGCAGACCATCCCGGTTGCGCCGGGCACGCGGGGGTTGACCCTGCTTTATCCGCGGTGGCTGCCGGGTAACCATGCACCGCGCGGGCCGATTGCAGAGCTCGTCGGCCTGCAATTTGCCGTAAATGGCAAGCCGGTAACATGGCGGCGCAATCCGCTGGAGGTAAGCGCCTTCCACCTCGACCTGCCCGCCGGGGCCCGGCAGGTTGTGGCCAGTTTCATTCACAGCTCGCCGCTACGTCCAGCCGAAGGGCGCGTGACAATGACTCCGGAAATGCTCAACCTTCAATGGGAGAAGATGAGCCTTTACCCGGCTGGGCATTACACCAGCCGCATCGCCGTTGAGCCCAGTGTAACCCTGCCTTCCGGCTGGACCGCAGCTTCGGCGCTGACGGGAAGGACGCGCAAGGGCGGCGCGGTGTCATGGACCCGGACAGATTACGAAACGCTCGTCGATTCTCCGGTTTTTGCAGGCGCTTATTACCGCCAGTGGCCGCTGGGAAACACGGTGCAGCTCAATACTGTTGCCGATGCGCCGGGGCTGCTGGCTTTGGACAAGACCAAGCTCGCCAGCCTTTCCCGGCTGGTGGATGAGGCGCTGCTGACTTTCGGCACCGCGCCTTATGACCATTACGAATTCCTTGTTGCGCTTAGCGACCGGCTTGGCGGCATCGGGCTTGAGCACTTGCGTTCAAGCGAGAACCAGCTTGAGCCGCGCAATTTCTACAGCTGGAAAGAATTTGACTGGGACCGCAATGTGCTCGCGCATGAGCTGGTCCATGCATGGAACGGCAAATATCGCCGCCCCGCCCGCATTTGGACCCCCGATTACCGCACGCCGATGCAGGACGATCTGCTGTGGGTCTATGAAGGCCAGACGCAATTCTGGGGCTGGGTCCTTGCGGCTCGATCAGGCATTCAATCAAAGGATATGGTGCTTGGCATAATCGCCAAGGCCGCGGGCGATCTGGCAGAGTCGCCCGGTCGGCAATGGCGATCGGTCCTGGACACCACTCTCGATCCTATCATCGCCGCCAGAAAGCCCAAGCCCTATCGCTCCCTGGCTCGCGGCGAGGATTATTACAGTGAGGGCGCGCTGATCTGGCTGGAGGCGGACCAGATCATCCGCGCGGGCACGAACGGCAGGCAGGGCCTCGACGATTTCGCCCGGAATTTCTTTTCCCGTTCGATCAGCAACCCGCGCCTCAACCTTTACGATCTGGAAGATGTGCTCGCGGCTCTTAACCGGATCCACGCCCATGACTGGGCCGGGTTCTTCCGCGAAAGGATTGACCTTCCGGGCCGCGCTGCGCCGCTGGCAGGGCTGGAGATGGCTGGCTACAGGCTCGTCTGGAAGGCGCAGCCCAATCCTTATGCCGCAGCCCGTATGAAAAATGAGCGCAATCTCACCCTGCAAGCGTCACTGGGCCTCACTGTCAATAGCGACGGCCAGGTTCGTTCTCCGCGATGGAATGGCCCGGCCTTCAATGCCGGTATCGTCACCGGTGCAAAAATCGTGGCGGTAGATGGCCTGGCCTACTCGCCCGAAGGCCTGAAACAAGCAATCGCGAGAGCAGCCGGGGACAAGCGGCCGATCGATCTGCTGGTCCGGCGCGGCAAACGGTTTGAGACGGTGAGCGTCCCCTACTTTGGCGGACTTCGCTGGCCCTGGCTGGAGCGAGTGAGCGAGCAAGGCCCTGCTGCGCTCGACCGGTTACTGACACCGCGCGGCAAGCGGTAGCGAGAAACCGGCGCCCGCCATCGCGCCGCCATCAGTCTCCCGCCACACTCATCCGGTCAACGCGGATAGTCGGAACGTCAATCCCGCGATAGCGTTCAAGGTCGTTTGCCGGCGTGATTCCAGCAAACATATCGACCAGATTGCCCGCGATAGTGAATTCGGCAATCGGTCCTGCCAGCTCGCCATTTTCGATGCGTATGCCCGATGCACCGCGGCTGTAATCCCCGGTCACGCCGTTGACGCCGTGGCCGATCAGTTCATTCACATAGATGCCGCTGGTGATGTCTTTCATCAGCTCGGCTGGCGAAACAGACCCCGCAGCCAGGCAGAGGTTACCGACCGACACACCCGGAGCGCCTCCGCCCCCTCGGGAGGCATGGCCAGTCGGCGCCAGATCCAGCTGGCGGGCCGAAGCGCTGTCGAGTAGCCAGCCGGTCAGCCGGCCATTCTCGACAAGTGTGCGCGGGCTTGTTGCCAGACCCTCGCCATCGAAAGGCCGGGAGCGCAAACCGCGCGACCACAGCGGGTCTTCCTCAATGACAAGCGCGGGATCGAACAGTTGCTCGTCGAGCCGATCGAGCAGGAAGCTGGCGCGGCGGGCAATCGAAGGGCCGGCAATTGCGCCAACAAGGTGGCCGATGAGGGAGCCGCCGACACGGGGATCGAAAATAATTGGCATTACGCCGGACTTGAGACGGCCGGGGTCAAGCCGCGCGACGGCCCGTTCTCCTGCCAGCGTTCCGATCTTGGCCGGCGGCGGCAAGTCATCGGCGTGCCGCGCCTGCCGCCAGGCATAATCGCGCTGCATTGAAGAGCCTTCCCCTGCCACGACGCTGACGCTCACGCTCCGGCTGGAGCCGCCGAAGACACCTGCAAACCCGTGACTGGTTGCAAGGGCGGCAACGCTCTGTCCCGTCGAGGCGCTCCCCCCTTCCGAATTGGTGATGCCCGCCACTGCGCGAGCAGCATCTTCGGCCTCAAGTGCCAGATCGCGAAGCTGCTCTGGCCCGATGACAGTCTCATCTGTCAGGTCCAGCTCCGGAAAGGGCGCGGCGGACAGGCGATCCTGCGGGGCGAGCCCGGCATACTGGTCCTCTGGCGCGGCTTTGGCCATATCGACAGCGCGATGCGCCAGCTCATCGAGCGCCGCGTCGCTGAGGTCGGAAGAGCCGATGCTGGCCGATCGCTTGCCGCTGAAAACCCGCAGCGTGACATGCTCACCTTCCGACCGCTCGACATCTTCCAGCTTACCCAGCCGCACCTGGATGGTTTCCGACGCGCTGCCAATGAAGGCGGCATCGGCGGCGTCAGCACCGGCCTTGACCGCGCGTTCGACCAGCGCACTCGCGCGCAGTTGGGCTAACTCGGAACTCAGCATGTGAAAAATCTCTCCTGCTTCGCGCCGGTAGACGCGGCAAGCAGTCGATCTAGGGATCGCTTGCGCTCAGGGCAATCTCAGCTGAACGCAATCGCCAGACCCTTGAACAGGGCAGTGAGCGCAAAAGGCAGGCCGATAGCCATCGACCAGAGCGCAAGACGATCGCGCCGGTAATAACCCGCAAGTGCCGGATCAGTGGCCTGCTCTGAAGTCAGGCGGTTCCATCGGCGCTCAAAACGGCGGCAAGCGGGTATGATTGCGCCAACAAGGATAATCAGCGCCAGATAGGGAAGCATTGAGGTGCCCTTTGACTTGAGCGCACCGATTGTCACGAATATCTGCAGCGCGGTATAAGTCAGGAGAGCATAAGCAATATGGTCGCTCATCTTGCGCCGCCAATCGACGACCCGCTGAGCCGGGCGCGCATCATACGCGCTCACATGCGACGTTTTTTCCATTCGGCTTTCCTCTCCCGAATCCGCAGTGATCATTAAATCACTCAATCGCGGTTTGATCAAGGCCGGTTAATCATATCGCAAATTTCCGCCCGATTCATATAACTTGTGGTTTGCACATGCAGGAAGTCTGCCAATTCCTTGTGAGAAAGAGGAATGCACGCTTGCCGAGCCACATCGGGACGCGTAAATCGCCTATCAAATGACCGAACCAAACGAAATATCACAGCCCGATGCGCCTGCCACCGCGCACAAACTGCCAACCATAGCGAGTGCAGGCGGCCTTGAAGTCGTTGCGATTGCAAAAAGCTATGACAAGCGCGCCGTCCTGACCGAGATATCGCTTTCAGTTGCGAAAGGCGAGGTGCTGGGCCTGCTTGGACCCAACGGCGCAGGAAAGACCACCTGCTTCTATTCCATCATGGGCCTCGTCCGTCCCGATGCCGGGCGCATCATGCTTGACGGGATCGATATCACCTACCTGCCGATGTACCGGCGATCGATCCTGGGCCTGGGGTATCTGCCGCAGGAAACGTCGATCTTTCGCGGCCTGACCGTCGAACAGAACATCAATGCAGTGCTCGAATTGAAAGAGCCGGATGCCGGGGTCCGCGAAATGGAACTGGACCGTCTGCTGGATGATTTCGGCCTCACTGCACTCCGCGCGAGCCCAACCATGGCGCTGTCGGGCGGAGAAAGGCGGCGCTGCGAAATTGCGCGCGCCCTGGCAGCAGACCCCTCGATCATGCTGCTCGATGAACCTTTCGCCGGCATCGACCCGCTGTCGATCGCCGATATCCGCGATCTGGTAAAAGATCTCAGAACACGCGGCATCGGCGTGCTGATCACCGATCACAATGTGCGCGAAACGCTCGATATCGTCGATCGCGCCTGCATAATTTACGGCGGCCAGGTGCTGTTCATGGGAAGTCCCGAAGACCTCGTCGCTGACGAAAATGTGCGCCGCCTCTATCTGGGCGAAGGGTTTACCCTGTGATGTCCCCATCTCTTGCGAGCCAATCGCGCAGGAGGGCGGCCCGTAACGGGGCAAGACACGGGCTTTGCCGCTGGCCCACGATGCGCTGATGAGCACTTCGCCGCGCCTTGAGCTGAGGCAGAGCCAGTCGCTGGTGATGACGCCCCAGCTGCAGCAGGCGATCAAACTTCTGGCGCTCTCCAATCTGGAGATCGAGACTTATATCGGAGAAACTCTGGAGGCCAATCCGCTCCTCGAGATCGGTCAGGAGGCGCCCGATCTCACCGAACGCGCGGCAACCAGCGAGGCCGATCAGACAGACGATCATCGCCGAACGAGCCTTGAAAACTCTCCTGTTGACCAGCTCGTGCTCGAAGGCCGGGGGGCAGAGGACCGCCCGGTCGAGGCGGCGCCAGATCCCGGCAGTCAGGATCGCGATACCGGCGATGGAGATAACGCTATCCGACCTGCCGCGGCGGACTGGGGGAGCGAGTTACGCAGCGCGTCTGGCAGCGAAGCACCTCCGATCGAAAGTCATGGGCAAGCAGGCGATACTCTGGCCGAACACTTGTCATCGCAGGTCGGCACCGCCACGAACGATGATCGCCTTGCCGCGATTGCCAGATATCTGATCGGCCTGCTCGATGAGGCCGGATACCTGCGCATGGCAGCACAGGAAACTGCAAACGAGATCGGCGTCAGTCTGGACGAAATTGCGCAGGCGATCACTCTTGTCCAAACACTCGATCCCACCGGAGTAGGGGCAACAAGCCTGTCCGAATGCATCGCTCTTCAGGCCAGAGAAGCGGACCGCTATGATCCCGCCATGGCGCGGCTGATCGACAATCTCGATCTTGTCGCGCGGGGCGAGTTCGCCCGGCTGCGGCGCATCTGCGATGTCGATGAGGAGGACTTGCGCGACATGCTGGGCGAGCTGCGCGGATACGATCCCAAACCGGGCCTGAAATTTGGAGAGGAACCAGTATCTGCCGTCGTGCCCGATGTCCTACTGACGGCCGGAAAAGATGGCGGCTGGGACATCAACCTAAATCAGGAAACTTTGCCGCGGCTGGTCGTGAACCGGCCCTATTATGCGGAACTGCGCGGCACTTGCGATAACAAACAGTCGCGCAGTTGGCTTTCCGAAAAGCTCGCTGACGCCAACTGGCTGGTCAAAGCGCTCGACCAACGCCAGCGAACGATCCTCAAGGTTGCAAGTGAGATTGTCCGGCATCAGGATGGCTTTTTTCGCCATGGTGTATCCCACCTCAAACCGCTCACCCTGCGCACTGTGGCAGAAGCCATAGACATGCACGAATCGACTGTGAGCCGTGTTACATCGAACAAATATCTACAGTGTGAGCGCGGCACCTTTGAGCTGAAATATTTCTTCACTTCCGGCATTTCTGCGGCAGGTGGGGACAGCACAGCCTCAGCCGAAACCGTCAAAGCCGCGATCAAACAGCTGATCGATGCGGAAGACCCAAAGGCGGTCCTGTCCGACGACACACTTGTGGAATTGCTCAAGGAAAAAGGCTTCTCGCTCGCTCGGCGTACTGTTGCGAAATACCGGGAAGCGATCGGACTTGGCAGTTCCGTCCAGCGGCGGCGGCAAAAGGCACTCGCCAACGTCTGACCGAAAATGGCAAATCGCGCGATTGCGCACATTATCCGTTCGAGCCGCCACAAAGGTCTGGATAATGCCGCCTGCCGCAAGAATGTGCAGCGGACGCGCTTTGATCCCGCCAGCGGTGAAACCGGGGCTTTGCATTGCCGGTACAAAAGCATGGGTGATCCCGAGGTAACAATTCGCTAGGGTTGCGTTGAGCCAACCAGCAGGGGACCCCCGCAATGTTCATCGCAATGAATC
>JAHRVR010000115.1 GCA_019090585.1 Sphingomonadaceae bacterium
CCGCCTTCAATGCGAACCTGCCGCCTCAGGCTCTTCCAATGGAACAGCAGCGCGGCCTGGGGATTGGCGATGATTTCCTGCCCCTTGCGGCTCTGCTCATTGGTGTAGAATACAAAACCATCCGGCCCATGCCCTTTCAGCAGCACCATCCTGAGCGAGGGCAATCCATCGGGCGCCGCCGTGGCAAGCGCCATGGCGTTGCTGTCATTGGGTTCGCTTTGATGCGCTTCGGCATACCACCGTGAAAAAATGGCGAACGGATCGCCATCATGGACAAGTTCTTCTGCTGAGTCGTCTTGCACAAATAATTCCGTTCAGGCTGGCGTTCCGGCCGTGATGACACCGCCCCTTGCACCAGAAGCAGGATAACTGCGTGAAACACTAGTCATTTTGCGATACTCGTCCAAGGCGATCTTGAAAAAGCGCTCCTTGTCCAATCGCATGAGGCCACCTAGCTAAACATCATGGCAAAAGATCCCTATTCTATTCTGGGCGTTTCACGCGGCGTGAGCGAAAAGGAAATCAAATCCGCATATCGCACGCTTGCCAAAGAGCTCCATCCCGATGCGAACAAGGACAACCCCAAGGCAACCGAGCGCTTCAGCGAAGTGACGCAAGCCTATGACTTGTTGTCCGACAAGGACAAGCGAGCGCAATTTGACCGCGGCGAAGTAGATATTGACGGCAATCCGACTGGGGGTTTCGGCTTCGGTGGCGGCCGCCCCGGCGCAGGGCAGAGGGGTTTCCGCGCTGACGGATTCGAAGGTGTCGGCGGCGAATCGGCCGATCTGGGCGATATTTTCGAGGGATTGTTCGGCGGGCGCGGCGGAATGGGAGCCGGGGGTGCGCGTGGCAGGCAGGCCCGAACGGCGCCTCGCGGTGCCAATGTGCAATACCGCCTTGGCGTTTCGCTGACCGATGCCGCGACCCTTGCCAAACAGCGCATCACTTTGGCCGATGGCAAGACGATCGACCTGAAACTGCCCGCAGGTGTCGAAGATGGCACGCAAATGCGGCTTTCCGGCAAAGGCGAGGCTGGCCCAGGTGGAGCCGGAGACGGGCTGGTCACCATTCAGATCAATCCGCATCCCTTTTTCCGCCGTGAAGGCAACAATCTGCGACTGGACCTGCCTATTACTCTGGACGAGGCGCTGAACGGCGGCAAAGTCAAAGTTCCCACTGCGGAGGGTGCGGTCATGCTTTCGGTGCCGCCTTCAAGCAGCTCTGGCAAAGTCCTGCGGCTCAAGGGCAAAGGATTTACGCGCAAGGGCGGATCGCGCGGCGACCAATTGGTTGCGCTCGAAATCGTCCTGCCGGAAAGTGATCAGGATCTGGCGGATCGGCTGGACGGATGGCGCGATACCCGCGACGTCCGCTCCCACCTTGGGGGCTAGGCCGAACGGCCCAAAGCTGGCTTTACCGGGAGATTGTGGTGGATGAGAAAAGTGATACCCGGCCGCAAGGCTCCTGCGACCTCTCCCCCGAAGCACGCCGGAAGAGGGCGAGTGGCCAGCGCGGGAGCTTGCACAATCGCATTCTCGACAAGGCCGGCCCGGGCACACGCGTATTCACCATCGCGCGGCGCATATGGACCGGCGTCTACAATGACGGCTTCATCCATGCAGGCAATCTTGCCTATATGTCGCTGCTTTCGCTGTTTCCCTTCTTCATCGCCGCGGCAGCTATTATCTCCGTAATCGGCGAGCAGGGCCAGCGCGAGGCCACGATTGATGCCATTCTGGTTGCTCTGCCCCCTGCGGTGGCCAACGCATTGGGCCCGATCGCCAGGGACGTGGCCGCTGCGCGGGAAGGCTGGCTGCTTTTGGTCGGCGGCGCTTTCGGGCTATGGACTGCGAGCAGCCTGATCGAGACGATCCGGGACATCCTGCACCGCTCGTACGGCACCACGCCGACGCGGGCCTTCTGGGAGTACCGGCTTCGTTCAATAGGCTTGATATTCGGCTCAGTTGTGCTCGTGCTCGTCGCGCTCGGCGCACAAGTCGCGATTTCCGGAATCCAGCAGTTTCTTTATTCCTTTTTCCCGCAGCTGGACGTGATTTTCAGTGGCTTGTTGTTTTCACGCCTTGTCGCAGCGCTTGCACTGTTTGGGTCGATCTACTTGTTGTTCGTGACACTAACACCGCCTGCCTACCAACCGCGCCGCTATCCCAAATGGCCTGGCTCGCTGTTCGTTACGGGCTGGTGGGTGCTGCTGACACTCATCATGCCCTATGCACTGCGGACCTTTTTCGCTTACGATCTGATATATGGCAGTCTGGCCGGCGTGATGATCGCTCTTTTCTTTTTCTGGCTTGTTGGCTTAGGGATGGTGATCGGCGCCGAGTTGAATGCCGCGCTGGCAGTTCCCTCCGAGGAGCGGAGCGGGACGGCAGGAAACGGCAATACTGTCCGCAAGGCAAAGGTGGAACAAAGCGAATGAGCGGTTTGATGGAAGGTAAGCGCGGCCTGATCATGGGCCTCGCCAATGACAAGTCGCTGGCTTGGGGAATTGCGCAGAAACTGCGGGAACATGGTGCCGAACTGGCATTTTCCTATCAGGGTGAAGCGCTGAAGAAACGTGTGGGGCCGCTTGCCGAAAGCCTTGGCAGCGATTTCCTGATCGAATGCGATGTATCGGATATGGATGCGCTCGACGCCGCCTTTGCCCAGCTCGCCGGCAAGTGGCCTACGATTGATTTCGTGGTTCACGCTATCGGCTATTCGGACAAAACCGAGCTTCGCGGGAATTATGTCGATACCAGCCTCGACAATTTTCTGATGACCATGAATATTTCGGCGTACAGTCTTGTCGCCGTCACCAAGCGGGCAGCGGCGATGATGCCGCCCAAAGAAGAAGGCGGCGGCTCGATCCTCACATTGACATATTACGGCGCGGAGAAAGTCATCCCGCATTACAATGTCATGGGTGTGGCCAAAGCCGCACTGGAATCCAGCGTCAAGTATCTGGCGAACGATCTTGGCCCGCTGGGAATACGCGTCAACGCGCTTTCCGCCGGTCCGATCAAGACATTGGCTGCGAGCGGGATTGGCGACTTTCGGCACATCCTGAAATGGAACGAGCTGAATTCACCACTGCGCCGCAACGTCACAATTGGCGATGTAGGTGGCGGCGGGCTCTATTTGTTATCGGACCTGGCTTCAGGCGTCACAGGTGAAGTGCATCATGTCGATGGGGGCTACAACGTGGTCGGCATGAAACAGGAAGATGCCCCAGACATTGCACTGACCTGACCCCTTGGCGGCGCCCCTGATGCTCGGTGAACCCGCCCGGCTCAGCATCCCGCTCCAGAATGAGAAACCCGGCGGCGCCGCAAAGGCACCGCCGGGTTTATCTTGTCAGTTCTGCCGGATCAGCCGAACGTAATCAGATCCCAGCCAGCAGCAATTTCAGCTGTCGCCTGATCATAAACGAAAGATCCAGTCGTCAGGACATCCTTGACAAGGATCTGCGTGAAACTCTCGCCATCATTGAAGCTGATCTTGAGGTCATTGGCCAAGCCGTCACCGTCAGCAGTCTGACTGGTGAAGCTATACCCACCGACACCCGTCACGTTGATGACATCGTCCGCATCCATGCCCTCGATGACGACATTGGTGCTGATATTGCCATTGTCAGTGATGGTATAAGCCTCGCCATCAAGCAGTTCGATCAAAGTTACGACCGATGCAGAGAAACCGTCCAGTGAGACATCCGAGCCACCGCCGGTTCCGCCACCGCCGTTCCCGCCGCCATTTCCGCCGCCCAGATCGGTGGCGCTGTTCGCGCTGGTTCCGGTAATTTCCTGCTCGCCGATAACGATCGCATCTGCATCCGTATCGATCTTCAGCACGCGGGCGTCGCCGTCGAAGTCCAGCGTCATACCGTTGATACCGACAGGGATAGTAATATCGCCATCGGACGATGTGAGCACCAGCGAAGTTCCGATGAAATACGCGGAATAGGCTGAAGCCGCTTCGGGCAAGTGCAGGATATCACCGCCACGGTTGAACGATCCATCCAGCGTCATATCGCCTGACAAATAATGGATCACTTCCGCACCAAGTGTGCCGAAGATGGCATAGTCGCCGCCCAGCGTGATCTCGCTGCCATCCTCCAGAGAAAGGAAAGAGCTCGCGCTCGGATTGACGCCGCCTGGAAGAGCAGTGCCATCGCTAGGCGCTGTCAGATCGGTCGGCGTTGCGGTGAGCGCCTGGCTGCCGATCTTCACTTCACCCGTGTCCGTATCGACAGCAAGATTGCGAACGCCATCGGCGAATACAAGTGCCAGGCCATTGGCGCCAACAGGAATACTGTAAGTCGTGTTGCCATCGTTGAGGATCGCGGACGACCCATCGATCGAGACTTTGTAGCTCGCGGCCGTCAGCGGGAGGCGAACAATATCGCCCCCACGGTTGAACGAGGCGTCGAGTTCGACCGCGCCAAGACTATCGAGGAGAGTCACGTCCTGGAAGCTCTGCGTGCCAAAAATTGCACCATTGCCACCGACCGTGCCCTTGAAGCCATTGGCCATGAGGATCTGATAGCTGGGAAGGGTATCCATGATTGTAACCTCTTGCGTTGCCGTGCCGCCATTGCCGTCGGAAATAGTCACGGTGAAATTGTCTTTGTTGTCGAAGCTGGGCTTGGCCACATAAGTGAAGACCCCGTTCGTGCCTCCCGTGACCACACCATCTCCAGACTGGCCGGCATCATATTCGAGAGGATCGCCGTCCTGATCCGTTGCGGCAACGGTAATCGTCGCCTTGCCCATGTCATCGAGGATGACCGTCTGGACCAGATCCACCACCGGTGCGTGGTTGATCGGCTCTCCGCCGCCGCCGCCACCTGTGACTTCCTCGACAAGAACCGTAACGGTGAGCGTTGCTTCACCGCCATTGCCGTCGGACACAGTTACATCGAATGAATCAAAACCGGCATAGCCGCTATCTGGCGTGTATTCGAAAACGCCCGCGCTGCCGCCTGTGATCGATCCGTGTGCACTGTCATCAGCGATGAAAGTCAACGGGTCGCCATCCGGATCGCTTGCCTGGATCGTTATGGAAACCGGTGTGTTTTCGCTTGTCGACGCGAGCTGTGTGCTCAGAACCTGCGGCGCCTCGTTGGCGGCTGGATCGCCTGCAACGCCAACATTGACGGTTTGGGTCGTAAGGCCGCCATTGCCGTCCTTCACATAGACTTCGAAGCTATCATACCCAGTGAAACTGGACGATGGGGTGTAGAGGAACTGCCCTCCACCCTGATGCGAAACCAACCCGTGTGAGCCATTCTGAGCCGAATAGGTCAGCGCGTCGCCGTCTGGATCGACCGCCACGACCTGAAGCGTCAGCGATGTAGCCTGATAGGTAGAGAGGTTCTGGCTTGCAGCAACCTCTGGCGCCTGGTTCAGCTCCCCATCTCCCTGATAGGGTACGAGGATACCGTCAGAGCCTTTTACAAAGTCACCATTCGAGAAACGGAAAATCTCGACGCCATCGAGAGTATCGGCACCGCTGTCAGTACCGATGATGACCGTAGACTCACCCTTGGAACCTACTGTGTAACTGTTCACATGGCCGGAATAGGACGAGATATCCACGCCATCGCCGCCATGGATCGTATCGTTGCCAAGCTTGCCGATAAACAGATCGGCGGCGTTGGTTCCATTCAGCGTTTCTGCGTTGTTTGTGCCCTCGATAACATTGTAACCATCGGTGTCCCCGCCTGAGTTCCCCTCACCGGTCCGGGTGAGAAGACCATTGACGAGGTTGAAATCGCCGTTGGAAAAGCGGAATATCTCGATACCTTCGGTTGTGTCGGTGCCGCTTGCCGAAGACGAGATCAGCGTTACCCCGGCGGTGTTAGTGCCGACCGTGTAGGTGATGTGGTTGCCTTCGAAGATTGCCATGTCGGTGCCTGCACCGCCGATAATCTCGTCATTGCCCAGTCCGCCAACGAACGTATCGTTACCCGTTCCGCCAGAAAGGACATCATCTGCGGCGGTGCCGATGATCTTCTGCGCACCGGAGCCAGCTTCAATCGTGAGCCCTTCGGTACCGAGCGCGCGTATTTCCGAAACCCCTCCGTCCACTACGACTGATGCCGAGGTCAAAAGCGTCTTTCCATCAACAATGTCGAGCTTGACGTTCTCGCCCTGAATTGCCGTGCGCACGGTAACCGTGCCCGCAAGACCGCCACCGCTGAAATTGACAGAGTTATCTCCCGTCGACGCAACGAGACTATAGCCGCCACTTCCATAGCTGGTAACACTGGCGCTACCGATCTGGACGGTGAGGTCACCGCGTCCCTCGCCGAACGAGTAGAAGTCATCGCCGTCGTTGTCGGTATAGGCGACGCCGGTGACAAAATAGCTGCTCGATGCACCGAAATCCTGCGTGACCACAAGATTTCCGACATCGGTTGTCGAATCGTTTTCATAGGTCACATCGATACCGACTTCGCGGAAAGCCGGGTTCATGATGTTGTCCCGGTGCCCGGCGCCATCCTGGATGCCGTCGCCCAAGGTAGCGAAGTTGCTCAGCAGTGTCGATCCGCTGTAATCCACGCCGTCATAGCCCCAGTCGACCATAAAGCCGGCGTGCGCGTAGAGAACATCGTCCGCGTAGGCATAGACATTCTCACCGAGTACTGAATAGTTGTATCCTTCTGCGCTAACCCGCGCGCCGAGCGCGGACTCGCCAGACACCTGGTGCGATTGCTCGTCTGCGGAGATCATCGCGGCGCTGTGCTTATCTGCGGCGGACGCAAGACTGGAGTTCCATGCGAGGGGGCCAGCAGTCGCCAACTGTGCATAGGCTGAGCTTAGCGAAGATCCGTTGACGCCGAAAAAGTCCATGGCGTCCTGGATACTGGCCTGGGTCGCAACCAATGGGCTGTAGGTCGACAAGTACCGCGCGGCGCTGGCCTGCGGATCGAGCCGGGCTTCGTTGATCAGTTCGAGCAGGTATTGTTCTTCGCTATTTGGCGTTGTCATTGTCCCGGTATCCCCAAAATATTCGGCCGTGGTGGCGAATCGCGTTCGTGCGGTCTCACCGGGCTAATGGCAGACGAACCCTTAGGGGTTGTTTTCAGGGCTTGGTTAATGAGCCGCCTTAACAGAACCTTATTTCCGGCATTCATTTCACCCCCAATGCGTCCTTGTTCTTGAACTGAGTATTCGGGGCATTGGTCGGCAAGGCGTTGATTCAACGTAGACTCCCTTGGGATATCTGGCTCCAATGGATCAGGCCTGCCGAATGCGTCTGGCCTAAGGCATTCCGGCGCGAAGACGCGTTGGGATATCGAGGTTTGACTGTCAGGAGTAAACCCGGGCCCGGCCCGGGACGGGCCAGGACGTTGTGGACTGACGCTACCCTGTTTCGCAGGCCAGTATCAGTCGGCGCGTGCCCCCGTCGGCGGCCCTTGGCTGGGCGCCCGACCAGGTCCCAATGGCGGCGTCGTAGACCGCAGATCATCAGATCCTCGTACACAGTCCAGAGCCCTTCCCCAACATGGCCTGAGCGTGCCAACGCTCTCCCGAGACTATCGGCGGACGCCAATGGCAGGGTGAACATTAGACAAGGCGCGGCTGTGGTTTGCACAAAAAAAGACCCCCGCCGGTTAGGGCGGGGGTCAATAGTTCTATGTTGGTATCGCTATTAGATCGCAAACGGACCGGTATCTGGACCGAACTGATTGAGACCAAAAGCGTCGTAGTAGAAAGACTCGGACGATCCGACGAGGTTAAGCTCGTCAAGTCCGCCCAGCGATGCACCGAAGTCCTGCGAACCGATCTCGGATACCTGAACATTCGCGGACGCAAGATCTGCGGCCGTAGCATCCCAAGTAACCAGGAAGTCCTTATAGACGCCGAGGTTGCCAGCGTCCTGAACCTTCAGGACTGAGTGGGCGATGTTGCCAACGATACCAGGCGTTGCTGGGGCAGCCAAGGCATCGGTTAGTCCAAGCGTGACGTCGATGTCGTTACTCGCGTCATCCAGGTTGCCGAAGCCATCACCAAGGTTGGCGGAAACGCCGAGCGTATCGGTAATGATACCCTGGATCACCGATGCTGTCAGCCCGCTGAAGAACTCACCATCACCAGCATCGGCAACGAAATCCATCACACCAACTTCGTTCGGATCAAGATTAATCACATTACCCGGTATCGGCGTATCATTGCCGCTCACATCGTCGAGCGTGATCAACATCACGTTTGTCGACGCACTCGAGCCTGAGCTCGAATACTGAGTTTGCAGGTATGCGGTATAATCAAGGAAGTCGAAACCACCATTAGGCACCGGTCCGCCACCAGGGATCGGAACGTAGTCGTTAACACCAGCAGTCTCGAAGTTAAAGATCGTGTCATGACCATTGTCCGGGCCAGCAAACACAATCACTTCGTTGCTTGCATCGTCGAACAGGCGACCATCGAGCGACCAGTAGCCATTCGAAACATCATCATTGTTAGACGTGGCGAGAACGATAAGATCGTCGTCAGCGCCGGCATTGATGACATTGTCGGTCTCGTAAGAACCGGCTGATCCGCTATACACCAGGTTCTCGACATTCGCAGCGTCCGGATTCATGTCCATTGTGCCGCCGGACATGTTGTTATCAACGCCCCAGTAGAACTGGTTGTTGGGAACGGTCCACGGTGTGCCGTCGCCATCAACTGGGTTCACAAGCGGGTTCGAGAACGGCGGGACCGCCGTTGTAGAGTCAGCAAAGCCGAGGCCGATTGCTTCTCCGAGTGCCGAAGCAGTCTGAGCGGCGCTCAAGCTACCCACCACTGGCGGAGTGATGATCAGGTCGAGATCTTCGGTAACGAAGTAACCGTCAATCTTTGTGTGAACGACCAGCGTGTTGTTGTCATTAATGGTGGCAACAAGCACTTCGCTAAGGACCGGATGATCGTTGATCGCCCGCAGGATCGCATCGTTGATGTCGGCCTGCGTACCATAATAGTTCCGCGAACCTTCAACGTTGATCGTGACCGTCGATTCGATGCCATTCATGGTAGCAACAGCTTCGCCTTCGTCACCGGCGAGACCATACTCCTCCATGACGCCGCCGCCATTGCCGCCAGCACCACTTACGGCACCAGCACCCGAGAACACAATCGTAAGTGAACCGCCACCGATCAGAGCGTGCTGAAGGGGAACACCCGGTAGATCGCCCAGGTCGCTAGTTTGCCCGGAGATTGCGCCGCCATCGACATTGAATATCCAGGTTGCTGTCGAGCCCGAATTGTCGGTGAAGATCACGTCCCTACCGGTTCCGGTATCAATGCGGAAGTTGCCCGCGCCTTCGGTCCAGACGAAATCGTCACCGTCACCCGTGCTGATATCCACATTCTTCAAAATCACATGGTTCGGGTATTCATCGTAGGATGAGCTGCCTGGATAGGTGTTGAACTCGGACTCGGTAAAGACCTCGTCGTCACCGCCACCTGTAATGATTGTCAGGCTGTCACTGGCGTGATCAAGAGCGTCACCCTCAATCTCGAGGTAGATCGTGTCGTCGCCCTCACCAGTGATATAGGTCTTCGGCGCGCCAAAGAGGTAGTACGTCTCGTCATCGCCATCGATGTAACCGTAGAAGTCAACATCCCCGCCACCCGTAGCGAGCAGGTAGTAGAGATTGTAGATCGGGCCACATTCGCACTCATTACCATACCAATCACCAAGCTGAAGATCGCCGTAGAACGCCGAAGCGTTGATCATGGTGAGATAATAATTGGTCGCACCGATAGCCAGCGACGCATAAGTGCCGGTATCGAACGCCGAGTTGTCCGACGAGATATTGATCGTTTCGAGTTCGCCGCCCGTAGAGTCCAGGTAGCGAAGAATTGAAGGACGAGTATCGTCACCGTAAACGGTTACGTTGAAGATAGGGATGCCCTGCTCATACTTATCCATGGAGCCAACAACCAGTGCGCCGCCGTCGCAGACGTGCTCAGCAGCCTCGCCGGCCTTCTCAAGTGCAATCTGCACACTGACCGGGACATCCTGAATATCGCTTGCAGCGTCAAGACGACCGTAGACGTTGTACTCACCAAGAGCATCTTCAACCTGCGAGAAGCCGACTGCAGTGAAGATCGCAGCCGTGTTGGTCGTCAGGACGATGGCAGGGATCGGTGAAGATACGGTGCCGTTGTCCAAGAACGTGGTGTCATTGATCGTCGGATCGAGCGTCAGCGTCGTATCCGCAGGAACTACGCCTGAATCAATCAGAGCCTGAAGCTCATCCTGGAGCAAAGCGACGAAGTTGGCATGCGTGTCCGAATGCTGAGCGTCCGGGTCACGAAGGGTAATCACCGCACCACCATCGATGGTAAAGCGAATGCCGTCGACATTGATGTTGTCGAGGAGCGGTCCGCCAATTTCATCGGCATCCTGATCGAGGATAAAGTAGTATGCGACTGACTCGTTCGTCTGCCCGCTGAGCAGGAAGTCCGGATCGAAGAACACATGGAGATCAGAAGCATCCCAATTTGTGTTGTCGCTGCCGGTGTAGCCCATGCCAATCGTGATGTCGCTGGTGTTGCGAGCATCCGACGCGCTGTAAGCTTCCTGAGGATTCACACCCGACCGAAGCGTGGTCAGGTCAAGTACCGTCAGGTTAGCGTCCGAACGCCAGGACCAAACATCATCATGGCCGGTAACGTCTTTGGCATTGAAGAAGACTTCGGTGTTGTCGCTGTACAGCAGTTTGAAGTTTTCTTCACCAATGACCGAAACCAGGTCAAGGTCTTGCGAAGCCGTATCTGGCCCCCAGCCGTAGAACGTGAAGCCGCCGTTCGGGAGGTCCGACTGGAGAGCTTCGATCTTGACAGTTTCAATGCTGTCGAGCTGCGGCTGGATCGGCGCATTGCCGGTACCATATGTGGAGCCACGGGTAAGCTGAGCATAGAGATCATCAGCGCCGCCGGCGCCAGAAGCCTGGTCACCAGTGTTCACCGAATTGACCTGAAGGCCATTAATCGGGTCAAGACGACCGTCAAAGTGATCATTGTTGCTGGTGCCGTCGAGCGTATCGCGCTGAGCGGTGAAGAGAAGATCCTCACCTGGCTCGCCGCCGCCGCCGTCGCCGTTAGCAACGTCTGTGGTGCCGTCGACAGAAATCGTCTGGTCGCCGAGCATGAGATCGGCGCCGTCGACTGCGAGCGTGCGTGACGCGTCGTTGAATTCAACGGTTGCGCCAGCTGCGCCGAACGGGATCACGATGTTAGCGCCACCGGCACTGGTCAGAACCAGAGTAGAGCCATCAACGCTGGCAGAGTAATCACCGGCATCGCCGAGGATCTTGATGGTGTCGCCACCGGCGTTGAACGAACCGTCAAGCTCGACAACACCGTTGGCAGCGATGACTGCTGTTTCGTTTCCGGTTGAGCCGAAAACTTGGTCTGAGCTGAAACCGCCGAATGGGCCGCTGGTTTCGCCCGGGTTGAGAATAATAAGGGCCATTTTGAGTTTGCTCCCTGATAGAACCTAATTCGGATGTGCCGTACAGGCACTTTCCTTAAGCAATGGTTATGAAGTCGAAGCCGAGCGATGCAACGGCAGTGTCATAGTCGAAGACGAAGCCCGCATTTACAGCGCCGCCATCAATCACGATCTGGGTGAAATCCGTACCATCGTTGAAGGTGACAATAACGTCACCGCCGCTCGATGTGAAGAAATAGTCGTCCTGATCGGCGATACCAGAGACATCGATACTGTCACCAGCAGCGAAGTTGGTAAGAATGACGTCAGTCCGATCGCCGACATTGTCAGAGAAGACTATGTCACCGCTACCGGCGTCAAAGGTCACCGCCGCGCCGCTTGCCGGAACGTCGATGTTCGTGATCAGCTGATCAATGACCTCAACGGCGACCGAGTAAGTCACGTCGCCGCCATTGCCATCCGAAACGGTAACGTCGAAAGTGTCGGATCCGACAAAATCAGCGTTTGGCGTGTAGGTGTTGGTGGTCGGATCAATCGTGCCATTGGCTGGCGCGGTTGATGAAGCGTCCAGTTCATCACCAACATCAGGATCGGAGAAATCGATGTCGAAATCGAAGCTTCCGTTCTTCTGGACGTTGAACGAGGTGGTTGTACCCGCACCCTGAACCGGAGCGTCATTGACGTTAGCCACTGCGACATTGACCACCTGATCAGCTGTCGAGCCATCCGAGGAGGTTGCCGTGACAGTGAAGGCGTCGCTGCCAAAGAAGTCATCTGCACCGGTGTAGGTGAAGCTGCCATCTTCCGCGAGAACGACTATGCCGTTCGACGCCGGGGCGGTGATCGCATAAGTTGTGGTATCACCATCATCCGGATCCGTCAGTGAGATCGAGCCGGCAATCGCCGCCTCTTCGTCACCCGATACATCCTGTGAAGCCGGCCCTGAAACAGGGTCAGCCGCTGCAGCAACTGTTACGCTAACAGTTGAAGTAGCCGTCTCACCGTCCGGATCGGTAACTGTCACGCTGAAGCTGTCGCTACCGCTGAAGTTAGCGTTCGGCGTGTAAGTAAACGAACCGCCGGTTCCGCCAGTGACGGATCCGCTGGTTGCGTCTCCAGCACTATAAGTGAGTGTGTCACCGTCAGGGTCAGATGCCGTAACAGCCACATCAACCGGCGTGTCTTCGTCCGTTGAAGCGGAGGCATCCTCAGCCGTGGGGGCCTCATTGCTGCTGCCGCCGCCGTCAACCAGGACGATAATGCCCAGAGCGACGAGTGCGACTGCACCTACAATGAGGATGGTGTTGCTGCCACCATATTGCGAGAAGCCGACCTGATCGGCCTCTTCCGCCTCGGTGATCAGCGAGCCAGAACTGGCCGCCGCTTCTGCAAGTGCGCCACCGAAAGTGAAGTCGCCCGCGAGGGAAGTTTCGGAAGCAACTGCCTCTTCATTCCCCTGATCGACCGCAGAGACACTGACTTCATCTTCAGAGTCGTCTTGGGCCAAGCGTTCTTCAGCTTCGCGGACAGCTTGCTGCTGTTCCGTCTGATTTGCCGGCTTATCGCTGCGAACAGGCTGCGTAGCTTGGTCTGCTGGCGCCGGTACGACTGTAGTGCTCATCTAATCCCCTAACATGGAACCGTGCAGAGAAATCCACTCCCTGCCATTTGTGCGTTAACAAGCCCTTCGCGACTTTGCCAAAGCTATTAAAACCACAAAGCCACCAATATGGCGGCGTTGGCGTTAAGTCGCTTACGGCCGAGAGTCTCGTGAGATTGTCATGGTTTGTAAATGACCGGGTGCGGCAAATAGGTCAACGTTCGATTTCAACTTTCTGCTTGCCCAACACGCCCGGCGTCGGTTTGTTTACCGTGCAAGTGCTAAATCCTTTTAGTTAATATATGGTTGTCAGCGCGGCTATGCGGACGACCATTCTGGGCATTTTTGGCTGGAAATGCAGGGGTTTGCGAAGAATTCGGAACCGCTCCATTCTCGTTCTATCTTTCTGTCATAGCCTCGCTGAAAGTCTTGTTGATCGGCTTGGTAAGATATTTCCAAACGGTATTCCGTCCGACCTGAATTTCCGCCGTAGCGGTCATTCCGGGCTGAATCTCGATCACTTCGTCCTTCAAATGTGGCTTCATCGGGCTCGTATCGACCTCGATATGCACCCGATAATAGATATCATCGCCCGCCTGAGACTTCTCGCTAAGTGTGTCCGGGCTTATATAAGTCACTTCACCCAGGGCGGATCCGTAGATCGATGCATCATAGGCATCGAATTTGACCGATGCTTCCTGACCGACAAGCACATAGGCGATATCCTTGGGCGACATTTTCGCCTCTACGATGAGATCATCGCCAGTCGGAACGATACTCAGGACCTCGTCACTTGGCCTCAGCACGCCGCCGATGGTCGTAAGCTGGACATTCTTGACGATGCCATCGACCGATGCGCGAATCTGCGTGTCTTTCATGGAATCTGCACGTTGGGCCAGAATCTCTCGTGCAGACATGAGATCCTCTTCGGTCCGGGTATATTCGGTCTGGAGGTCCTGAAGATATTTGTTGCGCACGTTCACAATCTGCGATTCGATGTCGGAAACCCCGCGCTGCATGCGCAGGATGTCCGCCTTGCTGACGTCACCCTGCTTGAGAAGCGGCATATTCATGTCCAGCTCCTGTCTAATCAGACCATGCATTTCTTCCAATGCGGACAGCTGGTCCTCAAGGGCCTGACGGCGCTTTGTATATAGGAGCGTCTGATTGTTCACGAACTTGGGAAACCGCCGGACCTCGGGCGGAAACGATAACGGTCGATCAAACAGCTCTGCATTGATTCGCGCCATTGATGATTTAAGCGACGCGACGCGGCCCTCCGCCTCACTGACGGAAGCGCGCAGTTTTACGTCCTCGAGCTTGACCATCAACTGGCCTTTTTTGACGATATCGCCTTCTTTCACGAGAATTTCTTCGATCTGACCACCCTCGGAACTCTGGATGACCTGGATGCGACCCGCCGGAATGACTTGTCCCGGCGCACGGCTGAGCTGGTCAAGTTCGGCCCAGAATGACCAGGCCAGAGCAAGTGCGAAGAATGCAATAACGCCATAAATGAGTATTGCGGACTGATTGAGCCAGCGGCTCTTGAAGCGGGCTGGAATCATTGGGGGCGGGCTCCTACTTTAGTCGTAATGCCTGTTTTGGCTGGCTGGGCGCGGGCTTCCTGGAGTTTTGCCCGGGCTTCCTGCAAGCCCTTGAGAACCTCTGCAGTCGGTCCGTCCACCGCAACCTGGCCCCTCGCCACGATCATCAAGCGGCCGAACATCGTGGCCAGCTGCATCTTGTGCGTGACAAGAATCAGCGTCGTATCGGGTTCCATCCATTCAGTGAGCGAGCGAAGAACCAGCGCTTCGGTCTCGGGGTCAAGATTCGAGGTCGGTTCATCAAGAAGCAGGAGTTTCGGCTTCGCAAGGAAAATCCTCGTGAGCCCGGTAAGCACTCGCTGGCCGCCGGACAGCCCGCGGCCACCTTCGCTAATCTCAAGATCCAGCCCTCTGGGATGCTCGGTGATCATGATTGCGAGCCCGGTCTTTGCCGCGGCTTCCATGATCACGTCATCGCCCGGATCCGGCAGACCCAGAAGAAGATTTTCCCGCAAGGTACCATTCACCAGCCGATAGTCCTGGGGAAGATAGCCGATACTGTCGCGCAGGATATCATCGGCAACGTGACTCATGTCGAGCCTGTCAATGAGCACCTGCCCTTCCTGCGGCTGGTAAAGGCCAGACATGATCTTGAGCAAAGTAGACTTGCCCGACCCGACGCCGCCGATCACGCCGATACGCTCACCGGCGGATATTTCCAGTTTCGGGACCACGATGCCAGCACGCCCACCCGGATAAGCGAAGGTCACATCCTTGAAGGATACTTTCGCTGCAAGCCGGTTTGGCCGAAGCAGGTCGACATCAATCGGCCGATCCATAGGCAGCGCGAGAATTGCGTCGAGCATCTTCAGGGAAATACGCGTATAGCTCCATTGAATCAGGAGGTTCGGCAATTGCGAGATGAGCGGCCCGTTCACCCTGCTGGCAAGGATTGAACAGGCGATCAAAGCGCCGATGGTCATGTCGTTGTTAAAGACACGCACCGCCCCCCAGGCAATCATCGCGATATATGCCGTCTGCTGAAGCACAGAGAACAACGCGCCGGCCTTAGCCTGAAGCTTGCGGACCGGAAGATCCGCTTCGTGAACATCATCGAGCAGCTTGTTCCAGCGCGCGAGCATGTACCACTGGCCTCGATTGGCCTTGATCGTCTCGGCCGCATCGAAGGTTTCGACCAAGAGGCCGTTCTTTTGATTGCCAGTGATCTGAGCACGGGCCGTGTCTCGCCTGACCAGGTAAGCAAAGAGGATGGCCATGCCCAGCGCCGTCGGGAAAGCCAGAAGCATAACAAATGCTAACGGTCCGCCAAGCTGCGCGATCACCAGAATAAAGAGGAGGGCGAACGGCAGGTCGGCAAAAGCAAAGATTGCCGTAGACGACATGCTCTGCCTGACTGTTTCGAGGCTGCGTAGCTGAGCGGCCATTGTACCGACACTGGATGGCCGGGTATCAAGCCGCGAATCGGCAGCGCGCGAAAAGAAGAATTCCGAAACTTCACCGTCGATCGCAACCGCCTCCTTTTCGAGCAGGTTGGCGCGAATGACACGCAGAACGAAATCGAAAATCAGTGCCACCAAAGCGCCGGCGCTCAGCACAAAGAGCGTCGAGAAAGCACCGCGAGGAACAACGCGGTCATAGACCTGCATCGTATAGATCGAAGTGATCAGAGCGATCACGTTGATAACAAATGTCGCAAAGATCGCGAGGATAAAGGTGTTCTTGCGCCTTGCGAGCGCTGCCTTGAAGACGTCAAACGCCTTTGTGAAGTGTTGGCGTCCTGCCGGGAGCGGGACTGTAAGATCGTAAATCCGGGCCTTATCTGCATCAGCCCAAGTGGTGCTGATGCCATTCTTGACGACCTGAAGCCGATTATCGTCCTCTACACGCTCAACAACACCCCAGCCATACTTCTCATGATAGACAAGCAATGGAAATTCGTGCGCGCGCGGATCATCCTCATAATGGCTGGTAGGTGACCAGTTGATCGCTTCGCAGACGATATCGATCGCCTCTTCGTCTTCACGATCGATATCGGCAGCGCCTTCGCCCCAATCAGGACGCAAGTCGATTCGGCGAAGCCGCGCCAGGTCGGCGATCGATGACAGAATTTCATTCGACACTATCTTGCCCCACTTAAATGTCAGTATTTCTTGGCTTCACGGAAGACCGGGCGCCAACGACCACTTTGCAGCAGCAATTGAGTGGCTGTCGACATGACCGTCACTTCAGCATCGGATCGTCCCATTTCAGCGGTTACCGCTTCACGCAAAGCGTTCATCACATCAAGCCAGGATCGCCTGCCGGCAATGAACTGGCGCGTGTAGCTTGCACTCACCCGCGCCGCGGTTGAAGCGGCGCTCTTCGAAATTATTGCACGCCGCTTTGCCGCGTCATACAAGATCAATGTCGACTGGATATCGCGCCTGAGTTGCTGATCCGCGACACGGATATTCTCGAGTGAGGATTGAATCCGCAGTTTGGCGCTGTTCATTTCCGAGAACTGGCTCAGGCCGCCGGTACTCTGTGCGCGGACAACCACGCCTACGCGGCTGCCGAAAACATCGTCATAACTGTACTGGGCATTCAGCTGTGGCAGGATCGAGGCCCTTCGCCCTGCAAGATCCGCCCGGGAAACATCCGCTTCGCCATGGAGCCGCTTGAGGTCTGGAGAATAAGCGACCGCCTGGTCTTCAAGAGCATCGCGATTGGTAAGCTCCGAATCTGGATCGTAGCGCGGGATCGGCCCCAGATCATAAGTCGGATCCGCGATCAGTTCAGCCAGGATTCGTAATGTTGTGCGGCGCTGAGACGATGTGATCGTATATTCCTGCTCAATCTGGGCGGAACGTGAGCGCGCCAGCTCAAGGTCCGCAAGCGGACTGATTTCCTGTTTTACGCGCCGCTCCATAGTCGCCACCAGGGCCCGGTGCTCTTTCAGGCTGCCCTCAAGCAATTGTTCGCGCTGCGTCAGCCGCGCGACTTCGAAATATGTCTGGCTCGTCGTCAGGGCGAGGTTTTGCACGGTTTGAACATATTGCGCCGAACTGACGTCCTCGATGGCCCTGGCCCGCCTGATACCGGAATTTATACGCCCGCCCGACCAAAGCGGCGTTTCAACGATCAGCTGCGGCTCGGGACTGCTACTGTCATCGAGATATTCGAGATTCCCGGTGACGGAAGGGAAGCGCAACCATTTGGCCGCCTTCACGTCTGATGCAGCGGCCTTCAAAGCGGCACGAGCCGATCTCGCAGACGGATAATTGGCAGTCACGATGTTGATCGCTTCGTCCAGCGCCGGGGGGACATGATCGGTCGGCTCGGTCCAATTGATCGTTGGCAGATCGCCGCGGCGCGCCTTGGGTGCCGGCGGGCCGTAGAACGTATCGTCGGGCACTGCCGCATTCGAAAGCAACTTGCCCGCGCCGGTTGCCGCTTCCAGCGCGTCTCTTTTCTCCTCGCGCTGCTCCTTTGCTTCCTTGCGCGCCTTTTCGGCCACGGCACCGCGCTTCGGCATGGGCTGCCCCGATGAAGAAGCCATCGCCGGATTAGCAATGGAAATCGCCGCGACGGAGCAAAGCAACGCAAACCATGCTGGCATGGCCACGGGACAGTATCGCGGTGGCTGATCTTTCGTTTCAGTCAAGGGTCTATTCCTGATGATGGTAATTGCAGCGTCAGAGCTTGGCGGGCGGGATCGGCGTGGATGGTTCAAGGCTCAGATTACGCACGCGGTGATCTTCGCTGTCCGTCACCTGGCCGACCAGCCCGGCCTGCTTGAGGCGCTCAAGCACGGCATAGAAGCCGCGATAGGAAACACCTGCCAGTTGCATGGCGGCGGTAACGGACATTGATCCATTGATTCTGAGATTGATAAGGACCCGCGCCTCGGGCGTAAGAAGACGAATTTTTTTGTGGTCGAACAACTGCGCGTCAAGCTCAAGGAGGTTCCGCCAGCTTTGTTCTCCGCTGATGTCGTCGCCGGACCCTGCGCCTTGTTCTTCGGCCGTGCTTTGCCGTTCCGCTTGCGCAGCAGAATCGCCTGGCGCCTCCCTCGCGGAAGGCCTGCCTTCGGAGCCCGGACCTTTGATTATCGGCATGTTCACACGAATCACTCTGCACAATTTGCTTGCAAACTATGCATATAAATAGCGCAGCCTTCTCACAATGCACGGGGAACTACCGCTATTTTGGGGGTATATCGGGCCAAAAGGCTGGAAACCCGGCGCCAATCCGCATTTTCTTCAGGCAAAGTTGCGCGGCCCGCGCCCGCTCAAGCAACAGAATATCTTGGCATGGCAGCAACGCCCTTACCCGATTTTGCACGGTGCCCCCGCAGGCTTGCAACTTTGGCGTCCCGGCGCTCGCAGGCATCCATCCCCGCACGAAGTATCCTGACCTCTTATTTATAGACTATCCCTATTATATAGTTAGTTAGAGCCTATTGGATGGCGGTATATCCACTGATGGAACTGCGCTCTGACCGACCGCCCAACTTTCCAGAGATGCTGCACGAATCATCAGCGAATTGGCAAGAGCGCTGCCGTTCTCCGGCCCGCGCCGAAGATCAAGTTTGGATAGGCAGCGCCTGGCCCAAGAAATCGATGATAACCGTGCCACGGCGGTAGTAATCTGAATATTTCCCGCTACAAAAGGGTCGATCGCTGGCAGGTTGCGGTGCGCCGTGAACGCCGCGAGAGCCATTATGGCAGCAATTCAACTGGTGTGCGCGATGACCCAGAACGCGCACCGAGTGCCGCCGCGGCCATTTCTGGGAGGATCGTTGGCGAAGCATTGGCCATGGAAAGGACTATTGGATGGCGAGTCAGGCACTGACGCCCCAGGAACAGAGCGGCGCCCTTCAGACGCAGGCCCCTGCGCAGATGCCCTCGGTGCTTGTTGTCGATAATGATCGGGAGTGCATTAGCCATTGCGCGCGTATGCTCGACGACCTGAACTACCGACATAACGGCGTGGCCTCTGCTCGCGAAGCGCTTGAGCTGCTCATCCAGGATCCGACCATCCAGATCGTGGTCGCCAGCACTCAGATGCCCATGGTGGACGGTTTCGTGCTCGTTGAAGAGGCGCGGGCCCGGATCGGCCATACGCGCCCGTTGGCCGTTATCATAACGACTGACCTTGTGACGACCGATCTGGCCGTCAAGGGGTTGCATGTCGAGGCCGTCGACTTGCTGTGCAAGCCTTTGGGATTTGAAGAATATTCAAGCGCTTTGCGGCGAGCGAACCGGTACCTTGGCACCCGCCGCGCCATTGCCGACGGCGCATCAATATCGAACTTCGGTCAACATCTCGGCCGGTTGGTGACGATGCTTGAGGGTGCCTCGCTCGGAACCAAAACGGAAGGCCGGGCGACCGACAAAGACATCAGCGCCACCTTGCGCACCATCATCAGCTCCCGCGGCCTGCGCAGCCGCTATTTTCCAAGCCAGATCTTCGCCGATCCGGCTTGGGACATCCTGCTCGACCTCACAAGGGCGAAACTGGACGGTCAGCAGGTTTCTGTATCCAGCGTATGCATTGCCGCGTCAGTCCCAATGAGCACGGCACTACGCTGGGTGAAACAGATGACCGAGGCCGGGCTGCTGACGCGGTGGACCGATCCGAAGGACCGCCGGCGCGACCTTATCGCCCTGACGGATCCAACAGCAGACAATATGCGCGAGTATCTGATCGTCGCGCACAGTGCGTTCAGCGCGCTGTGACAACGTGCAGGACGGCAGCTATTCCGGTGCGGCGGCGGCCTGCGCATCTTCGGCCTGCTCTTCGAAATATTCTCGCTCGGCAGCCTCGACTTCTTCTTGTTGCGCCTCGGCTTCGTCATCAATCGTCGCAAGGCGTTTCGCGCGCTGCTCCGCGATCAGCTCGCCGAAGCGAAGCGAAGCGTCGGTCTCCTTCTCGGCATAAGCCTGCTGGATCATCTGACGCGTGCATCCGGTCCAACCGCCCGGCCCAGAAGGCGAACAGCTGAGCGTGCCGCTATCAAGCACGGCTTCATAGGCAAGAACGCGATTATTCCAGGCATCGTTCTCAGGTGATTGGGACTGGCGCAGGATCTCCGGGATGCGAAAGCGCTCTGTCTCGTCCTTGCGGGCACAAACGGTGATCAGGTCAGCTGTTGAAACGGGGCAAGGATCCTCACCAAAAACGATCAGCTGATTGATCTTGTCCTCACTGGTCTGCGCCGCAGCCGGCATGGCCGTGGCAGACAAAGAAAGACAGGCGGCGATTGCGGCGTAAAAGATGCGCGACACTGACCAAAGCTCCTTGCACTGTTGCGTCGATACGAATGGCATATAAGGCCGGACCGAACTGAATGATAGCTGAAGTAACCATCACACGTCTGCCGCAAGTCCGCCTTGATACGGCGCAAAGCTTCAGAAACGCTCCGAAATACGGATGGCAGCGCGGCAGCCCAACCTGATTGCCCCGTTAAGTAGCGAAAAAGCGGGAGCATCGCGCGCACCAGCCTCCAGCGCGGCATCGCGGTGCTGACGCTCTTCATCACGAAAATCGCGCACCAGTGTTTCCAGCTGCTCATCTTCGCCCGGTTCGAGATCTTCGAGCTGACCGGTATAATGTCGGTCAATCTCTTCCTCAATCGCGACTGTGCAAGCCATCGCCGTCTTTGGCCCCAATAACGCCGTCATCGCGCCAAGGGCATAGCCGGCTGCGGACCACACAGGTTGTAGCGCGGTCGGCCGCACCGATCTTGCCGACATCAGCACGTCAAATTTTTCGCGATGGGCCGCTTCTTGTGCGGCCATTGCCGCGATTTCCTCCGCATGCGGAGCGCGATTGCCCATCACCGCAAGCTGGCCAGCATAAATTCGGGTCGCCCCGAATTCGCCCGCCTGATCGACCCGAAGCATCCGTTCTGTCTTGCCTTGTTTCATGAACGAGCCCTTCCGCTTCGACCAGCCAACACCGCGATGGCAAGCGCAGCGGCCCATGAGAACAGAAAGTTCCAGCCCGCCAGTGAAATCCCGAAAAGGCCCCAGGGTGCGACATCGCAGCGTACCAGAGGTGCGCTGAGAATCGCCGCAAGCGGATCGGCCCCCGCCTCAACGGATGGGGCCGCACAAGCCGTGACACCTTCCCACCAGCCGTATTCAACGCCGGCATGAAAGCCGCCGATGGAGCCAGACACCGCGATAGCAAGTGCCGCCAGCCACAGCATTGGCATAGCGGGTGGCCGGATTATCGCCAGCGCGGCAAACCCGAGCGCGACAAAATGCGGATAACGCTGCCACCAGCACATTTCGCAGGGGAACAGGCCAAATCCATATTGCGACACATAGGCGCCAAGCAAGAGTGCGGCTGGCGCAGCCAATGCGACCAGCCTCGCAAGCCCGCCGGCATCCCTTTTCGCCATGGAAAGGCTAATCCCGCCCGGCGGCAAGGGCAGCCGGCTCAGAAGTGCGACGAAGAGCCTGAATCGCATAGTGGAGCTGAAAATCCTCTATGCCTTGCTCCTTCAGTTCCTCCGCCGTGATCGAGAAACGCGGATCGTCTTTCTTGTCCGTCTCGAGATGCTTGTCGTCCAGCGAAACCTCGTTGATCAGATGGCCGCGCAAGTCAGATTCGCGAATGGCGCGTTCCGACCGGATCCGCGCATCGGGATCCGACAATTGCGGCACCCGGATGTCAGGCTCGATGCCGCCTTCCTGCACTGAATGTCCGGACGGCGTAAAATAGCGAGCGGTAGTGAGCTTGACCGCGCTTTTACGGCCAAGCCCGATCAGCGATTGCACGCTGCCTTTCCCAAAGCTGCGCTCACCCATGATGACCGCGCGATTGTGATCCTGAAGCGCCCCGGCAACAATTTCCGAGGCCGAGGCACTGCCCGCATCGATCAGCACGATCAGTGGCAGGTCGCTGGCAATATCACCGCGGAACACAGACTCTGATTCGTAAAACTCATTCTCGCTGGCGACCCGGCCGCGCTGGGATACAATATCGCCCTCGACCAGGAACAAGTCCGACAGGGCCACCGCTTCATCCAGCGATCCGCCCGGATTGGAGCGCAAATCGAGCACCAGACCCGTCAGACCGGAAGGCGCATCCTTGCCCAGCGCCCTGACCGCTGCCTGGACATCCGAGCCGACATCGCGGGAGAATTCATTGATGCTGATGACACCAATCGAATCCTTGAGTTCCCAGGTCACGGGTTCAAGCTCGATCACACCGCGCGTTACCGTCACATCAAACGAATCCGGCCGGCCTAACCGAAATATGGTGAGGCGGATCTTTGTGCCGGCAGGCCCGCGCATCTTGCCAATGGACTCGTCCAGATCCCGTTCAAAATAGAGAACCCCGTCAAGGTGAGTAATGTAATCCCCGGCCTTGACCCCCGCCTTTTCGGCAGGGCTGCCCTTGAACGGAGAGATCACTTTGACCGCACCGTCATCCATCACCACCGAAAGCCCAAGCCCCGAATAACTGCCATCGATCATCGTTTCGAGGCGCTGCAGGGACGACCCGTCAAGATAAGTCGAATGCGGATCGAGGCTGCCCAACATGCCGTTGATCGCACCCTTGAAAAGCTTGTCGTCATCGACCTTGTCGACGTAATTGTCCTTGATCAGCCGATAGATCGCGACAAGCTTGCCAAACTGCGCGCTTGAGCGCCCGTCAACGGCTGCAATGCCCGCCGTTGTGGCCGGCAGCAACGCCACGGCCGTCACAAGCATGGCGGCACGGGTGAAAGATGCAATCTTCATAGGGCACTTTTGCCTTTCATCTGTGGCACCGATATATAGCGCTTCGCTGCTTAATGCCAGATGGCTGCACGAGCCGGGCCTTGCGAGCGCATCATAGCGTCTTGAGATATTGTAGCGGGTTAACCGGCTCGCCATTGCGCCGCAGTTCGAGTGTAACGATCGGCTCTCCCGGTGCGGTGATCCCCAGCGGCGAGCCAGCGACGAGTTGCTCCCCGATATCGGCATCAAGCCGCGCCAGTCCGGTCACAAGCGAAGTCCAGCCACCTTCATGCTCCAGAATAACGATCCGGCCATAGCCCTGAAAAGGCCCGGCAAATGCCACCCGCCCTGCTGCTGGCGCCACCGCCTGAGACCCTCCGCGCACGGCCAGCACGATGCCGCGCGCGGGCGGACGGCCTTCGATTTCCTCTCCAAAACCGGCCACCAGCCGGCCTGATACAGGCAGCAGATAGCTGGTCAGGCCCTGTGGCGGCGCATCGAAGCTTTCCGCATCAAGCACGCGCGATTCCTCTGGCCTCGGGGGGCGCATGATAGGTCCGGGCAAAGCGGCCAGCTCTTCGCGCAGTTCGCCCTGCTTGCCCACAACCGTGACGAGTGCCCCAAGGTCTTTTGCCTTTTCAGCCAGTGCCAGCGCCTTTTCGGATTCGCGCGACGCAATCCCTGCAGCTTGGCGCGAAGCAATCCGCTGGCGCGATTCAATGGCCGCCAGCCTTTGCTGGCGCTGGCGCAACCGGCCCTCGCTTGCCTGCAAGCTTTGCGTGGCCTTGGCCTGGCGCCGCTCCAGCTCCCTGCCCTTTTCAATCTCGGCCCGCAATGCCGCGGTCCGGCGCTCGACTTCCGGAAGCATGGTGTCAAACAAAGCGCGCAAGTAAACTGCATCACGGACCGATCCGGGCCGAAGCAGCGCCAGAACCGGCGGTCTGCGGGACAAACGCTGCAAGGCCGCCGATAGCCGCACCACAGGCCCCTGCCGCTGCGCCAGTGTAGCGCGCAGTTGCTCGCGCTGTTTGCCCAGCAGCCTGATCTGGGCCTGACGGGCCGCTATGTCGGCTTCGGTTTCCTGGATTCGCGCCGCTACAGCCGCCGCTACACGCACGGTCTTTTCGACACGCTCGGTCACGCGCCGTGCATCCCCCTCAAGCTTTTCGGCCCTGATTCGCGCCGCTTCGCCCTGTTCCCTTGCATCGGCAAGGGCGCGCCTTGCACGGGAAACGTCGGAACTGGCGGCATTGGATGTGGGGGCAATCTGCTGTGCCGGCGCCGAAACGCCAAACATGACCGCAGCGGCCAGTGCAATTCGCAGGAACAGAGCGGAATGTCGCATCATAGCCTGCGCTCTTACCGCTTGCACCCCCGCTGGCCTAGCACGTTTTGCGGTCAGAGGCCTGGTAAAGCCTGTCACTTACGATTCGGCCCCGGCGCCCGGAACTACAGCCGCCATATTAGCTTTCAACCCGAACGATGATATGGATGCCCTGCCAGAATACTGGTCGCCCGCCATAGCTGTTCAGCCAGCATCGACCGGGCAAGCAAATGCGGCCAGGTCATTGCGCCAAACCCGAGCAGCAAGTCAGCCTCCTCGCGCGCATGCTTGTCATGTCCATCAGCCGCGCCGATCAGGAAGCGGGTTTCGCGGACACCGTCATCGCGCCAGCGACCGAGCAGCGCGGCAAACTCCTGCGATGGCAGGGTCTTGCCGCGTTCATCGAGCAACACGGTGCGCACCGGCGAAAGCGGCGCTGCAACCTTTCCGCCGTGCTCAGGCAATTCGCTATGTTTGAAGGGCCAGGTGATTCGCTTGGCGTAGCGATCGAACAGTTCGGCTTCCGGGGAGCGGCCAATTTTTCCCCGGGCGATTACATGCAACAGCATTTCTGACAAACGGGCCTAAGCGGCCCGGCCCCCTTTCGCCGGTCCGGCCCGCACTGCAACGTTCAGGCAGTGCCATCCGGATCGTCGCCGAATCCCCACATTCGCTCAAGATTATAGAAACTGCGCACTTCCGGCCTGAACAAGTGAACAATGATCCCGCCGGCATCGACCAGCACCCAGTCAGCAGCGGGCAAACCCTCAATCCGCGGGGCCGGGTGGCCGGATTTCTTGAGACGTTCTGCCAGTTTCTGCGCGATTGCAGCCACCTGGCGAGTTGATCGGCCCGAGGCCACGACCATGTAATCGGCAATGCTCGACTTACCTTCGAGCGGGATGGTTACGACATCCTGCGCCTGATCGTCGTCGAGCGATTCCTGTACCATCGCGAGCAAAGGATCGTCAGCGATGGCGGGGGCGGCAGCGCCGGCAGCGGCCGGCTGTGTGTGCGCCTGGCTCATTTAGGTCTTATTTGCTCCTGATAAAGTCATGCAAGACAGATGGTAGCCCATCGACCCGCATACAACCGTTAATATGGAAACCGGGCCAAGAGACAAAAGGCTGGAAAAGCCCGCTCACTCGGCAATCTCGGGAATGGAAGACCCTGCCACAAGACGATGGGTAACGCCATCGCGCAATGTCCGGGCCGAATAACGACTGGCCCAATCTGGATCAGCCCGGCGGATCGCCGTGGCCGAACGCCTGTCAGGGTCAAAACGCAATAGCACCAGAGCCGGAACGCTCCATTTTCCCGGCTTTCGAAAGCTGGCGACAGGTTTCCGGGTCCGCCTGAGCCAGGCCATCGCGGGGCTCGCAATAGCGGCAGCATCATAACCCGGTCGGGCGATTACCGCAATTGGCATTAGATTGGCTATTGCCCGCCAGTGTTTCCAGCGATGGAACTGCGCCAGATTGTCCGATCCCATCAGCCAGATGAAATCGCGCTGCGGCCAGCGGCGACGCATCGCCCGAAGTGTGTCTACCGTGTAACGAGTCCCCAGCTCACGCTCCATCGCGCTGACCCTGATCGGAGCGCGCCGCGCCTGAGCAAGCGCCGAGGCAAAACGAGCAGGAAGAGGCGCCATGCCCTGTTTGGGTTTCAACGGATTGCCAGGGGATACCAGCCACCAGACCTCATCCAGCCGCAAGGCTCGCAAGGCAAAAAGCGAAATCCGGCGGTGAGCGCCATGGGCGGGATTGAAGCTGCCGCCCAAAATCCCCACGCGCCGCCCGGTGCCGGCTAGATTGCGCGCCACGCGTCCCCCCTTCGCCTCATCAGGGACGCACTTGGCCGCTGCCGCGCACCAGCCATTTGTATGTGGTCAGCCCTTCAAGGGCGACCGGGCCACGCGCATGCAGCCGCCCGGTGGCAATACCGATTTCCGCGCCAAGGCCGAACTCGCCGCCATCGGCAAACTGGCTTGATGCATTGACCATGACAATGGCGCTGTCGACATCGGCAAGAAATCGCTCGGCTGCGTCGGCATCTTCAGTCACGATCGTGTCGGTGTGGTGCGAGCTGTGCAGATCGATATGCGCAATCGCCGCGTCCAGTCCGTCAACAACCGCAACCGAGAGAATCGCCTCTAGATATTCCGTGTCCCAGTCTTCCTCCGAAGCGGGCAGGACGCGGCTGTCAATCGCACGGGCGCGTCCATCGCCGCGCAGTTCGCAACCGGCTTCGAGCAAGTCCGACAGCACTTTGCCTGCACCTGCAAAATGTGCATCGATAAGCAGCGTTTCCATCGCGCCGCAAATTCCGGTGCGCCGCATCTTGGCGTTTAGCGCAATGTCCCGCGCCATCGCCGGATCGGCGGCGCTATGGATATAGGTATGGCAAATCCCGTCGAGATGAGCGAGCACGGGAACCCGTGCATCGGCCTGGACCCGCGCCACCAAACTCTTGCCGCCGCGCGGAACGATCATGTCGATCAGCCCGGCGGCAGTCAGCATGGCCCCCACGGCATCGCGATCTTGCGTTGGCATGAGCTGGATCGCATCGGCAGGCGCGCCGCATTGTTCCAGTCCCAAAACAAAGGCAGCGTGAAGCGCGCGGTTGGAATGGACAGCCTCGCTCCCACCGCGAAGCAGCACCGCATTGCCGGAACGGAAGCACAGCGCGGCGGCATCGGCAGTCACATTGGGCCGGCTCTCATAAATAATACCGATCAGGCCGATCGGCACCCGAACGCGTGAAAGCGCAAGGCCATTGGCCGGGGTGGAGCTGTCGATCACATGGCCGACCGGATCAGGCAACCGGGCAACGTGCTCAACGGCATCGGCGATACCTGCCAGGCGCTGAGGGTCGAGCCGCAACCGGTCGAGCGAAGCTCCGGTAAGTCCCGCAGCCTCGCCCGCCGTCACGTCCCTGTCGTTCGCCGCAAGAATATCCGCTTCGGCCGCCCTGATGGCCGCCGCGGCAGCGCGCAGGGCTTGCGCCTTTTCGGCATCTGAAAGTCTGGTGAGCTGGCGCTGCGCCTCACGGGCCGTGATGGCAATCCGCGCGACAAGGTCTTCTGGCGATTCCTGAATAGGTGTTTGAGCTGTCATACCCGCTGATTAGCACCGGCGTTGCACCGTGTCATCGCCAGACAGCCCAAGAGTCCGCACAATTCCCGGATTGAGGCCCGGCACAAAGTTCCTTTGTTAATCAACGGTTCATCGCATTCGAACATCGATTCAGCCCAGTTTGCCCGTAGCAGGCGGCGTTTCTGACTCGCCTATGCGCTCAGCAGGTGCTAGCCGCTCGTCATGGATTGGGACGGATAAAGAAATTTAGCGGGGTTAGTTTGAAGGGTATCGCCGCCGGGACGCTTACGGAGCGTCTGCGAACGATTTTTCCGGATCGCGAGTTTATCATGCGATCGCAGGGACAAGTTCGTTTCATAAAGATTTCAACGAATCTTCAGGCTGTTGCGGCTGTTGCGGCGGTTATTCTGCTGGCCGCGTGGCTTGCTACGATGACCGTAATGTCTGTGATGAGCTACAACGCCAAACAGAACCAAACCGCGCTTATCGACAGGGAAGCGAAAGTCGCCTCCGCCGAAAGCCGCGTTACGAAATATCGCAGTGGAATCGATTCGGTCGCAGATGACCTGGCCCACCGGCAGAAGTTCATCGAGAGCATGGTCGAAGCGCATATCGGCACGCTCCCCAAGAACAACGCCGCTGATGAAACCGTCACCGACAGCACCAATGAAGCACGTAAGACGATCCGCAAGGTCAGCGCAGCAATTCCTGAAGCAGCAGATCTTGTCAGGATCGAAGCCAGGCAGCTTGCTTTCGTCGAAAGGCTGACACGCTATGCCGACAGGCGCGCTGAAGATGCCGCGCAGGCGATTCGCAAGCTTGGCCTCAATCCCAATGCAATGATTGCATCATCTGGTGACCGGGCTGCAAAGGGTGGCCCTTTCATGCGGCTTGCCACAAACAGCGATGGCACGCTCGACCCTCGTTTCAAGCGCCTTGGTTTTAGCCTTTCCCGCATGGATGCACTGGAACGCAGCCTTGCAGGCATCCCTCAGGTTCAGCCGGCCAACATGAAATTCATTTCGTCCGGGTTCGGCTACCGGTCCGACCCGTTCAATGGCGGCGCCGCCTTCCATGCAGGTCTGGACTTCAAGGGGCCAACCGGCACCCCGATCTACGCCGCAGCCAAGGGCAAGGTGGTATTCGCTGGCCGCAAGCAAGGTTACGGCAAGTGTGTCGAAGTCGATCACGGCAACGGACTGATGACCCGATATGCGCATATGTCCCGCTTCCGCACAGCGCGGGGCGAGAAAGTCAAAGCCGGTGAAGTGATCGGAGCCATCGGCAGCACCGGCCGTTCGACCGGGCCGCACCTGCATTTCGAAGTGCGTATTAACAATCGCGCAGTCAATCCAAGGCCATTCCTGGAGAAAACCAGCGATGTTCAACAAGAAGCCCGAACAGGAGCGTAAGCCCGTGCCCCCAACGCGCAATTCACCGGAATCCACATTCTCGATGCTGGGCGCGGATCTTTCGATCAAAGGCGATATTGCTGCGTCGGCTGACCTGCATATTGACGGAAAGGTAGAAGGCAACATTGCCTGTGCCTCGCTCGTCCAGGGTGAAAGCAGCAAGATCATCGGCGGAATTTCGGCACAAAGTGCCCGGCTGTCTGGCAAGGTCGAAGGCTCGATCGCCTGCAACGAACTTGTCATTCTCAAAACAGCGCGGATTCACGGCGATGTGCAGTATGACGCACTGACGATTGAGCAAGGCGCGATCATAGACGGGCGGCTTTCTCCACGCGGTGCGGATGCCGCCGCCAAATCAACGTCTCCGCTGGGCGAGGATACCCTCATACTGGCAAACGCCGCGGAATAGTTTGGACGCGGAATGGTTTGGGCCGGGCATTGCCTGCCTGCAGGGCCAAGTCCCGAAATCGCCCTGACCCGGTATCATCGCGCTAGTCCGAAGACTGGGATTTGATCTCCGCGCGCAGCGCCTTACGGTCCAGCTTGCCGACCGTTGTTTTTGGCAAGCTGTCACGAATAACGACGCTATCCACTCGCTCATGCTTGCCAACGCGCTCATTCAGCCATGAAGCGAGTTCCTCAGCCGTTGGCTTGTCTCCGGGTTGAAGCGACACGAAAGCACGCGGCATTTCACCATGATAGGCATCGGCCACCCCGATGACGAGCGCTTCCCTGACAGACAGATGCTCGACCAGCACGGCCTCTACCTGGCTGGGGAAAACCTTGAACCCGCCAACCGCGATCATGTCCTTGCTGCGATCGACAATGCGAACATAGCCATCCCCATCGATGGTTGCGATGTCGCCGGTGCGCAGCCAGCGCTTGCCATCCCTCTCGATGAAGACGTGCGCAGCCGCATCGGGCCGGTTCCAATACCCCAGCATGACCTGCGGCCCGTTAATGGCCAGTTCTCCCGGCTCGCCCTGCGGGGCATCGCGGCTGGGATCATCCTTGTCGAGCAAGCGCAAGTCTGTGCCGGGAAAGGGGTGGCCGATTGTCCCTGTGTAGTCCGCCCCGGCAAAGGGATTGGATGAGACCACACCGGACGCTTCGGTCAGGCCATAGCCTTCGATCAGTTTCGCGCCGGAAACCGATTCGAACTCTGCCTTGACCGGAGCGGAGAGCGGCGCGCCGCCGGAAATGCATGTCCGCAAGCTCGAAAAATCGGTGCTGGCCGCATCCCTGTGGTCAAGCAGCGCCTGATACATCGTCGGCACGCCGGGCATGGACGTAGCCTGCACACGCTCAAGCGTGCGCAAGGTCTGACCCGCGCGGAACCGCGGGAGCATGGCGATAGAGCCGCCGCCGGCCACTGTGCGGTTGAGGACACAGGCATTGGCGAAGACGTGGAAGAAGGGAAGAACGCCAACAATCACGTCTCGCCCGTCCCGCTCAGGATCGATCATCCGAATCTGCCGGGCATTGGCGGAAAGGTTTTGATGCGTGAGCATGGCGCCCTTCGGCGTCCCGGTTGTCCCGCCTGTATATTGCAGCAGGGCAAGATCGGTGAGCGGGTCGATCTCAACCGGATGAGGCTCTGCCTGAGAAACAAATTCCCGCCACTTCACAACCCCGTCAGCGCGCGGGACGGGCGACAATTCACTGCGGCGAAACAGGCGCAGGCCAATCCCCTGCCAGAACGGCATCATAGCCGCGAAATCCCCGACCACGAGCTTCTCCAGCGCCGACTCGCGCAAGACTTGCACAGCCGTTGGCAACAACGCCGGCACATCGACCGTGACCATCATCTGCGCGCCCGAATCGGCAACCTGAACCTCAAGTTCTGCGGGCGTATAGAGCGGTGAGAAATTGACTGCAGTGGCGCCGGCCATCATCGTCCCGAAATAGGCCGAGAGGTAGATCGGAACGTTCGGCAGGAACAGGCCGACCCTGTCGCCCTTGCATATTCCGCTTTCCTGCAGGCCCGCTGCGAAACTGAGCGCCTCACGCCAGATGTCGTTATAAGTGAATGTCCGGCCAAAGAAATCGAGCATCTGCTTGTCGCCATATGCCTCGACACTGGCTTGCAACATCGCAGTCATCGACAGCGGCTCGAATGTTTGATCCCATTCGCACGGGTGCGCAAAACGCTCCCGCCAAATTTCAGGTCCAATCCTATTTTCCATGAGACGCAATCTGGCGCTTTACCCGGTTGAGGGCAAGCCGCCGATGCACCAGAAACAAAACTACTGCTGCGGCTCTTCGCCTTCGGTTTCCGCAGCACGCTTTGCCTCAAGCCATGCAGCAATTTCCTTTAAAACCAATGATTTGTCTCCATTTTCACTTGCTACCAGCTATGGTTTCAATCGATTTGAAGGGCC
>JAHRVR010000116.1 GCA_019090585.1 Sphingomonadaceae bacterium
CAAAACCCGCAGTGAACAAGCTGCTCCCCCTTCTGGCAAAGACGCCAGCGGGCATCGCGCCCGGCTGCGCAAACGCCTGCTTGATGGCGGAGCCGAGGCGCTGGCAGACCATGAGGTGATTGAATATCTGCTGATGACCGCCATTCCGCGCCGCGACGTAAAGCCGCTGGCCCGCACACTTATCCAGCGTTTCGGTTCGTTGGCAGGCGTGCTCAATGCCGATGCCCGCGCGCTCGAAGGCCACCCCGGCATGGGCAAATCCAGCGCCGCGGCGCTGAAGATCGCGGTGCTGGCAGCAAGGCGGCTCGCTCGTGAGCAAGTGCGCGAGCAGCCTGTCCTGGGAAGCTGGCAAGCGCTGATTGACTATCTCACTATCGACATGGCGCACCTGACGGTGGAGCGCGTGCGGATCCTGTTCCTGAACTCTCGGAACATGCTGATCCATGACGAGCATGTCGGTGATGGATCCATCAATGAAGCGGCAATCCATCCGCGCGAAGTGATCCGCAGCGCGCTGGATCTGGGCGCAACTGCGCTGATCCTCGTTCACAACCATCCATCCGGCTCAGCCGAGCCCAGCCGCGCCGATATCGAGATTACCAACCGCATTGCCGAAGCCGGGCGGTTGCTGGGAATTGTTGTGCACGATCACGTCATTATAGGGCGTGAGGGCCATGTCTCGCTCAGGGCAAAAGGGCTGGTCTGATGTGCGTTGCGGCCATCGCGTGGCAGGCCCATCCGCGCTGGCAGCTCGTCGCGATCGGCAACCGGGACGAATATCACGAAAGACCCGCTGCCCCTCTGTCACGTTGGAATGACCGGGAAGGCATCATAGCCGGGCGCGACTTGCGCTCTGGCGGAACCTGGCTTGGAATCTCGGAGGCTGGACGCTTTGCGCTGGTTACCAACCGGCGCGGTTTTGGTGATCCCGATCCGACCCTTGCCTCACGCGGATCGCTGATGACGGACATATTATCAGGCACCGGAGCATATGCGGATACAAAGAACACAAGATTGAATGAATTCAATCCCTTCAACCTGATTCTGGCCGACACCCATGAAGCCCGGTTCCTGTCCAACCGGCCCGATGAGACCCGCACATCCCTGGCCCATGGCATATATGGCCTGTCGAACGGAGCCCTTGACGAGCCCTGGCCCAAGACCCTGCAGCTCAAGGCTGCGCTGCTGACCTGGCTGAACCATGATAGCGGTGACACCGCGAACCTGTTCGAAGATCTGGCCAGCGAAGAGCATCCCGATGTCGGTCTCCAGCCGGGACAGCCCTCGGAGGTTAGTGACGAGGCGCGCGATACGGCGCCCTTCATCCGCCATTCGATCTACGGCACACGCTGCAGCACTATCGTCGCGATTGACCGAAATGGCCTGGGGATCATTACAGAGCGGCGCTTTTCTCCCGGCGGTAACGTAACCGGAGAAAGCCATCTGACCTTTTCCTGGCCGCAGTCCAACCGCCCCGGCCAATCGACCCAATGGTCAGGAACATCATCGTAATTTGAGTTGAACCGATCGCGCGGGCGTAGCATCACGGGTGAAGACCGCTCGTTATTGCCAATAAAGCACGCACAAGGGGAATGTCTGATGTCCAGCGCCGAAGTTCAAAAGCTGATCGATGAAGCTGCCATAAGAAACCTTGTCGGCAAGCTCGCGATCATGGCTGATCACGATGAGGATCTTGAGGAATATTTCGACCTGTGGACCGAGGACGGTATTTTCGACATGCGCGAGCCGATCGGAGCTGAGCCGGGCGATCCCAGTCAGGTCTGGACAATCAACGGACTTGAAGAACTGAAGGCCAACCGCAAACACCTTCGCGACATCGGTTTTCAGGGACCGGCTTCGAATGTCTGGCACGCGAATACCACGTTGCATATCACGGTGCTCGACGACACAAGCGCCGAAGCGCAATCCTACTGGGTCCTGATGGGCAGCAAGGAAAAAGTCGAAGTCCTGCGCATTGGCCATTACCACGACACATTTCGCAAGACCGAGGATGGCTGGAAGATCGCCTACCGCCGCGTTACACCGGGCCGGGCGGGTTCCGCCGTTGTCATGCCGGATGATAGCTAAAAAGGCGCATTCACGCTTACGCACCGGCAGAACCGACGGCCACCGCTTGCCTTCAACGCATCGTAGCCCTAGCGGCACTGGCATTGTAATCACCGGAGTCGACAATGGTCCCACGCTATGCCCGCCCCGCCATGACCGCGATCTGGGAACCCGAAGCGCGTTACCGCATCTGGTTCGAGATTGAGGCCCATGCTGCCGTAAAGATGGGAGAGCTGGGACGCGTGCCAGAAAGCGCTGGCAAGGCGTTGTGGGATTGGTGGGACGCGAACCCCAAAATCGACGTTGAAGCCATCGACGCGATCGAGGCTGTGACAAAGCACGATGTCATCGCCTTCCTTGACTGGGTTGCCCAGCAGGTTGGCCCCGAAGCGCGCTTCATGCACCAGGGAATGACAAGTTCCGATGTGCTGGACACCACGCTTTCGGTGCAGCTCGCGCGCGCCTCCGACATCCTGTTGGCGGACATGGACGCGCTACTGGCCGCGATCGAAAAGCGCGCCCTTGAACACAAATACACGCCCACCATCGGGCGCAGCCACGGCATCCATGCCGAGCCGACCACCTTCGGGCTGAAACTGGCCCAGGCTTACGCCGAGTTCGCCCGCTGCAAGACCCGGCTCGAAGCCGCACGGACAGAAATCGCGACGTGTGCGGTCTCGGGCGCCGTGGGGACTTTCGCCAATGTAGACCCTTCGGTCGAGGCCTATGTTGCGGACAAGATGGGGCTGGTGCCGGAACCGGTTTCCACCCAGGTCATCCCGCGTGACCGCCACGCCATGTTCTTTGCTACTCTGGCGGTTATCGCCAGTTCGATCGAACGGCTTGCCGTTGAGGTCCGGCACCTGCAGCGCACCGAAGTGCTTGAGGCGGAAGAATATTTCTCGCCCGGCCAGAAGGGCTCGTCGGCGATGCCGCACAAGCGCAACCCGATTTTGACCGAGAACCTGACCGGACAGGCGCGGATGATCCGCAGCTATGCCATGCCAGCGCTGGAAAACGTCGCGCTCTGGCATGAGCGGGATATTTCCCACTCATCGGTGGAACGCTTTATCGGACCCGATGCCACGATCACACTCGACTTCGCACTGGCGCGGCTGACCGGGGTCATCGACAAGCTGCTGGTCTATCCTGATCGTATGCAGGCCAACATGGACCGGATGGGCGGCCTGATCCATTCGCAGCGCGTGTTGCTGGCACTGACGCAAGCCGGGCTTACGCGGGACGAAAGCTACCGTCTGGTTCAGCGCAACGCGATGAAAGTGTGGGAATCGGATGGCAAAGCGTCACTGCTCGATCTGCTGAAGGCCGATGCCGACGTGACAGCGGCGCTCTCTCCCAAAGAGATCGAAGAACAGTTCAACCTCGACTATCATTTCAAACAAGTCGACCAGATCTTCGAAAGAGTCTTTGGCAAGCACTGAGTTGCCGGTGCGCTTGCGAATTTCAAATCTGACTTTGCGCGCCGCTCTTTTCTTGCGCATCAATCACGCCTAGCATCGCGCGCAACTCTCACGGGGTGGATAGAGGAGCTTCGGTATGCAGGTCATGCGCACTATAGTCTGGATCGTGATAACCGCGATCCTCGTTGCATTCGTGGCAATGAACTGGGGGCCAGCCGCCGTCAATTTCTGGCCGGTAGAAGACGGATATCTTCATTTCGAATGGCCCGTTGGCGTCATTGCCATCATTTTCTTCGCGCTCGGCTTCTTTCCGATGTGGCTTTTGAACCGAGCGCATGTCTGGCGGCTCAGGCGGCGGGTCGGAGCGCTGGAGAACAGTCTGCGCGCGGCCGCGGCGGCCGCTCCGGTGGCGCAGGACGATGTCGATGCGATGGACGAGACAGAAGGAGAACTCAGCGACAATGTACCATAATCCTCTATTCCTGGCCCTTGACGTTCCGAGGCTTGAAACCGCGGCTGAACTGGCCCGCAAGCTGTCGGGCCATATTGGCGGCTTGAAGCTCGGCCTCGAATTCTTCTGCGCACATGGCCACCACGGCGTGCATGAGCTGCACAATACTGGTTTGCCGATTTTCCTCGATCTCAAATTGCATGACATTCCCAACACCGTTGCCGCCGCGATGCAGGCGATCCATGTGCTGGAACCAGCGATCGTTACCGTCCATGCCTCGGGCGGGCGGGCAATGATGGAAGATGCCAAGGCCGCGGCCGGTGAAAACACCAAGGTTGTAGGCGTCACGGTCCTGACAAGTTTCGATGACAAAGACTTGTCCGGGATCGGCATTGACCACAGCCCTTATGAGCAGGCCCTGCGACTGGCTGACTTGTCCCATGCCGCGGGGCTCGATGGGATCGTCTGTTCAGGACACGAGGTCGGCGCGATCCACGATCAGTGGAAGGATGGGTTTCTTGTCGTCCCGGGCCTGCGTCTGCCCGATGGCAGGAAAGGCGATCAAAAACGCGTGGTAACCCCGCGTGAGGCACGCGATGCCGGGGCCAGCGTGCTTGTGATAGGCAGGCCAATTCGCAGCGCCGAAGACCCGGTTGCCGCCGCGCGTGCAATCGAAGCGACGCTTTAGATCGCAAGAAAGCTGGCGGGAACGGAATTTCAATCCAGACACCAAGGTTCAGCCTGGCGAAACATTCTGCCCGGCAGACCGTTCCTCGAACGAAGGAGAATGCCAATGAAACGCCTGTCCCTTACTGCGGCACTCTCTGCGGCTACGGTCTCCGCCATGCTGCTCACCAGTGCTCCCACCCTTGCGCAGCAGATCGAAGCCCCCGAGATCGCCTCCAGCGGCACCGTGCTTAGTGTGAGCACGTCTGGCTCGTCCAGCCGCACGCCTGATATTGCGACCTTCACCGCCGGAGTTGTAACCACCGGCAAGACAGCGCGCGAGGCCCTCTCCGCCAATTCCGCCGCCATGAACCGGGTGATCAAGGCGCTGAAAGCAGCGGGAATTGCGGACAAGGACCTCCAGACCAGCAACCTTGGCATCAATCCCGTTTATGGAAGCCGCACACGATCATCGAACGTGCTGGAGGAGCAGGCCCCGCCAATCATCGGCTATCGCGCCACCAACACCGTGCGCGTCAAACAGCGCAAGCTCAACCGATATGGCAAAGTGATCGATACGCTGGTTACAGCGGGAGCCAACCGGGTGAACGGCCCCAACTTTCAGGTGGAAGATTCCGACGAGGCGCTGGATGAAGCGCGGCGAAACGCCATGGCAAAGGCCCGCAAGCGCGCCGCACTTTATGCCAGCGCGGCAGGGCTGAAAGTGAAGCGCATCCTCTCGATCACCGAGGGTGGCAGCTATTCCCCGCGCCCGCCGGTTGTCTATGCGCGCATGGCGATGGACGAATCGGCAGCTTCGCCGCCTGTCGCCGCTGGCGAGATAGAACTGCAGGCAAATGTGCGGGTCATGTTCGAGCTGACTCCCTGATTTCTTGGAAGCGGGAAGAGTTCCTCTCCCGGTGCGGTATTCATGCCGAAAATGTTCCATTTCGCTCAGAATCACTCTAACGGCCTCGCATGAACGCTCCGAACATAAAGATTTGCGGTGTCAGGACACCTGAGGCGCTCGACGCTGCAATAAAGGGGCGGGCCAGTCATCTTGGCTTCAATTTTTTTCCGCCCTCACCGCGCCATGTCTCTGCACGGGATGCCGCAGCCCTTTCCGCGCGGGCCGGGGACCGGATTATCAAAGTCGGCGTGTTCGTGGATCCCGACGATGCGCTGCTCACCGAAGCAGTCGCCGCCGCCAGGATCGATGCCATCCAGCTTCACGGGCAGGAAACCCCCGAACGTGCAGGCCAGATCAAAACGCGGTTTGGCTTGCCGATCTGGAAAGCGCTTCCTGTTTCCAGCGAGGGGGACATTGCCCGATCTGAGAACTATACCGGCGCCGCCGACTTTATCCTGTTCGATGCGAAAACACCCAAAGGCACGCTTCCGGGCGGCATGGGGCTAAGCTTTGACTGGTCGCTGCTGTCCCGCTTCGATTCCAGCGTGAAGTGGGGCATGGCAGGCGGGCTTACGCCAGCCAATGTCGCACAGGCCGTGCGCGAAACCGGCGCGCCGCTCGTCGATACATCCTCGGGCGTGGAAAGTGCGCCCGGCGTCAAGGATGTGGACAAGATTGCGGCCTTCTGCCAAGCGGTGTCGCGATGCTGACACGGAACGTCCAGGCCCCGCGCATCGGGATACGATGGCGCTGATTGCTGCTCAACCATGATTGAAGCGACGGACCAACGTATTCTGCGAAATTGAGACGACCATGACTGACGGCAAGAGCATACCCAACACATTGCGCGACCAGCCAGACGAGCGCGGGCACTTCGGCCAGTTCGGCGGACGCTATGTTGCCGAAACGCTGATGCCGCTGATCCTTGAGCTGGAGACAGAATATCGCAAGGCAAAGGACGACCCGTCCTTTCAGGCAGAGTTCGACGACTTGCTCGAGCATTACGTCGGACGGCCCAGCCCTCTTTATTTCGCGCCGCGCCTGACAGAGGAAATGCGCAAGGGTGCCCCGTCCGGAAAGGGCGCTCAGATCTGGTTCAAGCGCGAGGAGCTCAATCACACCGGCGCGCACAAGATCAACAATTGCATAGGCCAGATCCTGCTTGCCATCCGCATGGGCAAAACCCGGATCATAGCCGAAACCGGCGCGGGCCAGCATGGCGTTGCTACCGCCACGGTCTGCGCGCGTTTCGGCCTACCTTGCGTTATATACATGGGCGCAACCGACGTGGAACGCCAGCAGCCCAACGTCTTTCGCATGAAGCTGCTCGGCGCCGAAGTTGTACCCGTGCATAGCGGCGCAAAAACGCTCAAGGACTCGATGAACGAGGCGCTGCGCGACTGGGTCGCCAATGTCCATGACACCTTCTACATCATCGGCACGGCAGCCGGCCCGCATCCTTATCCTGAGCTTGTCCGCGATTTCCAGAGTGTGATCGGGCGGGAAGCCCGCGAACAGCTGCTGTCCCGCACCGGCAAACTGCCCGACCTTCTGCTTGCTGCCGTGGGCGGCGGATCGAATGCCATTGGCCTGTTCCATCCATTCCTTGACGATCCCGATGTGCAGATGGTGGGCGTCGAAGCCGCGGGCCACGGCATTGAAAGCGGGCAGCACGCCGCCAGCCTGACAGGCGGCGGACCCGGCATCCTTCATGGCAACAAGACTTATCTGTTGCAGGACGAGGACGGCCAGATCACCGAAGCCCATTCAATCAGCGCGGGGCTCGACTATCCCGGCATCGGCCCGGAACACAGCTGGCTGCATGAAAGCGGACGCGTGCGCTATATGCCAATCACTGACAATGAAGCGCTGGAAGCCTTCCAGCAATGCTGCAAGCTCGAAGGCATCATTCCCGCGCTCGAAAGCGCTCACGCACTGGCCGCCCTGCCCAAAATCGCACCGGAGATGGACGAGGACCAGATCCTCCTCGTCAATGTCTCCGGGCGGGGCGACAAGGACATCTTCACCGTGGCCGAACATCTCGGCGTGGAGCTGTGAACCAGCCGAGGCTCCAGCGGGGCATGCAAACCGCCATTCTTGCAATGGCAATCTCATCGATTGCGCTGCTGATTTTCACATCGGCGAGCCTTTCGACCTTCTTTTACAATGAGAAGTTCTGGACGACCGTCGCCGTAACTGGCCTGGGCGGCTTTCTGGGAACCATTCTATTCGGCAAGTCCAGGGACGAAAGCCAATGACCGTAGAAAACCGCTTCTCAGCGGCATTTGGCAAAGGCCGCCCTTCCCTCGTCTGCTTCATCACCGCTGGCGATCCGAATGCAGAGGCCACGCCCGCAATTCTCGATGCGCTGGTTGAAGGCGGCGCCGATGTGATCGAACTGGGCATGCCCTTTACCGATCCCATGGCGGACGGACCTGCTATCCAGGAGGCTAACCTGCGATCGCTCGGTGCAGGCACAAAAACCGCCGATATCCTGAAGATCGCCGGTGATTTTCGCGCGCGTCACCCGGAAATTCCGCTCGTCCTCATGGGCTATGCCAACCCGATGACGATCCGCGGACCTGAATGGTTCGCCCGTGAATGCGCCAAGGCAGGCATCGATGGCGTTATCTGCGTCGATATTCCGCCCGAAGAGGATCAAGAGCTTGGCCCCGCGTTGCGCGATGCCGGTGTTTCGCTGATACGCCTGGCAACCCCGACTACCGATGCCAAGCGCCTGCCCGCCGTTCTCGAAGGCTCGTCCGGCTTCCTCTATTATGTGTCGGTTGCCGGAATCACGGGCATGCAGCAGGCAGCCCAGACCTCGATCGAAGAAGCAGTTGGCCGGCTCAAGGCCGCGACCAAGATCCCCGTTGCTGTGGGCTTCGGAGTGCGCACTCCCGAGCAGGCCCGTAAGATCGCGAAAGTGGCCGATGGCGTTGTCGTCGGCTCTGCACTGGTTGAGCTGGTTGGTAAGCACGGCGCGGATGCTGCCGGTCCGGTTCGCGAACTGACGTCGGCGCTGGCCGATGCGGTGCATTCAGCGCGCTGATGCGTGCGCGATTTCGCAACTTCCGATAGCCCAGCCGTGCAGGCGCAGCTTGACCGGCTGGCCGCGCTTTCCCTTCCCGAAGGCCGAATTGGCCTTGAAACAATTTGCGAACTGCTTGCCCGGCTGGGCAATCCTGACCACGATATTCCGCCGGTGTTTCATGTCGCAGGGACGAATGGCAAGGGCTCGGTCTGCGCGTTTTTGTGCGCCATGCTCGAAGCCGAGGGGCTGTCAGTCCATGTCACAACCAGCCCGCATCTTGTGCGCTACAATGAGCGGATTCGCATCGCCGGAACACTCATTTCCGACGCGCTTCTCGCTGCAACACTAGAAGAAGTTATCGATGTTTCACAAGGTCTTGACATCAGCTTCTTTGAAATAACCATAGCTTCTGCGTTCCTCACTTTCTCTCGAACACCAGCCGACGCCTGTGTAATCGAAACCGGACTGGGCGGACGTTTTGACGCCACCAATGTCATCGCCCACCCTGCCGCCTGTGGCATCACTGCGCTTGGCATCGATCACGAGCGATTCCTGCTCGCCCCCGAAGAAGGAACTCCCGGCGAACCGCTCGCACGCATTGCCTTCGAGAAGGCGGGCATCATCAAACCAGACTGTCCGATCGTGACGCAGAGCTATCCCACCGGAGCCGAACTGGAGATCAAACGCGCGGCCAGAGCCGCAGGTGCACCGCTCCATATGCGAGGGCATGACTGGGACGCCAAGATCGGCGCGCAAATCCAATATAGCGACCGGCGCGGGGCCCTCACACTGCCGCTGCCCACCCTGCCCGGCAGGCATCAGGCGCAGAATGCAGCGCTGGCTGTTGCCATGCTAACCCATCAGGATCTGGTCGGCGTATCGTCGGAAGCGATGGCAACAGGCATCCGCTCGGCACGCTGGCCAGCGCGATTGCAATTGCTTGGCGACGGCCCGCTGACAGCCCTCGCCCCCAGGCGCAAAGTCTGGCTCGATGGTGGGCACAACCCTGATGCCGGAACCGCCATTGCACAGCATTTTGCGGGACAGCGCCTGCATCTTGTGATCGGCATGCTGGCCAACAAAGCGCCCGATGCGATTACCAGCGCGCTGGAAGGCCAGATCGCCAGCCTGCAGGCTGTTCCTGTGCCGAACCACGATCATCACCAGACTTCGGCGTTCGGGCCGCGCGCGGTGTCCGCTGCCGATATTCCAGCGGCCCTGCACGCCTTGCCAAATGACGGATTGCCGGTCCTGATCGCGGGCTCGCTCTATCTTGCAGGAGACGTCTTGCGCCGTAACCGCGAACGTCTGGACTAAGCCCCGGCCAGCGCAGTTTCGTCCACACCCGAAGCCTTGCCCTGCCGCGCGATCCGCGCCCACTCGACCAGACAAAGAACGACCGCGAACAGCCCGATTGCCGTGGTCAGCAGGAACACCTCGTAATAGCCGCGCACCTCGATCATCTTGCCGAGCGCGCCGCGCCCAAGTGTGCCAATCAGCAGCGTCAGCGAGGATACCAGCGCATATTGCACCGCGCTGTATTTCTTTGAAACGATCGACGAGAGGTAGGCAACGAAGGCAGCCCCGGCGATACCCACCGCGATGTTCTCTCCGGCAATCGTCATCATCAGCTTGGCCAATCGCGGATCACCGCCAAGCTGGCTTACCAGCCATGTGAATCCGGTCGTGTCGCTCACCAGCTGCATACGCGCACCGCCAATGGCAAGGTCGGCATAAAGCAGGTTGGTCAGGGCCGCGATCAGCGCACCGAGTGTCAGCGTCGCCATGCGGCCGATAACAGTAAGCAAGGCGCCGCCCGCTGCCAGCCCGACCATCAGCGCGCCGACACCGAAGAACTTGGAGGCAACCGCAACCTCGTCCTTCGAATATTCCAGCTCTCCAAGATAGAACGGATAGGCGAAACTGCCCCAGATCGAATCGGTGATCCGGTAAGTCAGCACCAGCCCGAAAACGATGATTACGGCCCAGCCAAGCCGCCCGACGAAATCCACCAGCGGAAGGATCAGCGCGCGGTAGCCATGGTCGACAAAGCGGTCAAAACGTCCAGCAGGGGGGGCCGCACAGTCCAGTACATAGCGCCCGGACCGCTTGAGCCAGACCAGCCAGGCCGCGATGGCGGCAGGCACAATGACCGTGGCGATAACAACCAAAGGCCCCTGAGTAGCAATGAAAGCCACAGAATCGGGCCGCGCATCCGGATCGCTGCCAAGCGAGCGCACCATGAATATGCCGACCGTGGCTAGCGCCCATACCCAAAGCAAGCCAATCGCCAGCAAGGCACGCGTGCGCAAGCGGGGATGAATTTCTCCCGGCTCGCGCAAAGCGGCCAGTTCTTCTTCACCCGCACCGATCTGACCAGCATTCCCATCAGGTTCAGGCGCAAAAATACTGACAAGCCCAACAACCGCCATGATGCCGCCCATGACGGCATAGACCACCGGCCAGCTCGTCCGCTCCGCAAGGAACAGGGCCAGCGCGCCGCCCACCAGTGCCGCCA
>JAHRVR010000117.1 GCA_019090585.1 Sphingomonadaceae bacterium
ATGCACTTTGGCATGCTTCCCCTGCCGGAGCACCTGGAAAGTCTGCGGGCTCTTGCCAATCCATGGGTCATGGGCGTTGCGGGCATTGCCGCTGCGGCAGAATTTTTTGCCGACAAGATCGCCTGGCTAGATTCCGTCTGGGATATGGTCCACACGGCGATCCGGCCGATTGGAGGAGCATTGCTGACGCTGGCCGTGGTCGATCCCACCGATCCGGCGACGCAAGTTATTGCCTTTATCCTGGGCGGCGGGGCGACACTTCTTGCCCATGGCGGAAAGGCCGGAGCGCGGGCGGTGGTCAACACCAGCCCCGAGCCCTTCAGCAACATTGCGGTCTCGACCACCGAAGATGTGGTGACTGGCGGGCTTCTTTTTCTGGCCTACCAGTATCCTGCGGCCGCAGGGATTATCGCGCTTGCCCTGCTTGCCATTGCAATCGGTTTGCTGATGCTGGCTCGCCGCCTGATCCGGGTTTTGCTGCGCGGGCGAGAAGATCCCGCCGCGAATTAGAACTGGACATTTGCGACTCGCGGATTCAAGCCAGTTTACGCAAAGTTAACCTTTAGAGTTCATATCTTGTATGGTTAATAGGCGGCAACAACCCTTTAGAAGGGGTTAGCGCGGCCGAACCGGGATAATTACAGGGGATTTCCCATGCGCGTGCTGCTGATCGAGGACGAACCAACAACTGCAAGGGCCATTGAGCTCATGCTTACGTCCGAGGGCTTTAATGTCTACTCTACCGATCTTGGTGAGGAAGGCTTGGACCTTGGCAAACTCTATGATTACGACATCATACTGCTCGACCTGAACCTGCCGGACATGCATGGCTATGACGTGCTCAAGAAGCTGCGCGTTGCCAAAGTGCAGACCCCGGTTCTGATCCTTTCGGGCATTTCCGAAATGGATTCCAAAGTTCGCAGTTTCGGCTTCGGCGCCGACGATTACGTGACCAAGCCTTTCCACCGCGAAGAGCTGGTTGCTCGCATTCATGCGGTTGTGCGCCGTTCCAAGGGCCATTCGCAGTCGGTCATCAAAACCGGCAAGCTTACGGTCAACCTCGATGCCAAAACGGTTGAGGTCGATAGTGCCCGCGTCCACCTGACGGGCAAGGAATATGCCATGCTGGAGCTGCTTTCGCTTCGCAAGGGCACCACGCTGACCAAGGAAATGTTCCTCAACCACCTCTATGGCGGAATGGACGAGCCCGAACTCAAGATTATCGACGTCTTCATTTGCAAACTTCGCAAAAAGCTCTCCCATGCATGCGGCGGAGCCAATTATATCGAAACGGTCTGGGGCCGTGGCTATGTGCTGCGTGACCCTGATGAACAGGCCGAAGCTGCCTGATCTTCACATCCCGATCACACAAATGAAAGCGGCTCGTCCCCATGGGGCGGGCCGTTCTCATTTGGTCAGATCGTCCTCGGGCCAAGGAGGCTCGCGCACGGCACTGTCCAACCGTGTCGATTCATCAGAACCACAAATCCACGCAATGCCACAAGGCCTGCCGTCTGTGGGTTCCTCTACGGGCGTAGGACGAAGATTATGGCACATTTTGCGCCTATTCCGGGACGCGCCAACAAGGCCCGGTTCAACCACGATCTGCGCAATCTGCCTAGACCGACGATTGACCCGGAGCGTCTCCTTTGCCATCGGCGCTGGCCATGACTGCGAACAAACCCGGCGATCCAACCACGCTTAACCGGCTATATGGCCGTTCGGTGGGCAAACCGCTGCGCAAGGGGCAGCAGGAGCTGGTTGAAAAACTATTGCCGCAGATTGCCGTGCCACTTGAAGGCCCGGTGACGGCACAGCGTCTGTTCGGTGATGAGCGGCCGGTGCATTTCGAAATTGGCTTCGGCTCGGGTGAGCACATGGCCGCGCGCGCTGATATGCTGCCTGACCATGGCTTTATCGGCGGTGAGCCCTTCCTTAATGGCGTTGCGGGCGCACTGCTGCATGTGCGTGACGGACATCTCGGTAACGTTCGGATCCATCATGGCGATGCGCTGGAGGTGTTGTCGCGCGTGCCGGATGGTGCGCTATCCTTCCTCTATTTGCTGCATCCCGATCCCTGGCCGAAAGCGCGCCATGCCAAGCGCCGAATGATGAATGACGGGCCGGTCGCAATGTTCGCGGCAAAGTTGAAGCCCGGCGGCGAATTTCGTTTCGGCACGGACCACCCGGTCTATTTGCGCCACGCGCTTATGATTATGCAGCGGCACACCGGCAGCTTTGAATGGCTATGCGAAAAGCCTGCCGATTTCCAGAGCCGCCCCGGCGGCTGGCCAGAGACGCGCTATGAAGCCAAGGCCCGCAGGCAAGACCACGAGGTTTGGTATTTCCGATACCGGCGGCGGTAATTCCGCTGCCGCGAATATCGGAAGCTACCCCGCGATCCCGGCGGCTGCCAGCACCGCCAATGTCAGAACGTCCGGTGCGATTGCCGTCATCGGCACGACTTGCACTGGCTTTTCCATGCCGATCAGCATCGGACCAATAACGGCGTGGCCGGCCAGTTCGCGCAGCAATTTGGCCGAAATGTTGGCCGATTGCAGCCCCGGCATGATCAGCACGTTCGCAGGGCCGGTCAGGCGCGAGAACGGGTAATTCTTCATGATAGTCGGGTTGAGCGCTGCGTCGGGCGCCATGTCACCCTCATATTCGAAACTGGGGCCTTGCTGATCGAGGATATGGACAGCTTCACGGATATTGTCGAGCCAGCGCCCCGAGGGGTTGCCGAACGTGGAATAGGACAGGAAGGCAACGCGCGGTTCATGGCCAAGACGGCGCGCCACGGCGGCTGTCTCTGTTGCAATAACCGCCAGGTCTTCTGCGCTGGGCCGCTCATTGATCGTCGTATCGGCCAGGAATGTGGTCGTATTCTTTCCGACCATGACATGGATGCCAAACGGCAAGTGGCCGGGCTTGGGATCAAGCACACGGCGCACTTCGTTGATGGTCTGGCCGAATGGCCGGGTCATGCCGGTAATCATCGCATCGCCTACGCCCAGTTTCAGCAGGCCCGAGGCGAATACATTGCGGTCATTATTGACCATCCGCTGAATGTCGCGCTCCATGTAACCGCGCCGTTGAAGCCGCTTGTAAAGAATCTCCACCATCGGATCGACGTAATCAGACGCGGTTGAATTCTCGATGTGATAGCTTTCCGGATCGCTGACGCCCAGTTCGACCATTTTCTTGAGAACGGCCTTGGTGCGGCCGACCAGGATTGGCTCGCCATAACCGAAATCGCGATACTGGATCGCGGCGCGCAGCATGATCTCGTCCTCCGCTTCGGCAAAGATCACGCGTTTGGGGTTCTGCTTCACTTGCGCATAGACGCTGGTCAGCACCGATGTCGTCGGGTTGAGGCGGCTCTTCAGCGCATGGCGATATTCGTCGAAATCCTCGATCTCGAACTGTGCGACGCCCGATTCCATTGCCGCCTTGGCAACAGCGGAGGGGACGACTTCCATTAGCCGCGGGTCAAAAGGCGCGGGGATAATGTAGTCGCGGCCGAACTGGTGGTGTTTGCCATAGGCAGCAGCCACTTCCTCGGGCACTTGCTCGCGCGCCAGCTCGGCGATGGCGTTGGCGGCGGCGACTTTCATCTCTTCATTGATCGCAGTGGCTCGCACGTCGAGCGCACCGCGAAAGATGAAGGGGAAGCCCAGCACGTTATTGACCTGATTGGGATAATCGGACCTGCCGGTTGCGACGATGGCGTCGGGCCGGACGGCCAGCGCATCGGGGGGCGAAATTTCCGGATCGGGATTGGCCATGGCGAAGATGATCGGTTCCTTTGCCATGTCCTTGATCATATCCGGTGTCAGCGCATCCTTGACGGACAGACCAAGGAAGATGTCGGCGCCTTTCAGCGCCTCACCCAGTGTTCGCGCGTCTGTGTCGATGGCATGAGCGGACTTGAACTGGTCCACTTTTTCACGGCCGATGTAGATCACGCCGCGGCTGTCGCACATGGTGACGTTTTCCTGGCGCACGCCCATGGACTTGATGAGTGAAGTGCAGGCCAGCGCCGATGCGCCCGCGCCGTTCACCACGACTTTCACATCGCCCAGGTTGCGCTTGGTAATCAGGCAGGCATTGACGATTCCGGCCGCGGCAATGATCGCGGTGCCGTGCTGATCGTCATGCATGACCGGGATGTTCATGCGTTCGCGCAGCGCCTGCTCGATGATGAAGCATTCGGGCGCCTTGATATCTTCCAGATTGATGCCCCCGAAGCTCGGCTCCATGAGCGCCACCGCTTCTATGAAAGCATCGCAGTCTTCGGTGTCGAGCTCGATATCGATCGAATCGACATCGGCGAAGCGCTTGAACAGCACGGCCTTGCCTTCCATCACCGGCTTGGATGCGAGCGCGCCAAGATTGCCCATGCCAAGAATCGCGGTGCCGTTGGAGATGACGGCGACGAGATTGCCTTTGGCGGTATATTCATAGGCCGTGCCCGGATCATCTGCGATTGCGCGCACCGGCACGGCGACGCCCGGCGAGTAGGCAAGGCTCAGGTCTCGCTGGCTTGCCAGCGGTTTGGAAGCGATGATCTCCAGCTTTCCAGGCCGGATTGTCTTGTGATAAAATAGAGCTTCGCGCTCGGTAAACTCGACCTTTTCGCTATCGGACAAACCTGTTCTCCTGTTCAAGCGCCTCGATTACCGAATGCGAAGGCGACGCGATAGGGGAAATGTTGCGTTGCAGCGTTTTGCGAATCGCCTGTCCTGCCGCTAACCCCCTTGTTGATGACCGCGCAAGCCACCCCAATGATGGTTCAATATCTGGCCTTGAAGGAAAAGGCGCAGGATTGCCTGCTGTTCTACCGGATGGGGGACTTCTTCGAGATGTTCTTCGAAGATGCAAAGCAGGCCGCGCAGATTCTCGATATCGCGTTGACGAGCCGCGGCGAGCATGGCGGTGAGCCGGTGGCGATGTGCGGGGTGCCGGTTCACGCTGCGGAAACGTATCTTGCCCGGTTGATCAGGGCAGGGTGCCGGGTGGCGATTGCCGAGCAGACCGAGACTCCGGCCCAAGCAAAGAAGCGCGGCGGATCGAAAGCGCTGGTTGAGCGTGACATCGTTCGTTTCGTGACGGCGGGAACGCTTACCGAGGAGGCATTGTTAGAACCGCGCCGCGCCAACGTGCTGGCGGCAGTGTGTGAGCTGCGCGGCACTGTTGGCATTGCCGCTTGCGATATTTCGACCGGCCGGATGGAGCTTGAGGAATGCGCGCCCGAAAGGCTGCCCGCTGTGCTGGCCCGGCTCGGCGCCAGTGAGGCCGTTACGCCAGAGGGATGGGAAAACGAAAATTTGCCCGAGGGGGCGATGTCCAGCCCTGCCAGCGGCTTTGAAAGCGGGAATGGCGAAGCAAGGCTCAAAGCGATCCATAACGTAGCGACGCTTGACGGGTTTGGCAGTTTCTCGCGGACTATGCTCGCTGCGGCGGGCGGGCTCATTGCCTATCTTGACCACGTTGGGCGCGGCGCGCTGCCGCTGCTACTCCCCCCGGTTGCGCGCAGCGGAGACGAGCATCTGGCGATGGACGAGGCGACCCGCGCCAGCCTTGAAATTCTGACCTCTCAGGCCGGAACGCGAAAGGGCAGCCTGATCGACTGTATCGATTGCTGTGTGACCGGCGCCGGTGCCCGTCAGTTTGCAGAAGATCTTGCTGCGCCTTTGCGGAGCGCGGCTGCGATCAATGAGCGGCTGGAAGCGGTTGAATGGCTGCACGCTGATGCGCTCCTGCGTGAGGGTTTACGCGGCGCGCTGCGCGCTTTGCCCGATATTGGCCGTGCGCTGGGCCGGGTTGTCGCCGGTCGCGGCTCTCCTCGCGATCTGGGCCAGTTGCGCGATGGCCTGAAAGAAGCGCGGCAGATCGGTGATTTCCTGCGCGGAAGGGAGGGTTTGCCGCTGTTGTTCGACCGGTCGCTTCTGTCCCTTGCTGGACATGGCGCCTTGGTTGATTGTTTTTCGCAGGCACTGGTTCCCGCGCCGCCCACTGAACGCAGTCAGGGCGGTTTCATCGCCGAAGGTTATGATGCCGCGCTTGATGTCTTGCGCGAAACTTCTGGCAATGCGCGCCGCGCGATTGCAGCGCTTGAGGCCGATTACCGGGAGCGTAGCGGCATTGCCGCGCTCAAGATCAAGCACAACAATGTGCTGGGCTATTTCGTCGAAGTGCCAGCCAAGCATGCCGAGGCCCTGATGGCGCCGGATAGCGGATTTACGCACCGCCAGACAATGGCGGGCGCGGTTCGGTTCAATGCCCTGGCTTTGCATGAAGAGGCGGGGCGCATCACCGAGGCGGGCGCTCATGCGCAGGCGGCTGAGGAAGCGCATTTCGAGGAATTGGCGGCAATGGCGGTGGAGGCGCGCCGCGAAATCGCCGATACCGCCGCTGCCCTTGCCCGCATTGACGTGACGGCGGGACAGGCAGAGCAGGCCGCGCAAAGTGGTTGGTGCAGGCCGCAGATCGCGCAGGAGCCATGTCTGGAAATCAAAGGCGCGCGCCATCCGGTGGTGGAAGCTGCCTTGGCGAACAGCGGTGAACGTTTTGTCGCGAACGATTGCACGCTTGGTGAACAAGACCGTCTCTGGCTGATCGGCGGGCCGAACATGGGCGGCAAGTCCACGTTCCTGCGCCAGAACGCGCTGATTGTGCTGTTGGCACAGGCGGGAGGCTTCGTTCCGGCGCAAAGCGCACGCATCGGCCTCGTCGATCGGCTGTTCAGCCGGGTTGGGGCTTCGGATAATCTGGCACGTGGGCGGTCCACATTCATGGTCGAGATGGTCGAAACCGCGGCGATTCTTGCCCAGGCTACGGAGCACAGTTTCGTGATCCTCGACGAAGTGGGGCGCGGAACCTCGACGTATGACGGGTTGGCGCTGGCCTGGGCGGTGGTGGAAGCGGTGCATGAGGTCAATCGCTGCCGCTGCCTGTTTGCCACCCATTATCACGAGCTGTCGCGGCTGGCCGAAACCTGCGGCGCACTGTCCCTGCACCACGTCCGCGCGCGTGAATGGAAGGGCGATCTGGTGCTCTTGCATGAACTGGCCGATGGGCCGGCGGATCGCAGCTATGGCCTTGCCGTCGCACGGCTGGCGGGAGTCTCCGCGCAAGTTGTTACGCGCGCCAAATCGGTATTGGACCGGCTGGAGAAGGGCCGGGCCGAAACCGGGGGACTCGCGGCCGGGCTTGGTGAGCTACCTTTGTTCGCCGCGGCGGCTCACCAGCAAGAAGAGCAAAGCGATGGCTTGCGCGATCGGCTTGACACGCTCGATGTCGATGCCCTGTCCCCGCGCGAGGCGCTGGATGTCCTGTATGAGCTAAAGCGTGAAGCGGGCGATGACCGCTAGTGCAAATCAGCGCGTCGGAACTGGTTCATCACCTGAATAATCATAGAAGCCGCGACCGGTTTTTACGCCCAGCCAGCCGGCTTCGACATATTTAACCAGCAACGGGGCGGGGCGATATTTCGGATCTCCGGTTGTGCTTTGCAGCACCTTGATGACTTCCAAAACTGTGTCGAGACCAACGAAATCGGCCAGTTGCAACGGTCCCATCGGGTGGTTGAGGCCAAGCTGCATGCCCTTGTCGATATCAGTGACGGAACCGACACCTGAACCCAGCACGAAGACGGCCTCATTGAGCAGCGGCACGGCAAGGCGATTGACGATGAAGCCCGGTTCATCGCCCGCAATCACGACTTCCTTGCCAAGACTCTCGGCGAAAGCCTTGGTCCGGTCTGTCGCATCCTGCGAGGTCGCAAGACCGGGAATGACTTCGACCAGCTTCATCAGCGGCACTGGATTGAAGAAATGCATGCCGATAAAGCGCTGCGGATCGGGCGAGCTTACCGCCATGCGGGTGATCGGGATCGAGCTGGTGTTCGATGCCAGGATAGCGTTTTTGCCCAGCACTTTGCCCGCCGCTTCGAAAATCTTGTGCTTGATTTCCTCACGTTCGGTCGCCGCCTCGATGATAAATTCGGCTTCGGCCATCGGTGCATAGTCTGCAACCGGGGTGATGTTCGCCATCACCGCGTCAGCATCGCCTTGCGCAATCTTTTCTTTGGCAACCAGCTTTGTGAGAGTCTTGCCGATCTTGGCCTTCGCCTTTTCGGCGAGTTCGAGGCTGATGTCCGATATCAGCACTTTCTTGCCGGCCTGCGCCGCTGTCTGGGCGATGCCTGAGCCCATTTGGCCCGCGCCGATTACCCCAACTGTCTGCATGTCGGTCCCTTTCGAAATCCCTGGCGAAATGTCTATATTTATCCTTGCCCTAGCGAGGCAGGATCAGCTTGGCTAGCGGTTCTCTCCGGGCGCCCAGAGCACGTCTTTTGCGCCGCCGCCATTCACGGCTCGGGCCATCACGAACAAGTAGTCCGAGAGCCGGTTGATATAGACCATGGCTGCCGGATTGACTCGTTCTGCAACAGCCAGCGCGCTTATGCGGCGTTCGGCCGCGCGCGTGGAAGCGCGCGCAATATGCAGGCGGGCTGCCGCCTCAGTCCCGCCGGGCAGGATAAAGCTGGTGAGTGGGGTCAGTTCTTTGTTGATTGCGTCGATGGACGCTTCGATCCACTCGGCTTGGGCCGGGACGATACGCAGCGTCATCTCGGACGGAGAGAAGTCCTCAATCGCTGCGTCCCCCACCGGAGTCGCAAGGTCTGCGCCAAGATCGAACAGGTCGTTCTGGATGCGCGTAAGCGGGGCGGCATGGCCGCTGCCTTCCAGAGCACAGATCGCAAGGCCAATGGCGCAATTGGCTTCGTCCACCGCACCGATCGCTTCCATACGGGCGTCGTGCTTGGGCAGCCGCGAGCCATCCACAAGGCCGGTGGTCCCGTCGTCGCCCGTTCCGGTATAGATACGGTTGAGTTTTACCAAGGATCTGTGCCGAACCTAGCGGCTGGCCATGATCAGCAATGCTACGACGATGACTGCAAGCGCCTGATACTTGATGCGCGAGAACATCATCTTGTTTTGCCGCAACTGCATCTCGGTGGCGCCGCCGCCGTCTTCGGCGTCGTTCTCCAGATCCGTCCTGCTGCTTTTGAGGAAGGCGATCACGCCCCGCACAAGGCTGACCACGACCATGGCCATGATGATGACGATTACAAGGATGAGGATGGTGTTCATGGCCCCTGTTTAAACTTCCGACAGGGAAATGCCAGTGGGCAGATGCTTGCCCCTCAGGGCATCGGCAAGGGCTGCTCCATCCTCGCCTGCGCGGCGCAAGTCCGCCAGCGACGGCGAGTGCCGCCGTTTGGCGAGCTTGCGTCCATCTGGCTCGACCAGCAGGCCGTGATGGTGCCAGCGGGGCACGGGCAGGTCGAGCAGAGACTGGAGCAGTCTGTGAACATGGGTGGTTTCAAACAGATCGCGGCCACGCGTCACCAGACTAATCTGGTCGCTTGCATCGTCCAGCGTCGCAGCAAGATGGTAGCTGGCTGGGTGCTCTTTCCTGACCAGCACGACATCTCCGAAGATTTCAGGCCTTGCGATTTGCTGCCCGGCCAGCTCGTCGATCCATTCCAGCGGCCCGGTCCGGCGCAGTGCTTCGGCCATGTCGAGCCGCCAGGCCGCGCCTTGCGGGTCAATTTCACGGTGCTTGCAGGTGCCGGGATAGATCGGCCCGTCAGGTCCTGACTGTGTGGCCGCATCCGCGATTTCAGCCCTTGTGCACTGGCAAGGATACGTAAGCCCGGCTTCCCTGAGCTGATGGTCGGCTTCGGCGTAAGAGGCGATGCGCGCGGACTGGAATACGATCTCCCCGTCCCATGTAAGGCCGAGCCACGCCAGGTCAGCAACGATTTCCTCGACGAATTCCAGTCGGCTGCGTTCTCCATCGATATCCTCAATGCGCAGCAGGCATTCCCCGCCCGCTTTACGGGCCAGATCATGCGCCATGATGGCGGCATAGGCATGGCCAAGATGCATTGGGCCGTTGGGGCTTGGGGCAAAACGCGTGCGGATCATTGGGACGCGTTCTAGGCGCAGTATCGGCGGAGTCCATATTCCCCAGAGACTGATTTGCATTTCAACGCCGGCCCTCCCTGCCCCATCCACCGGTGAAGTCACTCTTGACGGGGGGCGCTCGTCCGTGCTGTTAAACCGCCATGTTTTGCCATGATACTGCAATAACTGGCAGCGACAGGGGGCCATGCTCAAGTCGGAGCAGATAGAGCGTGCGGCCCGATTCCGTAGCCTGGAGGGGGATCCCTCCCGGAATCTTGCAGATTGCCCTGCCCTTGTCCTGAACGCTGATTACGCACCACTTTCCTATTATCCGCTCAGCCTCTGGTCCTGGCAGACCAGCGTCAAGGCCGTGGTTCTGGAGCGGGTCGATGTCATAGAAAGTTATGATCGCGCGGTGCACAGCCCCAGCTGGACGATGCAGATCCCCTCGGTCATTGCGCTTCGGAATTACGTTAAACCCTCGCAATTTCCGGCGTTTACCCGATTCAATCTTTTCCTGAGGGACAAGTTCAGCTGCCAGTATTGCGGATCGGCCGGCAACCTGACTTTTGACCATGTCGTTCCGCGCCGGCTGGGCGGCAGGACAAGCTGGGAAAACATCCTGACGGCTTGCGCGCCGTGTAACATGAAAAAAGGCGGCAGGACGCCGCAGCAGGCGCGGATGCCGCCCATTGTCAAACCCATCCGGCCGACAAACTGGCAATTGCAGGATCGGGGCAAGGCCTTTCCGCCCAACTACCTGCATGAAACCTGGCGTGACTGGCTTTATTGGGATGTTGAGCTGGAGCCCTGATTTTGCAGGGTATAGTGGCTGCCATCCATCTGGTGCGCGCCGTTCGCAAAGGGCACGGCCTTTACGCGATATTAACCCAACAAACATATCCCGTTCCCCGAAGATTATTTCCGGGGGCTTCACATGCGTCTTCTCGTTTTGCTTGCCAGTACATCACTTCTTGCCGCTTGTGGCGGCGGCGGTCCACAGACCATTTCAAGCGCGCCTTCGCCGCCTACGGGCGGCGGTATCGCTGGTGGAGGCACCGCCAACACCGAGCACAGCTTTGCCAACCCAACCCAGGCGAAGACTTATACCGGGATTGGCGGCAACCAGGTCTATGACTACTCCACCGACGATCGCTTCTGCTGCAACCAGCAGGCCCAGATTTACGCCGGGAACACGACAACGGTGCGCGATTCGTCAATCTCGATCTCATATGATCCTGCTGATGCAATTTACGAGCTGACCGTTGCCGATCCCAAGACCGGCGCGAATGCAAACACCCGATTCCAGGATCCTGCCAGCCGCACCGACTTTGGCGGCCTTCAGGAACCGCAGTGGGGCACGCCGGAGCTTTCCAACCAGAACATCAATTACCTGCAAGCAGGCGATGGTAATCCGCGCTCACCCTATGATCGCAGCGGTACTGGTTTCGTAGATTCTGGAACCAACGAGATCGCGCCTACTGGACAGCCGGGCAGCAGTTACAGTTCTACCAGCCTGTTCTTGCTCGAGCCGGGCAAGGAAACGCAGTATGTGACTTTTGCGGGCTATGTTCGCAATTCCCTGACGTTCGGAACCTTTATCCTTGATGGTGAAGAGGTCGAGCATGAGCAGACGATCTGGCATCTGGAACGCGGTGCATTTGCCTTCGGCGACGCTACGGCAAACGATTCAGTGCCAACCACAGGTTCGGGTTCTTACCAGGGATCGATGCTGGCCAGCATGATCTTCAACCCGACGATCGACGGCCAGGATATATCCGGGCTTTCGAGCCTACCCAGCTATTTCCAGTGGATCGAAGGCACGGCCAATATTTCGGTCGATTTCGCACAAAGCTCTTTCGACCTGTCACTTGATGGCACGGTTCTTGCCCCTCAGATCGATACGTATACGGCTCCTGCCGCTTCAGTGCTCCAGGCAGGTGCGCAGTTCAGCGCCACCGGCAAAGGTGACGTCAATCTCATCAATTTCGGCGGTTTCAAGGGATTTATAGACAGCGCCAATTTCAATCATGGCGGCCAGTCACGCAGCGTGGCGATCGAAGGCTCTACGGTTGATGGCACGTTCTACGGCCCGGACGGCGAAGAAGTCGGCGGCGGCTTCCGCATCGTTGGCGGCAATCCTGATGAACGGGTCGATATCATGGGCGCATTCGTCGGCCAGAAATAATGAAAGTCACGGTAAGGCCCAGAGCCAGGCATAGCCACGTCACCGTTGCGGCGCTGGCGGGGATTCTGATCGCGGGCAGTGCCCACGGCGAGGAAGTGGCTTCGGCCATTCCCGCAGGCGGCGCAGCGGCCACACAGCTTTCCGTTCGGCCCGATTGCGTCGATGGAAAATGCAGTTTCCGCCTCTCTGCGCCGCAGCTTCTGGCGCTCGCGGAAAAACTGGTTCGTGAAAAGAAATATGATGAGGCCCGCCCCCTTGTCGCCGCGCTGAGTGCGGCGCCGGGCATGAGCTTGCCTTACAATTTCCTTGATGGCCTGATCGCGCTGGAAGACGGCGATGCCAAGGCAGCGGCGGCGCGGTTTCGTGCTATCCTGAAAGATAACCCGGAACAGACGCGTGTGCGGCTGGAACTTGCCCGCGCGCTGATGATGCAGGGCAAGTTTGGCGGCGCCGATTATCATCTGCGCCTCGCCCAGAATGACGAAGACCTGCCCGAGGACATTGCCCGGATGATTGGCAATGCGCGCAGTGTCATCCGCAGCAAACGCCGCTTTCGTTTTGGTTTCGATTTTGGATTTGCGCCGGATAGCAATATCAACTCGGCCACGGCGGCAGAGACGGTCGATGTGAATTTCGGCCCGCTGCGCGTCCCGGTTTCACTGGACGAGGATTCGCGCGCACGCTCTGGCCTTGGGGTCACTGCCAGCATCTATGCTGGGCTGCGACTTCCCGCTGCCGATAATGTCTCTATCGTTGCCGATCTCAATGCCGATACGGTCAAGTACGAAGAGAGCGAATTCGATGATTACTCGGTTCAGCTTGCCGTTGGACCGGAACTGAAACTTTCGGGCAGCACCAATTTGCGGCTTCAGGCGGTTAGTCTGTTCCGCTGGTATGGCGGTGAGGTTGCGGCGCGCCAGTTTGGCTCAAAACTGACCGTGCAGCATGATCTTGACCGGACAAGGCGCATCGCTTTCCAGATTGATGGCAGGCGCACTGAATCAGAGCTAAATTCCGGATACACCGGCTGGCAGCTTGGCGCCAATGCCACTTATGAGCAGGTGCTGGGCAAATCGGCGATCATTTCTGCTTCGGTGCTTGCCCGCCGGGATTTCATGGATTTCGATCCCTATTCCAGCAAGACACTGGGTGTAACCGCCGGGATCGGCGCTGAATTGCCATATGGCATCAATGCCGGCCTGTCCGGGGGCGTCACTTACATGGCATATGACGAACCGCAGCTGTTCTTTTCAGAGAAAAGCCGCAGCGACTGGCGCTTTCAGGCCAGAGCGAATGCCGGTTTGCGGCAATTGCGCATCGCCGGTTTCTCACCTTCTGTTGAATATCAATTCCTGAAGGGCGATTCGAATTATACGCTCTACGAGACTGAGCGGCATCGTTTCGAATTCAAGCTGGCTCGCTATTTCTGATCCGATTGCTGATCGGGCGGCCCCGGTTTCTGTTTGCGCTCGACAACTGCTGTAATCGCCACATTCATCGTAACATTGCCCACTGTCCGCACGATATCGGGTAGCATTTCCACTGCGACCAGCAGGGCGAGCGGCTCGATCGGCACGCCCATTGCCAGTGCAATCGGGCCGATGCTGGCGATAAAGCTGATAGTGCCGGGAAGCGACACGGTGCTGAGCGATGCGAGCACGGCCACCGCGCCTGCCGCAATCATTGCGGTGGGTGAAGGGTCCACTCCCGCCAGTCTCGCAACATAGTAGGCCACGGCCAGATTCATGGCCGGGCTGGTCGCGCGGAACAGGGCTACTGCCAGCGGCAAGACAAATTCGCTGCTGCCATCGCGCAGAGCCAGCTTGCGGCACGATGCAACCATGGCAGGCAGGCTTGCCAGCGAGGACTGGGTTGAGATTGCCACTGCCTGCGCCGGGAGCATGGCCCGCGCAAACCGCAGCGGAGATCGCCGCGCTGCCACGGTTCCCACGATATAGGCACCGATCAGGACCATCACTCCGTTGGCTGAGACAACCGCGATATAATGGAACAGCGTTTCAATCGCCGCGGTCCCGCTGCGGACAGCAAGGCCGAAGGCGAGCGCTAACACGCCGACCGGCGCAAGCGCCAGCACCCAGCCGATAATAACCATCATTGCCCCGGCCAGCGCTTCGAAGAACACCGCAAGCTGGCGGCGATGCGGCTGGGCCAACCGGGTTGAAGCAACCGCGAAGAACACCAGAAAGACAATGAAGGGCAGCATGGCTCCTTCGGCGGCCGCGTGGAAGATATTCTCCGGGATCAGCCCGGACAAGAAGTCCGCAGCGCCTGGTGCCCGGCCCGCTTCACTTGCCAATCCGCTTGCGAGCGCCTGAGCAGCCTGTGCCGGGACGGGGAAGAGTTCGAGTAGTAGCGGCGTTGCCAAAAGTCCGATCACTGCGCTTGCCGTCAAGGCCATAGCAATAAGCGTAATTGTCGATCGGGCCATGGCGCCGGCCCGGGCGGCGGCAATGCTTTGCACGATCCCGGTGAACAGCAGGCCAGCGACCAGCGGCAGGATCGTCATCTTCAGGGCTTTTAGCCACAGCGCGCCTACCGGCCCTGTTACCGAGAGTGCCGGTTGCTCCATTTGGGTGCCGCCCAGCAGCAGGCCAAGCGCAATACCGGCGGCCAGTCCGGCGAAAGCTGGCAATGCGGGGACCTTGATTTCAGGCAGCGAGAAGGCTGCGCCGCCTGCTTTTGCACTTTCATCGCCTGCCATGCCACTTCCCCACACAAACCATTTTCCGGTGGTGACATTAATGTGATGGCGCGACATAGCAATTTGTCAGGACTTTCAGGGTTAATGATCACAGTCATGAGCAAGCAGTATTTTGGAACCGATGGGATTCGCGGCCGCACCAATGCCGGTGCAATGACCGCATCTGTTGCCATGCGTGTCGGCCAGGCGGCGGGAACGCGCTTTCTGCGCGGTGATCACAAGCACCGCGTCGTCATTGGCAAGGATACGCGGCTTTCAGGCTATATGCTGGAAAACGCGATGGTGGCAGGTTTCACCAGCGTTGGAATGGACGTGGTGCTGCTAGGGCCAATGCCGACGCCCGCGGTCGCATTACTGACCCGCGAACTGCGCGCCGATGTGGGCGTCATGATCTCGGCCAGCCATAATCCCTATGAGGACAACGGAATAAAATTGTTCGGCCCGGATGGGTTCAAGCTTTCCGATGAGGATGAGCTGGCGATCGAAGCGATGCTTTCTACCGACCAACCGCTTGCCGCCTCGGAAGATATAGGCAGGGCGCGCCGGATAGAGGACGCACGCGGGCGCTACATTCATGCGGTAAAGGCCTCCTTGCCGGATAATCTCCGGCTGGATGGGCTGAAGATTGCGGTCGATTGCGCCAATGGCGCGGCTTACCAGGTTGCACCATCGGCTTTCTGGGAACTGGGCGCCGAAGTGGAGGCGGTCGGCGTTGGGCCCAATGGCAAGAATATCAACGATGCATGCGGCTCCACCCACGTTGAACTGATCCGCAGGACGGTTCTGGATACAGGGGCCGACATCGGAATCGCGCTTGACGGCGATGCCGACCGGCTGATCGTGGTCGATGAAAAGGGCCGCACGGTTGATGGCGATCAGATCATGGCGCTGATCGGAACGCAGCTTGCCGACAGGCAGGAACTGCGCGGTGGCGGCATTGTCGCCACGATCATGTCCAACCTGGGGCTGGAGCGTTTCCTCGCGGGCCGGGGGCTGGAGCTGGCACGCACCAAGGTGGGGGACCGCCATGTGCTTGAGAAGATGCGCGCGGGCGGATTTAACGTCGGCGGTGAGCAATCCGGTCACATGATCCTGCTCGATCATGCGACGACTGGCGACGGCACGATCGCGGCATTGCAAGTGCTGGCCGCGCTGGTTCAGTCGGGCAAGAGAGCGAGCGAACTTCTTCACTTGTTCGATCCCGTGCCGCAATTGCTGCGTAATGTGAGTTTCTCCGGCGACCAGAAAAGCCGGGGAGGGCCACTTGAGGATGCGCGCGTAAAATCCGCCATCGCCGATGCAGAGGCATCGCTGGCTGGCAAAGGCCGGCTGGTGATCCGCCCGTCCGGGACCGAGCCGGTAATCCGCGTCATGGCCGAAGGCGACGACGAGGGACAAGTGGAGGCGGCGGTGTCTTCAATCTGCGCTGCGGTGGAGGATGCGGCAGGCTAATGGCCGGCCCACCGCGCATCCTTTCCATCGCCGGGTCCGACAGTTCGGGCGGTGCGGGAATTCAGGCGGACATCAAGACGATCACAATGCTGGGCGGCTATGCGATGACTGCAGTTACAGCAGTGACAGCGCAGGATACAAACGGTGTTCACGCGATTGAAACGGTGTCTCCTGAACTGGTGGCAGGGCAGATTGAGGCCTGTGTCAGCGATATCGGTGTGAACGCCGTCAAGATCGGTATGCTTGGTTCAGCCGGCAATGCCCATGCCGTTGCCGATGTGCTGGAGGGTATCGGCATTCCGGTGGTCTTCGATCCGGTAATGGCGGCGACCAGCGGTTCTGCCCTTGCCGATGAAGCGACGATTGCTGCCTTTGAACGGTTGATGCAGCTGGCCACATTGACCACGCCAAACGTGGCAGAATTTGCGGTTCTGGGCGGTGATGATGCGATGCGCTCGCGCAAGATCACTTATCTTGCCAAGGGCGGTGATGCGCCGGGAAATGTGATCGAGGATCGGCTCGTCCGGCCCGGCGAGCAGGATGTAATCTGGCGGGCGGAACGTATAGACACGCGCCATACCCACGGCACCGGCTGCACCCTCTCAAGTGCCATCGCAACTTATATCGGGGGCGGACTGGCTTTGCCGGACGCGATAGACAAGGCACAAAAGTTTGTCCGCGCGGCGCTGGAAAATGCGCCGGGCTTTGGTTCTGGGCATGGCCCGATGGGGCATCAGGCGGTTAAGCGCGAATGATCACCCGCAATCCAGCTCATAGAAATCGCGAATGATCTCCCAGCCTTCTTCTGCAGTTTCAACCCAGTGGAACAGTTTCAGATCTTCATGGTTGATCACGCCTTCGTCGGCCATTGCCTCGAAATTGACGATACGGCTCCAGTATTCCTTGCCATAAAGCAGCAGCGGAATCGGTTTCATCTTTCCGGTCTGGATCAAGGTGAGCGTTTCCAGAAATTCGTCGAGCGTGCCGAAGCCACCGGGAAACACCGCCAGGGCCCGTGCGCGCAGCAGGAAGTGCATCTTGCGAAGCGCGAAATAGTGAAACTGAAAACACAATTCTGGAGTGATGTA
>JAHRVR010000118.1 GCA_019090585.1 Sphingomonadaceae bacterium
CTCATAAACGTCCTAACTTTCAGGCGCTGGCTGGCTATTGCTCGTGCCAGTCCAGCCAAGCCTGCCAAATCCTTGCCTTCCAGCGCGGCTGTTCGAGCAGCGCGGCAAGGCTTCGGGAAGCAAGCATGGGGACCTTCAAGCCTTCATAGTTAAAAACACGTAAATTTGCAGGGCCTTGAGGCGGATCGTTGCCGATCAGCGGCAGGACGCTGGCCCCGAAAATCGCAAGTCTTTTCGGGGCTGCAAGTGCAATGTGGTGGGACAAGACCGCTCCTGTGCCCCGTGATGCCATCTCCTCCCAGTTGGCCGCGGGCAGGTGGCGCGGAAGCGCGCTGGCGATATAGGCCTTGTCCTCGTTGATCCCGAAGGCTGTGAGCATGGCATCGAGCAGGCGGCCCTGCGGCCCTGTGAGCAAGCGGTCTCTGTCCCCCGATTCCGGTTCCGGCACGATGACCATCAATTCCGCCCCGCTGCCCCCGCGAGGAGGAATGCGCAACGAGGTTGGTCCGTCCGCGAGTGCGGGCTCGTTTAGCCACCACTGCGTGAAGGATTGCAGATCTTGCGGCAGCGATGCCGGATTGATCGTCACGGGGGAATCGGCAGGTTCTGCCGCTGCGGGAGCACTTTTTGGTCTTGCCGGGAGAGCCTCTGCCTCGCTGGGCTGCGCTTCTTTTTCCGGCTCGTTCCAGTGCACCGGACCATCCACGAATGCGTAATCCACGCCCGCGTCGCGCCACCAATCGAGCGCGCCAGCGATCATTGCCGGGATGTCAGGATTTTCTCGCTGGGTCATCTTGTGGTCTTGACCTGCCCCTTTGCACCAATCAAGGCAGTTTTTTGCGAATTACAGTTTCGACTGGCAGGATTGAAAACCGGGGAAGACCATGAGCGAACGTGAATCAATGCCCTATGACGTCGTAATCGTTGGAGGTGGCCCTGCGGGACTGTCCACTGCGATCCGGCTCAAGCAGGTAAACCCCGAGTTGCAGGTTTGCGTTCTTGAGAAGGGTTCGGAAATCGGCGCGCATATCCTTTCAGGCGCTACGGTCGATCCCAAGGCACTGGATGAATTGCTGCCTGACTGGCGCGATGATGGCTGCCCGCTGGCCGAAACGCCGGTGACGGACAATTGGCACTGGCATCTGACCAAGAAGGGTAAACTGCCGCTTCCGCACATCATCCAGCCGCCTTTCATGTCCAACCACGGCAATTACACTGGCTCGCTTGGCAATCTGTGCCGCTGGCTGGCGGAAAAGGCCGAAGAGCTGGAAGTCGAGATTTTCCCCGGCTTCCCGGCCTCTGAAATTCTGTATGACGAGAGCGGCGCGGTTTACGGCGTTGCCACTGGCGATATGGGCGTTGCCGCCGATGGCAGCCAGAAGGGCGATTATCAGCCCGGTATGGAGCTGCACGGCAAATATACCGTCTTTTGCGAAGGCGCGCGCGGCCACCTGACCAAGCAGCTGAAAGCCCGGTTCGATCTTGAGGCCGATTGCGAGCCGCAGATTTACGGCATTGGCATCAAAGAGCTGTGGGACATCGATCCGGCCAAGCATGAGCCGGGCCGGGTAATCCACACGCAAGGCTGGCCAATGTCCGAGAGCGATAGCTGGGGCGGTGGTTTCCTGTACCACCAGTCCAATAATCAGGTTGCGCTCGGCTTTGTCACTGCGCTTGATTACAAGAATCCATACGTATTCCCGTTTGAGGAATTTCAGCGCTGGAAACAGCACCCTTCGATCCGCCCCTACCTCGAAGGCGGCAAGCGTGTGGCTTATGGCGCGCGCGTCATAAACGAAGGCGGCTGGCAATCGGTGCCCAAGCTGGGCTTCCCCGGCGGTGTGCTTGCCGGATGTTCGGCTGGTTTTGTCAATGTGCCGCGCATCAAAGGCACCCATACCGCGATGAAGAGCGGCATGTTGGCAGCCGATTCCATAGCCGCTGCCATCGCAGCTGACCGTGAGAAGGACGAACTGTCCGAATATGAAGCCGCCGTTCGCGACAGCTGGATCGCCAAAGAGCTCAAGCTGGTCCAGAATGCAGAGCCGCTTGTCGCCAAATGGGGCGGTGAGCTGGGAACGATTCTGGCGGGTACCGACATGTGGCTGCGCACGCTGTTCGGTTTCGGAATTGCCAAGCCGATGAAGCATCATGCGGATTACAAGGAGACCGGCCGGGCGGACCTCTATCAGCCGATCGATTATCCCAAGCCGGACAATGAAGTGACGTTTGACAGGCTGACCTCGGTCGCGTTTTCCTTCACCAATCATGCGGAGGATCAGCCGTGTCACCTCGTTCTGAAGGATCAGGATTATCCGGCCAAGGTTGAACTGCCTGTGTTTGGCGGTCCTTCGGCGCGCTATTGCCCGGCAGGTGTCTATGAGTATGTCGAGAATGAGGACACAGGCGAGCAGACATTCCAGATCAATTCGCAGAACTGCGTCCACTGCAAGACCTGCGACATCAAGGATCCGGGCCAGCAGATCACCTGGACTGCACCCGAAGGCGGGGGCGGGCCGAATTACCCGAATATGTAGGCCGGTATGGGCCTGCGGTTCGGTCTTGCAAAACATGTGGCGCGGATCAGTCTGGGCCTTGTCCTGTTCATGCAAGTGGGGGAGAGCATGGCCCAAGCGGATCAATGGATAGCGCAGCGCAGCGCCAATTTTGGTGCATGGCAAGCCGGTTCTGAGCAGGTTTCAGAGCAGATCGATGAGCTGAAAGGGCGCACCCAAGCGCTGATCGCCCGGCACGATGCGCAGCAAGATACCCAGCGCGATGAACGGGATCAGCAGTGGCTGGCACAATCGCGCGGAATTACCGATGAACAGCGGCGCTTGATCACAGCGCAATTGAGCGAAGCCGCCGATCTTGCAAAGGCGGATCGCTGTCAGGAGGCGGCATCGCTTTACCGCGAAGTGCTGGAACGCGAACACCTGAACCATTCTGCGCGTTTCGGGCTTGGGCAGTGTCATACAAAGTTGGGCGACGGGGCCGAGGCAGCCCGCCACTTCACCGAGATCATCACGCTGCCCTTTGCCGATCCGCAAGCGCGCATGCTGCGAACTTTCGCCATGCTGTCGATGCAAAAGCTGCCGCCACCGGCCGATCCGCGCATCAATGAGCCAGCAATCATCTTCGCCGGCCAAGATGCGCCGGTGGAGGTATGGGATGCGCCTTTCGCTCCGGTCATGACCATTGTGCCAGCGGGCGAGTTTACCATGGGCTCGCCGGAAACGGAGCGTTTCCGCCTCTATGGTGAGGACCGGCACCGGGTGCGCATCGCTTATCCGCTGGCTTTCTCGAAATACAATGTCACCCGCGGTGAATTTGCCGCCTTCGTGGCGGAAACGGACCATGAAGCGAAAGGCTGCAATCTGGACGGACCGGACGGCATGCACTTTGATCCTGATGGGGACTGGCGTGCGCCTGGTTTCGAACAGGACGACGATCACCCCGTGGTCTGCATCAATTTTCATGACGCTACTGCTTATGCGCACTGGTTGAGCGAAAGGACCGGGCAGACTTATCGCCTGCCAAGCGAGGCCGAGTGGGAACACGCGATCCGGGGCGGCACCTCGACGCCTTACTATTGGGGTGAGACGGCGGGCATCGGAAATGCCAATTGCGATGGGTGTGATGGGGAGCCGGGCCTTCGCAGGACGACGCCGGGCGGTGCCTATCCGCCCAATCCGTTCGGACTATACGACATGGCCGGAAATGTCTGGAAATGGCTCGCCGATTGCTGGAACGCCAGTTACGATGGCGCGCCAACAGATGGGTCCGCGTGGATGTCAGGCAATTGCGCGCTGCGTGCACGCCGATCTGGATCGTGGTTTAATGTCGAAGAGCCGATAGAGGGTGATCCGCGTGAACCGGGCCGGTTGCGTTCCGCCAGCCGTTTCGGTTCGATCCCTTCTTTGCGCTATTCCTCTTTCGGGTTTCGCGTGGTCCGGGGCCTTTGATTTCGGCTTGCCGGGCCCTGATTCAATGGATCACGAATCCGAATGCTGGCTCAACAATTGTTTGACGGTTGATTGGCTGACTGCCTCGCCGTTCTGGTTGAGGCTCTGGAACGCGTCACCATCGGCGCTGTGGATGCTGAAGAAGACGACCGAGCCTTCAGGACCGCCAAATTCGTGGTGGAATTCGCCGGCGGGGGTGCAGGCATAATGCCCCGGCAATCGGCGATTTTTGGTGCCATCGGGCTTTTCTACCCAGTGCTCGCCTTCGAGAACGATAGAAATGGTGTCACCCAGATGACGGTGGAACGTGCAGTAGTGGCCCGGCTCCCATCTCGTGATGAAATCGACGCGGCCTCGCTCCGCATCGCCACCGACAATGAGGGTGTAATTGTCAACCGGTCGGTTCGGGTCCGACAAGTTGAAATCATGGATCAATCTGTCCTTGCTCTGTTCAAAGTCTGCGTGCACGCGATCCGGATCGATCATCGCAAAAGTTCCTCCATCACTTTTTTCGGCCTCAACCTCTTGTGGCCTCAGCCTATCGTATCACCGTCATCTTCGCCAGCAGCGGACAACTTGGTAAAATGCGGTTATGGAGCGCTCGATGTTCACTGAAACTGCTTATGCCAAGATCAATCTCGCGCTGCATGTCCGCGCCAGACGAGCGGACGGCTATCACGAACTGGAAACGCTGTTCGCCTTTGTTGATGTGGGAGATCGGCTGGAAGCGGTGTCGTCGGGCCGGGACGAGCTTAAGACATCTGGCGAGTTCGCACCGCAAATTGATGATCCCTTTGGAAATATCGTTGCCAAGGCCTTGTCCACATTACCTCACGGATCTGGCTGGTCGGTGAGTCTGGAAAAGCGCTTGCCGGTCGCGGCGGGGTTGGGCGGAGGTTCTGCCGATGCGGGCGCGATATTCCGCATGGTGGACCGCGAATATGGCCTGCCCCAGGACTGGCAGGCGCGCGCGGCAAAGCTCGGCGCCGATGTGCCAGCCTGTGTTCTGAGCGAGACCTGCATCGGGCGCGGGACCGGAGCCGAGATTGAGCCGGTGCAGAGCGATCTCACAGGAACGCCGGCGCTTCTGGTTAATCCGCGCGTTGCAGTTCCGACTGGCCCTGTGTTCAAGGCGTGGGACGGAATGGATCGCGGACCCATGCCGACCGGATCGGTGCAGGAGATTGCGGTGGCGGGCCGTAACGATCTGGAAGCGCCTGCTATCGCGCTGTGTCCGGTGATTGCGCAAGTGCTCGATGTGCTTCGGAACACCGGGCCTATGCTGGCCCGTATGTCCGGTTCGGGTGCAACCTGTTTCGCGCTTTTCGAGAGCGATGCCGATGTGAAGGTGGCCGCAGCAAGCTTGCACCGCGCGCATCCAGAGTGGTGGTTGATGGAAGGAAAGCTGCGATGACCGAGGCGGCTTACAGGCTGGCTGGCGAACCTCGCTTCGGAGGGATCCTGATCGTTGCCGACCATTCTTCCAACCGCGTGCCATCCGACATTGATCTGGGCATCGATCCGGCATTGATGCGCGAACATATCGCCCTCGACATCGGTGTGGCCGGTATTGCCGAAATGATGGCCGCACGCGATGGGACCGCGGCGCTGCTGGGCAATGTCAGTCGGTTGGTTTGCGACACCAACCGGCGCGAGGATGATCCGGCTTCGATTCCCGAAGTGAGTGATGGCCACGCGGTTACCGGCAATCTGGGAATCGACAGGCAAGCACGGCTGGCCCGCTTTCACCGTCCTTTTCACGCCAAGCTGACACGCCTGCTCGAAGAGACACCGCCCGCTCTGGTGCTTATTTTGCACAGTTATACGCCGTGTCTTGCCAGCGCGCCGGATGAAAAGCGGCCTTGGCATTGCGGGTTGCTTTATGACGAGGATGATCGCGGTGCGCGGGCGGCGCAGCCGTTGCTTGAAGCGGACGGGCTGATCGTGGGCGACCAGCTTCCCTATTCGGGAAAGGTCTACAACGCCGCGATTGAGCGCCATGTTGAAAGCGAGGGGCGGCCCTATCTCTATATCGAAATTCGTCAGGACCTGATCGAGGATGAAGCGGGGCAGGCCCAATGGACAGAGCGGCTTCACCGGATATGCAATCAGGTGGCAGTCACTCTTGGATGATGCTGAAAAGCCGCAGTTGTGAATTGCGTTTCAAGAATTGCGCTTGACCGGGGCCAGATGGCCAGCCAGCCAGTAACCTGAAAAAAACTCGCTTCGTCAGTCAGATGGGATTGAAGAAAAATGTTCACACTTCGCTTTGATATGCGTGCGCCTGATTTCGGTGCCTCTACGCCGGAACTTTACGCAACCGCGCTGGAGATTGCTGCTTGGGCGGAAGACAAGGGCTGTCTGAGCGCAGTCTTGTGTGAACATCACATGTCGGAGGACGGTTATCTTCCGGCGCCGTTGATCCTTGCTTCCGCGATGGCTGCGCGCACCACGAAATTGCCGATCACGGTCGCGATCTTCCAGCTGCCGCTATACAACCCTATCCGCCTTGCAGAGGAAATGGCGGTCATCGACAGCATCAGCAATGGCCGCGTCAGCTATGTTGGCGGTTTGGGTTATCTGCCGTGGGAATACGAAATGCTGGGCGTTGAGTACAAGCACCGCGGGGCCATTGCCGATGAAAAGCTGGAACTGTTGCTCAAGGCGAAGACCGGCGAACCGTTCGAGTATGAAGGCCGCAAGATCCACGTAACGCCTGCGCCGGTCACGCCGGGCGGGCCGGTGGTTGGCTGGGGCGGAGGTAGCCCGCCCGCGGCGCGCCGTGCAGGCAAGCATGGACTGATGTTCATGGCCCAGTCCGGCGATCCCGAACTGGGCCGGATCTATGAGGAGGCCTGCCGCGCCAACGGCCATGAGCCGGGCCCTTGCATGCTGCCGCCGCTCGACGCGCCGACCACGACTTTCGTGGCTGAGGACGTTGATAAGGCCTGGGATGAATTGGGCGATTACATCATGCAGGATGTCCTGATCTACGGGAAATGGAACGAAGGGCGCGTGGGTGTTTCCAGCATTTCCTTTGCCAAGACCGTTGAAGAAGTGCGCGCGCAGAACACCACGCACCGGATAATGACCGTTGACGAGGCGGTGGCGTGGGTGAAGGGCGGGGCTCCACTGTCCCTGCTTCCGCTTGCCGGCGGACTCCCGGCTGAGCTGGCATGGAAATATCTGCGCGTGGTGAGCGAGAAGGTCATGCCCAGACTCGGCTAGGGTGAGGACCCGCCAATCGCATGAGCCGCGGCGGGGATGAGGCAAAGTGCAAACCGCCTCGTTCGCCGCCGTAATAGAGTTGCCCGGAGCTGTTCCATGCCGGCACAGTTCGGTCAGCCGGGAGACCTACTTTTCTGCTGTGGTAGCGGGCGCATCGGCAAGCTGTTAAAAAGCTGTTAATAACCTGTGGATACCGATTCGGTTTCGAGGAATTTGAGGGGGGCTTGCGTGATGACAGAATCAACCGGTTCCAATGTGTCCGATCTGGATGCTCGCCGGCTCGCGCAAG
>JAHRVR010000004.1 GCA_019090585.1 Sphingomonadaceae bacterium
CCTGGTCCTTGCCGTCGGGCTACTGATCACTGTTGGCGTGATGGTTGGCTTCCGGCCGGCCGTGGCTTTCGACCCAAATTCACTGTTCCGCTGGCTGCACGTCTTTTTCGGCATTCTGTGGATCGGACTTCTTTATTATCTGAATTTCGTTCAGGTTCCGACCATGCCGTCCATTCCGGCCGAACAAAAGGGCGCAATCAGCGGTCATATCGCACCGAAAGTGATGTTCTTTTTCCGCTGGGCAGCACTGCTCACGGTCGTGACCGGGCTGATCGTCGCCTATATCGGCGGATACGTTCATGAAGCACTGAGCTTCAGGGGCGAAGGCGCACTTGACCTCATCGGCCTCGGCATGTGGATGGCGCTGCTCATGGCTTTCAACGTCTGGTTTATCATCTGGCCCGCCCAGAAGAAGATCCTCGGCATTGTTGAAGCCACCGATGAGCAGAAAGCAGCCGCCGCTCCAAAGGCGCTGGCAGCAAGCCGCACCAACACGCTGCTTTCGCTGCCCATGCTCTACTGCATGATCAGTGCAAACCTGGGCTGAAGCCCGCGCATAGGGTTGCTTTAGGGCGCCCGCAACGGATCAGAAAACGGGGCTGGAGGTTTTTCCTCCGGCCCCGTTTTTCATGCGCCCGCTTTACACGCGGCCACGAGGAACCGCAGCGCACCTATCTCAGGCTATCTCAAAGGAACGCGACGCAAACCGGGCCGCCGTGTGAACCACCACGGGCTTGGGAGCCGCTCTAGATTTCCAGCTGGCTTCCCAGTTCGACCACGCGATTGGTAGGCAGGCGGAAGAATTCCATCGCACTGGCCGCATTGCGCATCATCCACGAGAACAACTTCTCTCGCCAAAGCGCCATGCCGGGCTTTTCGGATGCCAACAGCGTTTGACGGGACAGGAAGAAGCTCGTCTTCATGATGTCAAACGGCCCGCCGCACATGTCGATCTTTGCCAAAGCTGCAGGAACGTCCGTCGCTTCCATGAAACCATACCGGATAGTCAGCCGGTAGAAGCCCTGCCCAAGGTCAGAGAACTCAAGCCGCTCACCCTCGTCCAGATAGGGGACCTCCTGAGGATCCATGGTGAGCACGACAACTCGCTCGTGCAGGACCTTGTTGTGCTTGATGTTGTGAAGAAGTGCTGACGGCACGCCGTCATTGCTCGATGCCATGAATATCGCTGTTCCGGGCACCCGCGTGGCACTGCCATGCGCACTCTTTGCAAATACATCGAGAGGCAGCGCAGCCTCTGTCATGCGCTCACGCATCAGCTTGCGTCCTCTCGCCCATGTCGTCAGCAAGGTAAACGCAATGCCGCCGACCATCAGAGGGAACCAGCCGCCATCAGGGACCTTGGTCAGGTTCGCAGCAAAGTAAGCGCCATCGACGATGAAGAAGATCGCCACCACCGGTATCGCCATCCACCGCGTCCACCGCCAGACCAGAGTGACCAGCACCGCAAGCAGACAGGTATCGATCAACATCGCGCCGGTCACCGCAATCCCATAGGCCGATGCCAGATTGGACGAATTCTCAAACGTCAGCACCAGAATGATAACTGCGAACATCAACGCCCAGTTGATCGACGGAATATAGATCTGACCCGCCGCTTCCTCGCTGGTGTGGCGGATCGACAGGCGCGGAATGAAGCCCAGTTGAATCGCCTGGTGCGTGATCGAGAATGCACCGGAAATCACTGCCTGACTGGCGATAAAGGTCGCAAAAGTTGCGAGGATGACCAGCGGCAGACGCAACATGTCCGGAGCCATCATGAAGAACGGGTTCTTGATCGCCTCGGCCGCAGAAGCCTCATCAAGACCCAGCACCATCGCCCCTTGCCCGAAGTAATTGAGCAGAAGGCACGGCATCACAAAGCCGAACCAGGACAATCGCATAGGACCGCGTCCAAAATGCCCCATGTCGGAATAAAGCGCTTCAGAACCCGTTACCGCAAGCACCACAGAACCCAGCGCCAGAAAGGCCAGCATCTTGTCGGTGATGAAAAACTGGATCGCATACCAGGGATTCAGCGCCCTGAGCACTTCAGGTGATTCGAAAATCTGGGTGATCCCCAGCACCGCAATCACCACAAAATAGACGATCATCACCGGAGCGAACATCGCCCCCACTTTTGCAGTTCCCCGTTTTTGCAGGACAAACAAAAGCACAAGCAGGACCAGCGCGATGGGTATGACCAGCGGCCCAAGGCTCTGTTCCACAACGGTAAGCCCCTCGACTGCGGAGAGCACCGAGATGGCCGGCGTAATCATGCTGTCGCCATAAAACAGAGCGGTGGCAAAAACGCCCAGCAACACGGCCAGTCCGCCGTATCGCGCGCCCGACAGCCGACTGGAGAGCAGCGCGACGAGAGCAAGGCTGCCGCCCTGCCCCTTATTGTCTGCGCGCATCAATATGCTGACGTACTGGATCGAAACGACTAGCGTCATCGACCAGAAAATCAGGCTGACCACACCAAGTATGTGGAGATTATCCAGCGCAAGCGGATGGGGGCCGACGAAAGTTTCACGGAACGCGTAAAGCGGGCTCGTGCCGATATCGCCAAAAACGATACCGATCGCGCCGAATGCCAGCTTCGCACCGTTGCCGTTGCGATGTCCACCCTGGACCTTTTGAGCCGGGCCTGGCGCAGCAACGTCGCCGCCACCCGCGCTGCCATCCGGCATTTCATTACTCATCCATTCGCCCCGTCACTGACTGGACTCGATCCTCGCCGGGCTTCGCACCTGCGATAAAGGCGAGCCGCTTAGCAGCATGAATGAGCCGCTGCAACGCCGCTATCGCCCAATCTGCGTCTGAGCCTGAGCTTCGATCAGCAAGTCCAGCCGTTGCAGGCGGTATTCAAGGCCTTCACGCCACGGTGCATCGGGCGCGGTCCGTTCAAGAAGCGCAGCCCATGTGGACCGCGCCTGCACGAACCGACCCGATTGAGCCAGCGCTGTTCCCAGGAAGAACGGCGGACCGGGGCTGTCTGGCGCCGCCTTCTCCGCCTTGCGATAGGCGTAAAGCGATGCAGGAGTAAGCAAGCCATCGGCATGGGCGAGCAAGGCATTGCCCATCGCCAGCCAGGCCTCGGCATTATCAGGATCATCATCGACAGCGCCAAGCAGGACTTGCGCCGCATTGGCGAACTGTCCGTTGCGAGCCATTCCATCGGCTATCACGACCCATTTATTGTCAGGCATCGTGTCTCTTTCCGAAAGGTTCAGGCGCGATTCCACGATGGCTGCCGGATCGGAGATCATCGTTTGCGCAGCCGGTTTCGGAGCGCCTGAAAGTCCCGGAGAGGCCTGCAAGCCATAGCCCGCTATCCCAAGAAACAGTGCCGCACCCACCGCTTCCCATCCGGATCGCGGTGCCTTCAAGACAAACGCCAGCACAAGGAATGTGCAAAGCGCCAGCAAGATTGCCATGGCCCAGATCATCCCTCACCTCCCCGTCTGAATCGGCGCCGCAACAACAATGCCGCCAGCGCCACGATCAGCATCGGGACGAGAAACAACGGCCATGTCAGTGCGGTAAACCGAGGCGTATAGCTGACATAATCGCCATATCTCTCGATCAACCATTTGCGAATCGCTTCGGGCTCTTCGCCGGCTGCAATACGTTTGCGGACCTGACTGCGCATATCGCCCGCCATGGGAGCATCGGAGTCGGCTATCGACTGGCTCTGGCATTTAAGGCAGCGCAGGGTCTCCATCAGTGCCTGCGCCCTGGCCTCAAGCGCCGGATCTTCAAGCTGCTCATAGGCATAAGGCGCAGGCGGCAGCGTATCTTGCGCGGCCAATGGCGCCCAGACAACCGGCGTGCACAGCGCCAACACAAGCAGGAACAGCAGACCTCTCATCTGGCCGCCTCCGCAAGCTTGTCCATGATCAGCGGAAGATCTTCCCGGCGGATCACGCCAATGTGCTGATAGAGGATAATGCCATTGCCATCGATCACGAAGGTTTCGGGCACCCCCGAAGAGCCGATTCCAAGCTGGACGGCACTGACATCGTCTGCGCCGATCCGCGAAAATGGGTTGCCGTTTCGGGCCAGAAAGGCCGCGACATCGTCCGGCCGATCACGAATGGCAATGCCCACCACTTCAATGCCCTGCGCATTCAGAGTCTCAAGCTGTGGAGCCTCAATGGCGCAAGGGATGCACCAGCTCGCAAAGATGTTGAGCAATCGCGGCTCGCCAATTGAGAGATCACTGCTGGAAAGGCCGGGACGATCCGCAATCGCCGGTCGCAGCGCAAATTCCGGCAACGGCTTGCCAATCATCGCGCTCTCAACATCGCGTGAAGCCGGACTGGCGAGGCCATAGATTACCAGCGCAAAGAAAACACCGAACAGAAACAGCGGCAACCACACCGCCATGGGTGAGATTTTTTGCCTGCCTTCCCCTTGCGTGCTCATTGGGCGCGGCTCTCGTGCCGGTCCGCAATTCGGCCCCGTGCGACGCCTCTGCGGATATCCGCTGCCACGCGGCCAATCAGCGACAACAGGCCGCCCAGTGCAATCATGATACCGCCAAACCAGATCAGTGTGACGAACGGCTTCCACCATAGCCGAAGCTGCCAACGGCCGTCTTGCGCCTCATCGCCGATGACCGCGTAAAGTTGACCGTTCCAACGGGTAAGAAGCGCAGATTCTGTCGTCATCTGCGGCGGCGTCCAGAAACTGCGCGATTGCGGCTTTACTGCCGAAGTTGCCCCGCCTTTGTAGCTTGCCAGCAAATCCGCTTCGATCGCAGTCCAGTTCGGCCCGGGGACAGGCTCTATCCCGCGCAGTTCAACCTTCCATGGTCCAACGCTGGTTGTCTCTCCGACTCTGGCCGCAACCAGCTTTTCAACCTTGTAGGCCGATTCCACAGCCATTCCGAACAGCGCAACGGCAACGCCAAGATGCGCCAGAACCATGCCCCATGTGGTAAGCGGAGTGCGCAGCAGGTTGCGTTCGCGCAGGGGCAACAGGCTGGCAATCGCCAACCCGGCGGCAAGCACGATCCCAACAAAAGGCAGCGCACCGTCAATCCCCCGGTATTCGGCAATACCCAGCACTACCGCCACCGCGCCCAGCATCAGGATCACCGGCAATATCAGGACCTTTGCGATGCGCGCAAAACTGTCCTTTCTCCAGCGGAGCAGCGGGCCAACCATCAGGATCAGCACCATCGGAACGAAGAAAACGGCGCCCACCGGATTGAAATAGGGAGGGCCGACCGAAACCTTGGTATCAAAAACCTCTGTGACAAGCGGATAGAGCGTCCCGAACAGCACGATTCCAAGGATTGCCGTCAGCATCACATTGTTGAAGACAAGCGCACCTTCCCGGCTGACCAGCGCAAATTGCTTTCCCTCAGACACCGTCGCGGCGCGCAAGCCAAACAGCGTGAGCGCGCCGCCGATATAGATCGCCAGCAAGACAAGGATAAATGATCCGCGTTCAGGATCGACAGCAAAGGCATGAACACTGGTCAGAATCCCTGACCGGACCAGAAACGTGCCGACCATCGACATCGAAAAGGCAACAACGCCCAGCATGACCGTCCATATCCGTAGCGCGTCACGCGATGCCAGCACGCTCACCGAGTGCAACAGGGCCGTCGCCGCCAGCCACGGCATCAGCGAGGCATTCTCTACCGGGTCCCAGAACCACCAGCCGCCCCAGCCCAGCTCGTAATAGGCCCAGTACGATCCCGCGGTTATGCCAAGTGTCAGAAATATCCACGCGCCAAGCACCCAGGGCCGCATTGCCTTGGCAAAGGCCGGGCCGACCTGCCGCGTAAGCAGCGCGCCAATCGCAAAGCTGAAAGCCACCGATAGCCCGACATAGCCGAGGTATAGTGTAGGCGGGTGAAACGCGAGACCAATGTCCTGCAAAAGCGGATTGAGGCCATTGCCTTCACCCGCGGGTGGATTGAGCCGCTCGAACGGATTGGAGGAGATCAGCAGAAAGGCATAGAATCCCAGGCTTACGAAGGCTTGTCCAGCCAGCGTGGCCAGCATGGTTTTTTCGGGCAATCGCCTTTCGAACTGCGCGACAAACGCCCCGGCCAGACCCATTACGGTGACCCACAGCAACATGGAGCCTTCATGATTGCCCCAGGCCGCCGCGATCTTGAAAATGAGCGGCTTTGCCGAATGGGAATTCATCGCCACCAGCTTCACCGACAGGTCGGTACGCGCGAAAAGAGCAATCAGCGCCGCAAAGGCCAGTAACGCCAGCGCGCCCTGCACAATGGCCACAGGGCGCACGGTGCCGGTAAGGCTCTCCGCTTTGCCTGTCAGCGAAAGGGAACCCGCGATGAGCTGAAGCGCCGCCAGCGCCGCCGCGAGCCAGAGTGCAGCCAGTCCAATTTCGGCGATCATTTCGCGCCCACGGTTTCCGAGATGACCGCGTCCTTCTGATGCTCGGTCATGTCCTGCAATTCACGCGGCACGTAGTTTTCATCATGTCTGGCAAGCAGGTTGTCGGCAATGAAAGTGCCGTCCTTCGCCAGCTTTCCTTCTGCCACAACGCCGGAACCCTCGACAAACAGCGAGGGGGCCAGGCCCTTGAACCGGACCGGAACGCGCGCCGTGCCGTCGCCAACGACGAAGCGGATCGTCACGCCGTCTGCTTCCATCTCGATCGATCCCATCTCGACCATGCCGCCAAGGCGGACTGCTCTATCCAGATCGGGCGGGTTGGCGACGATCTCGCTCGGAACATAGAAATAAGACGCCTGGTTCCTGAGCGCCCACGTTGCGAGTGCGCCTGCGGCAAGAATTGCCGCCAGTGCAATGAGGGCTAATACAAGTCGTTGATGTTTGGGCTTTATCGCCGCCATCACAGTTCCCGGCTCTTCTCGCGCCGCATCTCGGCACGGCGCATCAAGATCCAGCTCCATACGATCATTGCGGCAGTTCCGCCGATGCCGATGGCGTAAGCGGCAATCACGAAAGGTAACGGATCTATTATCTCGCGCATCAGGAGGCTGCCCCTGCACCAACTCCGGCCATCGCCTTGCGCCTGAGCCGCGCATTCGCCTGCTGGTCGGCAAGAATCGCGCGCATCCGCAACAGCACCACCCCGCCAAAGATGAGCGAAAAGCCAACCATCGCACCCAGCAGCGGCCAAAGATACACAGTGTCTATGGCCGAATTCCCCATCGACAGGCTTGGCCTCTGATGCTGAAGATTCAGCCAGATCACAGAATAGTGGATGATCGGAATGTTAATCGCCCCAAGCATTCCGAAAATCGCAGCAACGCGCCCACTGCCACCGTCGCGCTGCGCCGCACCGGCCAGCGCCATATAGCCAAAATAGAGAAACAGCAGAAGAAGCATACTTGTCAGCCGCAGATCCCAAACCCACCATGCTCCCCATGTGGGGCGCCCCCAAAGCGAACCTGTGATCAGGCAAATCGCGGTAAAGACAGCGCCCGGCAGTGCTGCTGCACGAGCGGCGATTCCGGCTAGCGGGTGGCGCCAGACCAATTCAACCAGACTTGCCACCGCAATGGCCATCCATCCGGCCATACCGAGCCAAGCCGGAGGCACGTGAACAAGTATGATGTAGACGGCGTCTTTTTGAATCCACTCTGGGGGGAAAGTGAGCAAGCCCAAGGCAAGCGCACCCGCCGTCACCGCAATGCCGCACAGCAGCAACAGCGGCGTCAGCCAGCGGGCGATTCGAAGAAAACGAGCAGGATTGGCGAAGCCATGCATGATCGGGGCCGTTCTAAACCGCGCCGCAACAAGGGCAAGCCCCAGTTTTCACAAGGAGCATCATCCTCTGCCGATCAGGCGCTGCGCCATGGAGTCGGCAACCTTGTCTGGCGACATGCCGGCGTCTTTCGCCGATGCCCAGACAGCCGCCAGCCGCTCAGGAATCTCGCGCAGCTTGGCATGCACTTCCCGGCTTGTGGCAATCGTGCCTGACATTCGCGCAAGATACTCCAGCGTGACGGCAATAATTCCGCCCGCATTGATCACATAGTCGGGCGCGTAAAGGATACCGCGCTCTGCGATAGCGGGGCCATGCTCTGGCCGGGCAAGCTGGTTATTCTCTCCACCCGCCACGATAGGTGCGCAAATCCGGGCAATTCCGGCATCGTCAAGAATTGCTCCCAAGGCATTCGGGCTGAACACATCGCAGTCCACATCCATGATCTCATCGGCGCAGACGACCACTTGTTCAGCATCAAGACCAAGGTTCACGGCAAGCAATTCGGCACGCGGCCGATCAACATCGGCAAGTGTCACGCGCGCTCCGGCACGGACCAGTCTGCCAGCAAGCTCACCGCCGACGCTGCCTGTGCCCTGAATGGCAACATGCACGCCAGACAGCTCGCTTCGCCCCAGCTTGTATGCAACCGCAGCCTCAATTCCATGAAAGATACCCAGAGCCGTCCATGGACCGGGGCTTCCGCCAGTGGCCTGCGGATCAGTGGAGGGAAGTCCCGCCACAAAGGGCGTCCGTTTGGAAATCGCCACCGTATCTGCAACGCCAATACCAACATCCTCGGCAGTAACGTATGCGCCGCCCAGCGCATGAATGGCATCGCCGAACGCGCCGAGCATTTCGGGTGATTTGGTCCGCGCCTCATCGGCAAGGATCACGGCCTTGCCTCCGCCCATGGGCAACCCTGCCATGGCGTTCTTGTAACTCATACCACGCGAAAGCCGCAGCGCATCGCGCATCGTAAGCTCGGGATCGGAATAATGCCAAAAGCGCGTTCCGCCAGCGCCAGGGCCGAGATGAGTCGAATGCAACGCAAATATCGCCGTCAGGCCGCTGGCCCGATCATGAACCAGCTCGACTCGCTCATGGTCATCGAAATCCGGCTCTGTCCAGAAAGCTCCCACGCGCGGCTCCGTATTGCATTACGTCGCACGAACGAGAGGAGAAATGGGGCGACCGATGGGGCTCGAACCCACGACCTCCGGTACCACAAACCGGCGCTCTAACCACCTGAGCTACGATCGCCGCAATTATCCGCGCAGTGCTGAAGGCGCGCTATTAGGCAAGGTGCCTTGCGCCTGCAAGTATGGATTGGCGCGGGAGCGCGCATTCGCACAAGATGCGGTGATTGCAAAGCAAAAAATCACGTCCGCCGCTATCATTGCGTGCGCTCAATTCTTGCGAGGGCCAAAGATCACCGCACAGGCCACGCGCGGTCCGGCAGCACCTGAGGGTTGGCTGACATAATCATCCGCCCCTGCGTGAATGACCAGTGCCGAGCCATCGGCATCCATCAAGGCATTGCCGCCCGCAGCCAGCGTCACTGCAGAATTGAGGACTTGCGCGCGCAAGCTGCCATCGCTGCCCACGAACTGATTGGGCATGTCCCCGGCATGTGGCCCGGCCGTGTCCTTGATCCCATGCACCCTCTCACCGGGCGCGAAATGGCCGCCGGCAGACTTGAAACCGCCCTCGGGATTGCAGGTTCCCCTGGCATGAATATGGAAGGCATGTTCACCCTGGGTCAGCCCTTTTACGCCCACATCGATAAGCACACCAGCGGCGGTCTGCTCAAACACCGCCATGCCGATCGCCTGCCCCTCACTGCCAATCACCGGCACATGCAGTGGTTTGTCTGGCAGTGCATCATGCGCCGCACTGGGCGCGCCTTGCAGACCGAGCGACGCAACAGCAGCTACGATAGGCACGAGGCAACGGTTCATTTCCAGTTTTCCTTTTCAATCTCCCGGCTTCGACAAAGTTCTTACCGTCTCTATCGCGCGAATGGAAACTGCAATCATGCGGTAATGTCTGAGTTCCGTGCGCGCACCTCCTTCCTTCATCCGAAGTTATGGAGATATCCGAACGCCCGTCGCCATAACGCGATCACCATGGTTAATCTGCAGTAACCGCACCTGCTAAGTCTCAGCCAAAACAAGACCTTTACCTGCCACATCATAGATTGGCGGCACCGGACAACACCGGCAACGAGGAAACGTTCATGACCGTAACGCTCGCGCGGCTTCAAAGTGTGCCTGAACAGATCGAGGAGGCACCGCCTTCTGGTCACACCCGGCGCAAGGAACCGCGCTTTGCCGCAAGTTTCGAAGCCAGACTTGAAAATGCACGCGGAGACGCAGCCGATGTCCTGCTTGCAGAAGTCTCGCTGCATGGCTGCCGCGTACAGTGCGCCGAAAGCTGGATTCGAACCGGGTCTTTCATTTCAATCGGAATAGCCGACGCAGCCAAGCTTCAGGCAATCGTGCGCTGGGTGCGCGATGATTCTGTCGGTATGGAATTTCTCCGAGCCATCCCAGACGAACGCACCGAATGGCATGACCTCATGGATGCGTCATACTGAACATGAAAAAGGCGGCCCGATCAGGCCGCCTTTTCTCAAAACTACAACTCAAGAACCGCTTCAGTCCTTCTTGAGCGTAAGCCCCCCAAAGCGCTTGTTGAACTGGGCAACACGGCCGCCTTCGCTCACGCGCTGGTTGCCGCCAGTCCAGGCCGGATGCGACGTCGGATCAACTTCAAGAACCAGCGTTTCACCTTCACTGCCCCAGGTGGAACGCGTTTCAAAGGTGGTGCCGTCGGTCATCTGGACCTTGATCATGTGGTAGTCGGGATGGGTATCGGCCTTCATGTCTCAAACTCTCTAAATTGGCCGGTTCCGACCGGCCTGTAAGCAAGAAGCGGCGCGCATAGCGGGACCACGCCTTTTTGTCCAGCACGTCTTGAAATGGGCAGGGTCAAGACATCCGAACTGACCTTGCCGCACCGGCCCCGACGATGAAACTACGAGTCGGCGATCATCGCGGTAAAGTTCACCTCACAAGTAACCTTGCCTTCTACAGAAGCTTTGCCGGCAAATTTGCATACCCGGCTGCGCTTCTGGACAAAACTGGCTTCAAGATCGAGCAACACACCGGGATAAACCGGAGTGCGGAACTTGGCATTCTCGATCGCCATGAAGAACACCAGCTTTCCGGTCCCGGCCAGTTCCAGGCTTTCCACCGCCAGAATACCCGCAGCCTGCGCCAGCGCCTCTATCTGGAGAACGCCGGGCATGATCGGTGCGCCAGGGAAATGGCCCTGGAAGAACTGCTCATTGAAGCTGACCGCCTTGACCGCATGGATTGTCTCGCCAAGGTCAAGCGAGACCACACGATCAACAAGCAGCATCGGATAACGATGCGGCAATGCGGCCAGGATTTTCGCCGTGTCGTAAACCGGCGAAGCGGCCGAAGCGGCCGAAGCGGACTGTTCTTCACTCATGAACGGAGCGCCCCTTTTGCTTCAACGCTTCAACGGCCCTGCGGCTGTGTGCTGGTGCTCGCCGCCTGCTGGCCCGAAGCGCCGGCCTGAGCGGCTTTTGCTTCACGGACCTGGCGCGGTTCCCAACCTTGTGGAGGGACAAGCTGCGCGGCCGGCAACAGCTTATTCAGCTCATTCAGAATGTCCTGATTGAGGTTATAGGCATTGCTGTTCATCGCCAGCACCGTCTCATTCCTGAGCAGCAGCGAGACTTTCTTTTTGGCCATTGCAGCCTTGATCGCCTGATCGAGCATGCCTTCGATTTGTTCGGATACAAACGCGCTGGAAAGAGCAACCGGCTGAAGAATGGTCTGCAGTTCCTGCTGCCCCTTCGTCTGAAGTTGCTGGATCGTGCCAGCCTGCTGCGCCAGTGCCTGCTGGTTAGGGCTTGCTGCCTGTCGATCAGCTGTGAACTTGTCCACCAATGGCTTCAGCTGGGCCTGGAGCTGCACACGGCGGGCTTCGGCCTGATCGATCTGAGGCTTGTAAGTGACAGGCCGCTGTTGCTCGGCAACCTTGTATGCGCTCGTATTGACGATCACCGCCTCGAGATTGGCAATCGCAAGACCCTGTACGACAGTGCCAGATGATTGCGCCATCGCGGGCTGAATACTCGCCGCGCCAAGCATCAGAGTGACAGCGGCCACGGACTTGAAAAGTGTTTTCATCAGAATTGGGTTCCCACATTGAAAGTGAAGGATTTGGTGTCATCCCCCTTGCGCTTAAGGAGGACCTTCGAGAAGTCGATCCGGAAGGGACCGAACGGTGAATTCCAGTTGACGCCCACGCCTACAGCAACGCGCGGCTTCCAGGTGTTGCCAAGAAAGACCTCACGAAATGCGAGTGAAGTGCCCAGTGCCTGATTGGCCGCAGAGACCAGACACGCAGGTGGATTGGGATTGATGGGATCGGTCGTCGTCGAACTTGCGGTCGTGGTGCAGACACCGTCCACAACATCGGCATCGTCGATCTGGGAAAAAAGCGACTGACCATCTGAATCACGCGTAGGAAGGAAGATGCCCTCCGGCCCTGTATCGATCGTCTGCGGGCGGCGGAGGCCCCAGACGGCTCCTGCGTCAACGAAAATCGATGGGCGCAAGCCCATTTCACGCGCGCCGGACCCGAGTGGAATCTCCAGTTCAGCACGTGCGAGGTAATAATAATTGCCGCCCAGGGAATCATCAGTCGAATCTCTGCGCTCGTCGGAAAGAGTCTCACTAATGCCATCGCCATCAAGATCGACATAGGGCTGGCGCAGGACGCGCGGCCCAATGCCGCGAATATCGAAACCGCGCATTTGCGGCTCACCCAGATAAAAGCGATCTGTCAGCCGCACGTCGTCGATACCGGCAGCCGGATCACCACTATTATCGAAGGACTTGATGAGCCCACCCTCGCCTTGCAGGGAAAAGATAAAGCCGCTGCCTACGGGAAAATAGCGCGCCGCATTCGCCCGGATCCGACCATACTTGACCGAGCCACCGAGCCCTGCAAGATCAGCGCTGATCGACGCCCGCAATCCGCGTGAGGGCCGCATGCGATTATCCAGCCGATCGTAAATCAGTGACACACCCAGGATTGAGCTCGTGCGTTTACCGATCGCCTCGCACAGATAGCGTCCTGCCAGAATCGGCTCGCAGGTCTCAACGCCATCACCGTCGAGATCGAAAAAGAACTGGTTCTGATCGAGCGTCACATCGTCGTAATTGAGAGTGTAGCGCGCGACCGCCGTAATATATTCACTTAGCGGCACGCCTGCGCGAACCTGGAAACCGGTAGTTGACTGTTCATAGGTCCGGTCCCGGCTTCTCGTCCCGAAGCGGAAGCTCCTGTAATCGCGCCGGTAGATATCCACGCCAAGCGAAACATTCCGGTCAAACAGATAGGGCTCGGTAAAGCCCGCCTCAATGCTCTTGGTATAGCGCGAATA
>JAHRVR010000119.1 GCA_019090585.1 Sphingomonadaceae bacterium
ACGCCGCCGGAATAGAGCACCGGGATGACAAGCAATGGCGCCGAACGCGTGCTTGCCGGACCGCCTCCAGATTTTATGAACTTACCGGCCTTGGCGCGATCAAAAATGATGCCGAGCTGCGCGATATAGCGCCGTGGGCCAATCTGTTCACGCTCGATAACGACCGCCGACACCAGCCCATCGAGCTGGTCGTCGCTCATCTTGGGGCCGTCGATCGTTGCCCAGGCCTTGCGCTGCGCGAGTCGCCAGCCGGCCTGGCGGGCCTTCTCGCCGGATTCGGATGTCACGTTGACCGGGATGCCGGGCACATGAATATCCTTGGAACTGGCCACGGGCGGAATACCGCGATCCCCCTCGATCTGGGCAATCAGCTTACCGGTGCCAACGATACCGAGCCCAAGAAACACCGCGCACAGCACGGCAACCGCCGGCCCTTTGCCGATCATTGCCTTGCGGAAATTCCGCGAGCCTGGGGGAAATGCACTTGCCATTTGTCTGATCGCGGGCCTTTTGCCTAAACCACCATGGAAATCCAAGCCGTAAAGCGTTAGGCGCATCGCAATGTCAGATGATAAATCCACCAAGCCGTCTTACACCTACAAGCAAGCCGGGGTTTCGATCGATGCCGGCAATGCACTGGTCAAGGCAATCGGGCCGCTGGCAAAGTCGACGGCCAGACCCGGAGCAGACGCTGATCTGGGCGGATTCGGCGGGTTCTTTGATCCGCGTGCCGCCGGCTATTCCGATCCGCTTCTGGTGGCGGCAAATGATGGTGTCGGCACCAAAGTCAAACTTGCCATAGATCACGACCGGCATGACCGGATCGGCATAGACCTCGTTGCCATGTGCGTGAACGACCTGATTGTACAAGGGGCGGAACCTCTCTTCTTCCTTGACTATTTCGCGACCGGAAAACTCGACAATGGCGTTGCAGAACGTGTCGTGGCGGGAATTGCCGAGGGTTGCCGCATCGCCGGGTGCGCCCTGATCGGCGGTGAGACTGCGGAAATGCCGGGCATGTACGGCGATGGCGATTATGACCTTGCCGGTTTCTGTGTCGGTGCGGTTGAGCGCGGCGAACAACTGACCGGCGACAAGATAGCAAAAGGTGACGTGCTGCTCGGCCTTGCGTCTTCCGGCATCCATTCAAATGGCTATTCGCTGGTCCGGAGACTTGCAGAAGACAAAGCCTGGAAGCCGGACCGCCCGGCACTTTTCGATCAGGACGTGCTGCTGATCGATGCCCTGATCGAGCCGACCCGTATTTACGTCAAAAGCCTGCTGCCACTGATCCGCGCGGGCCGAATCCACGCGCTTGCACACATCACCGGAGGGGGACTGCTGGAAAATGTGCCGCGCGTGCTCCCTGCCGGGCTGCACGCCCGAATCGACGCTGGATCATGGCTCCAGCCGCCATTGATGGCGTTCCTGCAAGCGCAGGGAAATATTGAACCTGCCGAAATGGCGCGCACGTTCAACTGCGGCATCGGCATGGTGCTCGCCGTCAGCGCAAACGAAGTTGACGGGCTGACAAGGGATCTGACCGCGGCGGGTGAAACCGTCCATCAAATCGGTGGAATCGAGGCAGGCGAGCGTGGCTGCACGGTGCAAGGCAGCCGCGACGATTGGAACGCACGCGAAAGCTGGGAAGCGATCCACCTTGGCTGAGAATGCCACCAGCCGCGCGAAAGTCGCCGTGCTGATTTCAGGCGGCGGCACAAATATGGCCGCGCTTCTCTATGCCAGCCGCACCGCGAACTGCCCCTATGAGATCGTGCTTGTTGCATCCAACCGGGCCGATGCGGCCGGATTAAAACTGGCCGAGGCCGAGGGCATTGCCACATTCGTGCTTTCGCACAAGGGGATGGAACGCAGCGCGCACGATGCAGCGATGGACGCAGCGATCCGGGCCAGCAGCGCCGAATATGTCGCACTGGCCGGATATATGCGCATCCTGACGCCTGAGCTCGTGGCTAAGTGGGAAGGCCGCATGGTCAATGTGCACCCTTCCCTGCTGCCCAAATATACCGGGCTGCACACGCATGAGCGCGCAATCGCTGCACGAGAGAGCCATAGCGGAGTGACCGTGCATCTGGTGACGGCAGAGCTCGACGAGGGACCGATCCTTGGCCAGACTCCGGTTGCGATCCTTCCACGAGACACGCCCGACAGCCTTGCCGCGCGTGTCCTGATCGCCGAACATCAGCTCTATTCCCGTTGCCTTGAACGGCTTGTGACGCGCGAGACATCGCCTGAATGGCTGCTCGCGCAAGTGGAAAAGTTGGCCATGGCGATGCCCGAAACGGAAGCACGCCCTGCGCACGGCTCGCCCGGATGGCGTATTGCGGGCGGCAAATACTTCGCGCATTTCATCAACCAGCACCACGGTGAACCGCAGATTGCCGTGCTGGCCAAGACCAGCGGCCAGGATGAACTGGCTTCGCTCATCGAACAAGATCCGGAAGCCTACTATCGGCCAGCCTACTACGGCGCTTCAGGCTGGGTTGGTATCATCCTCAACCGCAAAGGGGTCGACTGGGATCAGGTCGCGCATTGGATGCAGCGCAGTTGGCGCGCCGTCGCACCCAAGCGGCTGACGAAACTTTTGGATATCGCCGACGAATTCTAGGGTCAGACCTTCTAGATCTGGGCAAAATCCACCAGTGGCCGGCTTTCACGCGTGCCGTGATACGTCGCTTTCGGATCGTCCGGATCGCCCGTAAGGATCACATGATTGTCATGCACCTCAAGCAAAGTTCCCACGAATGGAAAGCCTTCAAGGCTGCCGTTCACGCGGTAGCTTACAGAATCCCCGACCTTGAAGGTCTTCTCATCGAAGTTAAACTCAAACGGGCAATCTTCGCCCTCGCCGCCCATTCCTTGCATTGTAATACTCCTCTACCACTCAGATAGCGCAACGACAGGCGCCAGATCAAACGCAAAAAACGGCCAGCAAGGTCATTTTTTGCGCCCTAAACCCGGAATGATCTTACTCACCCGCGCCTGATACTCAACATAAGTAGTCCCGAACTGACCTTCCAGATCGCGCTCTTCAAAACCTGAGCCAACGAACAGGTAGAGTGTCATCCCGGTCGCCAGGATCAGATGGCCTAGGCTCATGTCCGGTGTGGCCCAAAGCGCAATGAAGAAGCCCAGATAAATGGGGTGCCTGACCAGCTTATACAAAAACGGTGTTCTGAATTGCGGTGTGGGCAACGGACGATTGCGGAAATTCGCCCATGCCTGTGCAAGGCCGAACAGCTCAAAATGGCTAATCAGCCAGGTGCTGACAAAAACCGTCAGGACTCCAAGGGCAAACAGAGCCCACAGGATGGTCCGGCCCACCTCGCTGGAAACGCTCCAGATTGATTGCGGCAACTCGTGCCAGAAGATGAAGAGGATCGCCAGGACAACAGCGGTCGCAAGGCAGTAGAACCCACGCTCAAGCGCCGGAGGCACAATCGTCGTCCAGCCCTGCTTGAAACCGGGCCGCGCCATGATCGAATGCTGCACTCCGAACAGCGAAACAAGCAACAGGTTGACGCCGATGGCAACGGGAACAGAAGCCTGCATCCCCTTATCGACATGCGTCGGAAACTGCGGAAGTCCCGCAATAAACCCAACCAGATAGACAAACGAAACGAAGAACGCGAAGTAGCAAAGTGTTGCCACCAGCAAATAGGCGATACGAGACATCGGCATTCCCCCCCAAATTCCGGGATCACCTATCGAGGCGCTCCCGACAGGCAATTCCTATCATGAATTGGGGGACATATCGATTCGGATAGTTTCAGCCAACGATTTCTTCGGGCTTGAAGAAGAAGTCGATCTCTATCTTCGCATTTTCTTCGCTGTCCGATCCATGCGCGGAATTCGCTTCGATCGATTCTGCATAAGTCTTGCGGATGGTGCCTTCGGCGGCATCGGCCGGATTGGTGGCGCCCATGATGTCGCGATTGCGCTTCACCGCATCCTCACCCTCAAGCACCTGAACCACGACCGGGCCGGAAGTCATGAAGGCAACGAGGTCACCGAAGAAGGGGCGCTCTTTGTGAACCGCGTAGAACCCCTCGGCCTGCTGCCTGCTCATCTGGATCCGCTTGGAAGCAATCACGCACAGGCCGGCTTCCTCGAGCATCCGGGTAACGCCGCCGGTCAGGTTGCGGCGAGTGGCATCTGGCTTGATGATCGAAAAGGTGCGGGTTACCGCCATGACTCAATGTTCCTTGCGAATGATTGTTTTGTTTTGGAATTCGGCGCGCCCCTAGCCGGGAAAATGCTGCACCGCAAGGCGGAAGTCCAGCGGTCAGGCGACTTTGCGCCACTTCCCATCATGCTGTTCATAAAACTCCCGTTCAACATCGCCGCTTGCATCAAACTTGCGCCAGACCTCGCGTGCAGTTGCTCGCTGACTGTCTTCGAAAAACAGGAACACGCGCTCAAACTGCAGCGCCTCATCGCGCCATTGGCCGTCGGCAAGCGCGCACAGGATTGCCCCATTTTGCGCGTCGCATGATTGCGAAAGCAGGATCGGCTGCCGGTCCTCTTTCCCGTCCCCCGCTTTGCCATGCGCCAGAAAGTCATCAGGCCGCTCTGTCCACAGAGCCTTGTCAAGGCGATCAAGCAAAGCCCCGTCGCCCGACACAACAAGCATCTTTTGGCCCACCTGCATGGCCTTGGCCGCGATCTGAGGCAAAGCGCGCTCAACCGGATCACGCTGTAACAGGTAGAATCCTATGCGCACTGCCCGGCCTCAACCTTCCAGATTTTCGCGAACGAACCGGTCGAGCAGGCGCACACCGTATCCAGTGGCGCCTTTGTCCCAGGTCGCGCCCGGCTTGTCCGCCCAGACCATGCCTGCGATATCAAGATGTGCCCAGGGCCTGCCCTTGTCGACAAAACGCTGAAGGAACTGCCCCGCTGTAATTGATCCGCCAAAGCGCGGGCCGACATTTTTCATGTCCGCAATCGGGCTGTCGATCAGCTTGTTGTAGGCAGGACTAAGCGGCAAACGCCACAGCTTGTCACCGCTCTGATTGCCCGCAAAATCGAGCTTGCCTGCCAGATCATCATCATTGGAGAAGAGGCCGGCATGTTCATGGCCAAGCGAAACGATGATCGCACCGGTCAAAGTTGCCAGATCGATAATCGCCGCCGGATCGAATTCACGCTGAACATAAGTCATCGCATCGCACAGCACGAGCCGCCCTTCTGCATCGGTATTAATAACTTCAATTGTCTGACCTGACATCGAAGTGACGACATCGCCCGGCCGCTGCGCATTTCCGTCCGGCATATTTTCAACCAGCCCGCACACACCGATGACATTGGCCTTCGCCTTGCGCCGGGCCAGTGCCAGCATGGTGCCCGCCACTGCCCCGGCACCGCCCATGTCCCACTTCATGTCTTCCATTCCGCCACCAGGCTTGAGCGAAATACCACCCGAATCGAATGTCACACCTTTGCCAATAAACGCCATGGGCTTTTCGCCCTGCTTTCCTCCCAGCCATTCCATGATCAGCATGCGCGGCCGGCGCGCCGATCCCTGTGCGACGCCAAGCAGCGCCCCCATGCCCATTTCCTGCATTTCTTTTTCATCAAGAACGCGCAGCTTCATCTCGGTTCCCGCAAGGCGATCGCGGCACCGTTCCACAAAACTGTCCGGGAACAAGGCATTGCCCGGTTCGGTCACAAGTTCCTTGGTGAACGCCACCCCTTCGGCCAAGGCGGCCTCGATCTCCCACTGCGCCTCAGTGCCATCAGGTGCGCCCAGCACGCCAATGCTTTTAAGCGTGGCTTTCTTTTCCTTGGCCAGCGTGGTGCGATATATATCGTGGCGCCATGCACGAAGCCGCGCGCCCAGCAATGCCGACGCTGCTTCTGCGGCGCTGAAGCCACAGCCGGTCAGGTCCAGAACCATCTCGCTCTCGCCCGAAGCAAGATACTTGGCGACCAGTCCAGCGCCAGCGCGCTCAATAACGGACCGCCGGTCTTTTGCAGACGCTGCGCCAACACCGGCAATGGCAACCCGCGTTACTTTGCCGCCACGCTCCACAAACCCTTCAAAAATTTGCCCCGCCTTGCCGGAAAAACGCGAAATACCGGCGCCTTCGACAAGCACAGATTCGATACCGGCAGGCAGCGCGTCCTGATTCGCAAGATAGGCGACAAGGCGCGCGGATGAAACGGAATGGGTATCGAGGAACTGAATCTGCATGAATTCTCCTTGAATGGTGCCGAAATGGCGCTCATCTGCGGACAGGGCGGATTGCAGTTAAGCAACGGCAGTGCGATAGGCAAGCGATGCTCCCAGCCTCGCTGTCCCTGCTGCAAGCCTTTGCCCGCCGCTTGCATCTGTTGCACTTGGGCCTGTGTGCCACTGCCTTGGCCGTGGTTGCCGTTTCCAGCCCAGCGATTGCGCAGGATTCGGCCCATACGGCGGGGCCATCAAACGAAATTCAGAATACGGCCAACACATCCGCCGCTGTCGCGTTCGAGGCGGACCGGGTCGAATATCTTACCGAGGATGAGACGATCCTTGCCATCGGCAATGTCGTTCTACACCGCGACGACCAGTCCGTTCGCGCAGACCGTGTCACCTGGAACCGCAACACCGGCATCATCGTGGCCGATGGCAACGTCCGGCTTATAGATCAGGATGGCAACCAGCTCTTCACCGAGCATGCAGAGCTGACCGATGAGCTCAAAACCGGGGCAATGGAAAACATGCTGCTGGCCCTCAGAGAAGGCGGCCGATTGGTAGCAACCTCGGGCAAGCGACTGGAAAGTGGCGATATTGTCCTTAGCCAGGCAGCCTACTCCGCTTGCCAGATAGAGACCAGCAAGGGCTGTTCCAAGACGCCGAGTTGGCGCGTCACAGCGCGCGAGGTGATTTACGACGCACAAAAACGCCGCGTATCATTCAAAGGCGCGCGAATCATTTTCTTTGGCGCGGTCTCTCTACCCATCCCCGGCCTCAAGACGACAACGGACGGACGCGCAATTTCCGGCCTGCTGATCCCCGATTTTCGCTTCACGCCCTCTAACGGGGTAGAAATCAGCGACTCCTATTATGTCCGACTTTCCGAAAATCGCGATCTGACTGCGACTGCTTATGTCTATACCGAGGCGCCGCCGATGGGCGCATTGCAATATCGCGCCCTGACCGGAAAGGGTGCGTACCAGATAACCGGCTATGCCACCTCCAGCCAACACATCTCTATCTTTGGATCAACGCCCACACCGGAGAAGGACTTCCGGGGCTATATCTTTGCCAATGGACGCTTCCAGTTCTCCCCGGAATGGAGCGTCACCGGATCGATCCGTCGATCCACCGACCGGACCTTCCTGCGCCGCTATGACATCAGCCGCGACGACCGGCTGCGCTCCACTGTGGAAATCGAACGGATCGATCAGGACAGTTATTTCTCAGTTGCAGGCTGGGCAACGCAAACCATGCGGATCGGGGCGAATCAGGGCCAGTCGCCAATCGCGATCCCGGTGGTGGATTACCGACACCGCCTGAAGGACCCGTTGGTTGGCGGGAAAGTTGAGCTGCAGGCCAATTCGATGGCGATTGCAAGGCATTCCGGACAGGATACGCAGCGCGCCTTCGCCCGCGCCCAGTGGGATCTTAGGCGGCTGACCGCCCTCGGTCAGGAAGTGACCCTCACCGGGCTGGTGCGCGGCGACGCCTATCATTCTAATGAAAACGACATGACCGCCACGGCGCTGTATCGCGGCAATTCGGGATGGGAGAGCCGGGGCATTGCCATTGCCGCGCTGGACGTCAAATGGCCGCTGGTGGGCAAGGCCCTTGGCGGAACACAAGTGCTGACGCCGCGCATTCAGCTTTCCGCCACACCTTCGATCAAGAATCTGGCCGTTCCGAACGAGGATGCCCGCGCGATAGAACTGGAAGACAGCAACCTGTTCGCGCTCAACCGCTTTCCCGGCTATGACCGCATCGAAGACGGTGTGCGCTTCACATATGGCCTGGACTGGCAGCTGGAGCGGCCTCGCTGGCGCGTCAAGACCACTGTTGGCCAGTCCATTCGCCTGAACGAAAAGACAACACTGTTCCCTGACGGAACCGGATTGACTGATCGCGTATCCGACGTCGTCGGACGGACCGAAATTCGCTACCGCGACTTCATCAATCTCGTTCATCGCTTCCGACTCGACAAAGACAGCTTCGCGATCCGCCGCCACGAGTTCGACGCAGTTATCGGCGATGACCGCACTTATGCCGAAATCGGCTATGTGAAGCTCAATCGCGACATCACCGCCGGTATCGAGGATCTGCAGGATCGCGAGGAGCTGCGTGCAGCAGGGCGCATCGCTTTTGCGCGCTACTGGTCCATGTTTGGCTCATCCGTCGTCAACCTGACCGACAAAAGCGAGGATCCAACGCTGGGATCGGATGGATTCCAACCGCTGCGCACTCGCCTCGGCATTGCCTATCAGGACGATTGTCTTGAAATCGCCTTCACCTGGCGCCGCGACTATATTGCCAGCGGCGATGCCAAACGCGGCAATTCCTTCCAGGTCCGTTTCGCCCTTCGCAATCTCGGTTTCCGCTAGGGTGGAGAGCCAACTGCCGATCATACTACCGGCAGCGTTGGCATATCGGCCCAAAGCCTCTATCGGGCACACTCAGTTTGGGTTAATCCATCAAGGGGCAGAGGCAGGAATACCGGTTTTGTGGCAGATTTGCCCAAGACTTTCGCAAATCGGATATCCTTAGCCAGACACAGGATCGGCATCACGGTGACAGCTTTCTATCGCAAGACCTCTTTCAACCTGGCAGCAGCATTGGTGGCAATGGCAGGACTCGCAACGCCCGCCAGTGCCCCGGCCCAAGAAGCAGCGCAAAGCGCACTTAACATCCCCGAAGGCGTGCAGCTGTTTGGCGAGCGCGATCCAAACGTGCGGCGCGCCACCGCAGTGGTGAATGGCGCTGTCATTACCGGAACGGACGTTGACCGCCGCCTTGCGCTTATCCTTGCCGCCAACGAGAACGAAGTGGGCGGGGAAGAGAAAAAGCGGCTGCGCTTGCAGGTCCTGCGCAACCTGATCGACGAGACACTGCAGATCCAGGAGGCCGAAGCATCCGATATCGAGATCGCTCAGGCAGAGGTGAACCAGTCCTATGCCCGCGTCGCGGCAGAGAATTTCAACCAGAACACCGAGGCAATGGACGCCTATCTGCAACGTATCGGCTCCGCACCGGCATCGCTCAAGCGCCAGATACTCGGTGAAATGGCATGGCAGCGCCTGCTTCAACGCAACGTCTCGC
>JAHRVR010000120.1 GCA_019090585.1 Sphingomonadaceae bacterium
AGCGCTTCCAGTTCCGGGCGTCCGGGATGGCCGGACACGTGGATCATGCTCTGCCGGTCTGTAACAACGTCAACCCCGCGGCCCGCAAGCTGATTCTGAATGCGGCCAATGGCAACTTCGTTCCCCGGTATCTGCCGACAGGAAAAGAGCACAACATCCCCGGCATCGAGCGATATCGGGTGGTTGCCAGCGGCAATGCGCCCAAGCGCGGCACGAGGCTCACCCTGCCCGCCGGTTCCAACGATCATGACTTCACCGCGCGGCAGGCCCATGGCGGTGTCAAAATTTATCGTCGGCGGGAAGTCAGCCAGATAACCGCTCGCTTGTCCCGCGGCGATGATACGGTCCAGCGAGCGCCCCGCGACACATAATTGGCGCTGCGTGGCTTTCGCTACCTCGCCCAAAGCCTGCAGCCGAGCGACATTGGAAGCAAATGTGGTGACGAGCACACGTTTTCCGCCTTGGCGCTTCACCTCTTCAAGCAGGCCGCGATAGACCGCCCCTTCCGAACCCGATGCCTCCGGGTTGAAGACGTTGGTCGAATCGCAGACCATCGCCAACACGCCCTCGTCGCCGATCCTGCTCAACTCTTCGGCAGAGGTCGGAGTGCCGATCAGCGGCTCATCATCGAGCTTCCAGTCGCCTGTATGAAAAATCTGGCCGTAAGGAGTCTCGATCTGCAGGGCATTACCCTCGGCGATCGAATGGGCGATCGGCACATAGCGGATACCAAAAGGCCCAAGCTCAAACTGATCGAGATGGTCGATGACATGGAGTTTAACCACATCGGCAAGCCCGGCTTCTTCCAGCTTTCCACGAACCAGACGGGCCGTGAAAGGCGTCGCATAAAGCGGGACACCCAGATCTGCAGCAAAATAGGGCACAGCGCCGATATGGTCTTCATGCGCATGCGTCAGGACAATGCCGACCAGATCAGAACGCCGGTCCTCGATGAATTCCAGATCGGCAAAGACGAGATCGACGCCGGGATATTCATTGCCACTGAACGTCATGCCCAGATCGACCATCAGCCATTTTCCGTCGCACCCATAGAGATTGACGTTCATGCCGATTTCGCCCGATCCGCCGAGCGCACAAAACAACAGTTCCTTTCCGGGCTTCACTGGCTGGATGCTCTTTCCGCCAGCAAAGCCAGACCTTCGAGCGTCAGATCGGCATCCACGACATCAAAAATGTCGGTCGCCTCGTCAAACAGCACCGCCAATCCGCCCGTCGCAATGACTTTGGCGGGCCTGCCGATTTCGCTGCGCATCCGGGAGATCAGCCCCTCCATCATCGCGACATAACCCCAAAACACTCCAATCAACATCTGATCCTCGGTATTACGACCGACCACACTCGTCGATTCGGGAACTTCGATGGCGATACGCGGCAGCATGGCGGTTTTGCCCACCAGCGCGTCTAGCGAGAGATTGATACCCGCTGCAATTATGCCGCCCTTGTAAGCGCCATTAAAATCAACAACATCGAACGTCGTCGCGGTGCCAAAATCAACAAGTATCAGGTCGCCCGGATATTTTGCATGGGCCGCAACCGCGTTGACAGCACGATCCGCGCCTAGCGATCTGGGTTCCTCAACATCAATCTCGATCGCGTACTCCGCAGGAGCGTCACCCGCCACAAGCGGTGTCAGCCCGAAATACTGATTAGACAGCACATCAATGTTATGGAGTGCGCGCGGCACCACTGTGGAGACAATGATCTGCGTCACATCGGACCGTTCGACGCCCTCGATCTCGATCAGACGTAGCAGCCAGACAGCATATTCATCCGCAGTCCGGCGCACATCAGTGGCGATCCGCCAACGGGCCTTGATTTTCCGCCCTTCAAACAGAGCGAAAACAACATTGGTATTGCCGGCATCGATGGCTAACAGCATGATCTTATCGCACCTTCACTCATCGCCGTCCCGGTCCAGAAGTACTTCGCCAGCCTGAATGGCACGCATCGAGCCATCCGCCAACCGAAGTTGCAATGCCCCGCCTTGGGTAAGTCCCGCAAAGCTCCCCGAAACAGCGAGCCGTCCCACCTCCTGCACCGACAGATTTGTGCCCAGTGGATGCGCGGCTTTCTGCCAGCGCCTTGCCAAAGGTGCGATGCCGCCATTTCGCCATCGTTCCAGTTCGGCGGCGAAGCTTCTGGCCAGATCCGCCGCAAAGACATCGCGATCAGGCGGTGTCCCCAGATCCGATAGCGCAGCAACCTCGCGGCCCGGCACATCGGGCGCAGACACCAGATTGACGCCAATACCTGCAACGACAGTGTCACCTGCCCTCTCAAGCAATATTCCGGCAACTTTGGCATCGCCGGCCAGTAAGTCATTAGGCCATTTCAACATCAGTTGTGCATTGCCGGGACAATGCGATGCGACCGCCTCATAAAGAGCCATACCGCCAACAAGTGCCAATGTTTCGGCGGCTGGATCACCTGCTTGTTGGTGAACAAGCGTGGAGCCCATGAAATTGCCAGTTCGGTCAAACCAATCCCGCCCGTGGCGTCCACGCCCCTGTGTCTGCCGGTCCGCGACCAGCCAGTCGCCCTCGGGCATCAGCTCGCCCGCGCGCAAACGCTCCAGCAAGTCCGTATTGGTCGATCCGGTTTCAGGAACGAAGTGGATCAAGCCGCAACAAACAAGGCAGCTGCCGCGCTATTGGCAAGGTTACCCAGCCACTTGGTAAGAAGGTATCCCAGAGGGGAAATGAAGATGGCCGAAAGCCACAGCAAAGCGTGATGCGCCCAATCGCTCTGCCCTTTCACAACGTCGGCGGGCGCGTCGAAATACATGATCTTGACGATCTTGATATAATAGAACGCACCAATCACCGATGCCGCGATACCTATTGCCGCCAGCACGATCAGATCGGCCTCCACTGCGGCCTGAAAGACGACGAACTTGCCCCAGAAGCCAAATAGCGGCGGTATGCCGGCAAGGCTGAACATGATCATCGCCAATGCAGCGGCCAGTGCCGGGCGCGTTTGCGACAAGCCTGAAATGTCCGAGATCGCCTCAACCGCCTCTCCATCCTCACGCTTCAGCATCAGGATAGCGACAAATGCGCCAAGCGACATCGCGGCATAAATGGCGAGATAGACCAGCATGGCGGAAGCCCCTGCGACCGTCGCCGCAGCAAGACCAATCAGCATAAAGCCGACATTGTTGATCGAAGAGTAGGCCATCAGCCGTTTGATATTGGCCTGACCGATCGCGCCGAGCGCACCAACCACGATTGAGGCGAGTGCAGCGAATATAATGATCTGCCGCCAGGCATCCACCTGAGGTCCAAATGCGTCGAGAGCAACACGCATGGTCAATGCCATGGCCGCAATCTTGGGCGCGGTTGCAAAAAAGGTCGTAACCGGGGCAGGCGCACCTTCGTAAACATCGGGCGTCCACATGTGGAAGGGCACCGCACTGATCTTGAAGGCAAGACCTGCAAGAACAAAGACCACGCCGAACAGCGCACCCAGCGCCATCTCACCGTCAAGCGCGGCACGTATCCCCTCAAAGCTGGTCGTTCCGGTAAAGCCGTAAGTCAGGCTCATACCAAACAACAGGATGCCGCTGGCAAGCGCACCAAGCACGAAGTATTTAAGCCCTGCTTCTGCCGAGCGTTCATCGTTCCGCAAAAAGGCGGCAAGCACATAAGCGGCGAGCGAGCTGAGTTCCAGCCCGATATAGAGGGTCAGCAAATCGCCCGCCGAAACCATCATTCCCATGCCCAGTGCGGCGAACAGGATCAGCACAGGGTATTCGGCCCGCATCGCGCCATGACGTTCGAAGAAAGCAGGCGCGATCATCAGTGATGCCGCCGCCGTGCCGTAAATCAGAAGTTTGGCGAAACTGGCAAAAGCATCGGCGCGGAACTGCCCGAAGAATGCGGCGGTATCGGGACCGGAAGCCCCGCTGCTCAGCGCCGGGGCAACAAGGACGGAAGCCGCCACCAATACCGCAACTGCGATGCTGGTGATCGCTCTCGAAGCCCGGTCCGTGGTCCAGGCGGCAACGAGCAACAGGACAAGCCCCGAAACCGAAAGTAGAATTTCAGGCGCAACAAGCCTGAGGGAGTTGGTGAATTCCATCAGTGCGCCCCCCCGTGCGCTGCATCGTGCCCGTGATGGGTTTCGTCCACCTCAAGCCGGGGTGTCCCCATCATCAGGTTGGAATCACCTTCCGGCGCGGCGCGTGCAATTCGTGCATTAAGCGCGGCAATATCCTGACGCATCGGGGCAAGGAAACTTTCAGGATAGACGCCCATCCAAAGCACAGCGAGCCCCAGCGGAACCATCATTGCCAGTTCCCTGAAGGACAAATCAGGCATGGCCGCGGCATCGGCATTTTTCTGTTCCCCGAACGCCACCCGCCGATAGAGATAGAGCATGTAAACCGCGCCAAGGACGACACCGCTCGTGCATACCAAGGTGACCCAGGTGGATACCTGATAAATACCGGCAAGGCTCAGGAACTCGGCCACGAAGCCGCTGGTGCCGGGCAGCCCGATCGAAGCCATCGTAAACAGCATGAAGAACAGCGCGTAGTGCGGCATATTGATCGAAAGCCCGCCGTAACGATCAATCTCTCGCGTGTGCAGCCGGTCGTAAATCACTCCGACGGACAGGAAGAGTGCACCTGAGACAAGACCATGGCTGAGCATCATGATCATCGACCCTTCAAGACCCTGCACATTGAAGGCAAAGGCAGCGACAGTGACGATACCCATATGGGCGACCGACGAATAAGCGATCAGCTTCTTCATATCGTGCTGCACCAGCGCGACAAGTGATGTGTAAACCACTGCCACCATCGACAGGGTAAAGATAAGCCAGGCAAACTGGGCGCTGGCCTCCGGGAACATCGGCAGTGAAAAACGGATGAAACCATATCCGCCCATTTTCAGCAGCACACCGGCAAGAATGACCGAGCCGGCCGTTGGCGCCTGAACGTGCGCATCGGGAAGCCAAGTGTGAACCGGCCACATCGGCATTTTCACAGCAAAGCTGGCAAAGAACGCCAGCCAAAGCAGCGTTTGCATGC
>JAHRVR010000121.1 GCA_019090585.1 Sphingomonadaceae bacterium
CGATGTTCGGCAGGAGTCATTATGTTTGATTCTTTGACAGACCGTCTTGGCGGAGTGTTCGACAAGCTGCGTGGGCGCGGTGCGCTCAAGGAGCAGGACGTCCGCGATGCGATGCGCGAAGTGCGTATCGCGCTGCTCGAAGCCGATGTTGCATTGCCGGTCGTGCGCCGGTTCATTGACCAGGTAACTGAAAAGGCCGTTGGCCAGTCGGTTCTCCGATCGATCACGCCGGGCCAGCAGGTTGTCAAGATTGTCAATGACGCGCTGGTAGAGATGCTGGGCGGTGAGGAGATCGCCGAGCTTGATCTTAACGCGGCACCGCCTGTCGTGATCCTGATGGTCGGCCTGCAAGGCTCTGGTAAGACGACCAGCACCGCCAAGCTTGCCAAGCTGTTGAAGGACAAGCACGGCAAGAAGTCGATGATGGCTTCGCTCGACGTCAATCGTCCGGCTGCGCAGGAACAGCTTAAAGTGCTGGGCGAGCAGGTAGATGTCGCGACCCTGCCGATTATCCCCGGCCAGCAGCCCACCGAAATCGCGACCCGCGCGCTCCAGTCCGCCAAGCTTCAAGCCATTGATGTGCTGCTGCTCGATACTGCGGGCCGCCTGCATGTTGACCAGCAGCTAATGGCCGAGATGAAGGCTGTCTCGGCGATTTCTTCACCCCGGGAAACGCTGCTCGTTGTTGATTCGCTCACGGGCCAGGACGCGGTGAATGTCGCGCAGAGTTTTGGCGGCGAAGTGGACCTGACCGGCGTCATCCTGACCCGGATGGACGGCGATGCCCGCGGCGGCGCGGCGCTTTCAATGCGCGCCGTCACCGGCAAGCCGATCAAGTTTGCCGGCACGGGTGAAAAGATCGACGCGATTGAGCCGTTTCAACCGGGGCGCGTCGCCAGCCGCATCCTTGGTATGGGCGACATCGTCTCCATCGTCGAGAAGGCAGCCGAATCGGTAGACGCGGACGAGGCAGAGCGCCTTGCCCAGCGCATGGCCAAGGGCCAGTTCGATCTCAACGACTTGCGCGCGCAGCTCAAGCAAATGCAGAGTATGGGCGGCCTCGGCATGCTGGCGGGCATGATGCCGGGCATGAAGAAGGCCAAGGCGGCGATGGCTGCGTCCAACATGGACGATAAAGTGCTGGTCCATATGGATGCGATCATCGGATCGATGACAGTCAAGGAGCGGGCGCGTCCAGAACTGCTGAACGCAAAGCGCAAGAAGCGCGTTGCTGCCGGTTCGGGAACTCAGGTGCAAGAGGTCAACAAAGTGCTCAAGATGCACCAGGAAATGGGCCGCGCGATGAAACAGATCAAGAAGATGGGCGGGCTCAAGGGCCTTGGCGCGATGTTCGGTTCCGGCGGCATCGATGCTGCCATGCCGGGGCTTGGTGGCCCGGCGGCAGGTGGAATGGGCGGCGGCGGTGGATTGCCGCCGGATATCTCGAAATTACTCAAGAAATAGATTCGATAGATTTACAAGGAAGGTAGAATACATGGCAGTTGCAATTCGTCTGTCGCGCGGTGGCGCGAAAAAGCGTCCTTATTACCGCATCGTTGTTGCGGACAGCCGCAGGGCACGTGACGGCAAGTATCTGGAGCAGATCGGCATCTACAATCCGCTGCTCGCCAAGGACAACCCTGACCGCGTCAAGCTGAACGAGGACCGCGCGCGCTATTGGCTCGGCGTCGGCGCACAGCCGTCCGACCGTGTTCTTCGCTTCCTTGATGCTGCCGGCATCCGCGAGCGTGCTGCACGTAACAACCCGAACAAGGCTGAGCCGGGTGAGAAGGCCAAGGAGCGCGTTGAAGAGCGGGCTGCGAAGGCCGCCGATGCAGAGGAAGCTGCCAAGGCTGCTGCCGAAGCTCCTGCTGAGGAAGCTCCCGCAGAGGAAGCTGCTGCTGAAGAGGCTCCCGTTGAGGAAACACCGGCTGAGGAAGCTCCAGCAGAAGAGGCTCCCGCAGAGGAAGCACCGGCTGCCGAGGCTCCTGCCGAAGACGCCCCCGCTGATGATGCGGGTGAGGAAAAGGCCGAGGGTTGATCCCTGTTGGTTGCTGACAAACCCGTCACGCTCGCGGTTGTTACCGGGGCGCACGGTGTGACCGGGGAAGTCCGGCTCAAGCTGTTCGGTGAAGGTGTGGCGGCGCTGCGGCGTTTCCGCACCTTCAACGCTTCAGGCGATGGTTCGGGCCTGACTCTCAAGAAAGTCCGCGATGATAACAAGGGCGGGGCGATTGCCCGCTTCGCCGAAGTGACGGACCGCAACGGGGCCGAAGCCTTGCGCAGCACCGAGTTGACTGTGCCGCGCTCCGCGTTGGCGCCACTTGGTGACGGCGAATATTACCACGCCGATCTGATTGGCCTTGCGGTCGTTTCCGATGATGACGCGCCGCTTGGCACGGTGATCGCAGTGGAAAATTTTGGCGCGGGCGATATCCTGGAAATCAAGCGGCCGCCCGAGAATGGTGAGGGTGGCAAGACATTCATGGTGCCGATGATCGAAGATGCGGTTGCCGAGTGGGACGAGCAGCGGGTTGTCGTCAGGAGCCCTTTTGCAGTCTAGACAGGACTTCATGACTTTTGCTGCCACCGTTTTGACGCTGTACCCGGAGATGTTTCCCGGGCCGCTGCGTCATTCATTGGCGGGGCGTGCGCTGGAGGAACGGCGCTGGTCAATCGAGGCGGTCCAGATCCGCGATTTTGCCACAGACAAGCACCGCAGTGTCGATGATACTCCGGCGGGCGGGGGTGCGGGAATGGTGCTCAAGGTTGATGTGCTGGCAGCCGCAATTGATCATGCCAGACTGATCCAGCCTGACTGTCCGGTGCTGGCGATGACGCCCCGGGGAAAGCCACTTTCACAGGCGCGCGTGCGGGAATTGGCGGCGGGACCAGGGGTGAGTGTTTTGTGCGGCCGTTTCGAGGGATTCGATGAACGAATCTTCGAAGGACGCGACGTCGAGGAGGTTTGTATCGGTGATATCGTCCTGTCGGGCGGAGAACCTGCCGCGATCATGCTTCTTGATGCTTGCATTCGGCTGCTTCCCGGCGTAATGGGCGCGGCTTCCAGCGGTGCTGAGGAATCGTTTGAGGACGGCCTCCTTGAGTATCCGCATTTTACCCGACCTGTCGAATGGGAAGGGCGCACGATCCCTGAAGTGCTGCGATCGGGGGATCATGCGAAAATCGCCGCCTGGCGGAAACAACAGGCGGAGGATGATACACGATCACGCAGGCCGGACCTTTGGGAGCGTCATAGTGGCGCTCGGGACCAGTCTGCCTCTGGTGCGCGGCAAAAAAGAGATAGGGACCAGGGTCAATGAACCTGATTCAGCAGATCGAAGCCGAAGAAATTGAAAAGGCTTCCAAGGATATTCCAACGTTTCGCCCGGGCGATACGCTGCGCGTCGGCGTGAGAGTTGTTGAAGGCACGCGCACGCGTGTGCAGAACTTCGAAGGCGTATGCATCGCCCGCACAAGCCGCGGGATGGGCTCCAACTTCACCGTTCGCAAGATCAGCTTCGGTGAGGGTGTTGAGCGTGTGTTCCCGCTCTATTCGCCCAACCTCGACAGCATCACTGTTGTGCGCAAGGGCATCGTGCGCCGCGCCAAGCTCTATTACTTGCGTGGCCGCACCGGTAAGCGGGCCCGCATTGCCGAACGCCGCGACAATATTAAGACCGGCGCGGATAACGCCGCCAAAGGGTAAGCAACGGACTTTACAGTCTTTCAGCATTACCGAAGCGGCCGGCTCCAGCGACAGGAGACCGGCCGTTTCTATATTGAAGGTCAGGAACAATGGGTTATCGAGTTGCAGTGGTGGGCGCGACGGGAAATGTCGGCCGTGAAATACTTGCCATCCTTGCTGAGCGTGAGTTTCCTATCGATGAGATAGCAGCGGTAGCCTCATCGCGCTCAATAGGCAGCGAAGTAGAGTTCGGTGACACCGGCAAGATGCTTACGTGCAAGAACCTCGAACACTTCGATTTCACCGGGTGGGACATCGCGCTGTTTGCTGCCGGCTCCGGCCCGACCAAGATTTATGCGCCCAAAGCGGCCGAGCAGGGCTGCGTCGTGATCGATAACAGCTCGCTCTATCGGATGGACCCGGATGTGCCGCTGATCGTGCCTGAGGTGAACCCGGAAGCGATTGACGGCTATACCCGGAAGAACATCATCGCGAATCCGAACTGTTCGACAGCACAGATGGTTGTGGCGCTTAACCCGCTGCACGAAGCAGCGACGATCAAACGTATCGTCGTTTCAACCTATCAGTCCACGTCCGGCGCCGGAAAGGCCGGCATGGATGAGCTGTTTGAGCAGAGTCGGGCCATTTTCGTGGGTGACCCGGCTGAACCAAATACGTTCACCAAGCAGATCGCTTTCAACGTGATTCCGCATATCGATGTCTTCCTCGACGATGGTTCCACCAAGGAAGAGTGGAAGATGGTGGTCGAGACCAAGAAAATCATGGGCTCAAAAGTGAAAGTCGTGGCCACATGTGTGCGTGTCCCGGTCTTTGTTGGCCATGCCGAATCGATCAACATCGAGCTGGAAAAAGAGCTCTCAGCGCAGAAGGCACAGGATATCCTGCGCGAGGCGCCGGGCTGTATGCTCGTCGACAAGCGTGAGGACGGCGGATATGTCACGCCGGTCGAATGTGCGGGCGACAGTGCGACTTATATCAGCCGCGTTCGCGAAGACGTGACCGTTGAGAACGGTCTCGCTTTGTGGTGCGTGTCGGATAACTTGCGCAAGGGCGCTGCCCTTAACGCCGTGCAGATTGCCGAATTGCTGGGCCGAAAGCACCTGAAGAAGGGCTGATCAGTCAGCGCGAGGGCGCTGCTCTGCTTAGCGCCCCGCACAACCGGTCTGGCCAATCGTCAGGCGCGTAAAACCGGCTTCTTCAGGAACAGCAACGTAGGCATCGTCAGGACCGCGATCCAGAACAGCATGTAGAAATCGTTGATATAGGCGACCATGAATGCCTGGCGCGTGATTTCCGCGTCTACAATTGTTGCCGCTGCTTCGCCGAGCGACTGGAGCCTGTCTATCGTGCCGTAATCGATCACTCCGGTGCCCGAAGCGGTAGTCACATGGCTTGCCAGATCGGAATGGCTGATCTGCATGTTGCGGGCCAGCGCGACAGTGACCATCGAGATCCCGACCGCCGAGCCGACTCCGCGAAACAGGTTGAGCATGCTTGATGCTTCGGTGCGCTGGCTGGGATGGAGTGTGGCGAAGGCCAGAATATTGATCGGAATGAAAACCAGCCCAAAGGCAAGGCCCTGGATGAAGGAGGTTGTCGCGATCAAGGTGGTGTCGATGTAGAGCGACCACTGCGTCATCTGCCACAGAGTTGCCGAGGTGACACCAAGCCCGACTGCCATCATGATTCGCATATCGACGCCGCGGCGCATCAGCAATCCGCCGATCTGTGCGCTGATAATGGAGCCTATCCCGCGCGGCATCAGAACGAGCCCGGTGCCGATCACGGTATAGCCTTGCAAGTGCTGAAGCATTGGCGGCAGGAGTGCCATTGTCGAGAACATGATGGCGCCCAGCATGATCATGAGAGTCATCGCGACCGAGAAGTTTGCGTCTTTGAACAGCGAGAGATTCAGGAGCGGGTTCTTCGATGTTGTGAAGTGCAGGGCAGTGATCCACGTCGCCGAAATTAGCAGGCCGGTATATATCCAGATCTCGCCAGAATCGAACCAGTCGACATGGTTTCCGCGGTCGAGCAGGAGTTGAAGGGAGGCGAGGCCGATCGACAGCCAGAAGAAACCGAACAGATCAAACCGGCGCGGTAACTTGGGCCTTTCCGGAAGGCTGATGAGCAGCAGCACCAGCGCGATCAGGCCGAGCGGCAAGTTGACATAAAAGACGAATCGCCAGTTCCAGTTTTCGGTCAGCCACCCGCCCACGAGCGGCCCCATGATCGGGCCAAGCATGATGCCCGTGCTCCAGATCGCCATTACCGTTGGATGCCGGCTTGGCCGCGTGGAATCGAGCATGAAGCTTTGGCTGAGCGGCGCCATGAATGCCCCGAACAGTCCCTGAAGTATGCGAAAAAATACCATCTGTTCAAGGTTCTGCGCCATTCCGCACAGGACTGAGGCGACGACGAAGGTAACAATCGAGATGATGAAGAGCCGCCGCCCCCCGATCCTGTCGGACAGCCAGCCGGTCAGGGGCGTCGCGATAGCAGCGGCGATGATGTAGCTGGTCAGAACCCACATGATCGATTCTGGGGTCCCGCCCAGTGCGGACTGCATGTGCGGTATGGCGACATTGGCTATGGTCGTGTCGAGAACCTGTAACAGCGACGCCAGCATGACCCCGATGATGAGCAGGGTGTGATTGGTTCCCGGCAGGGCCGGTTCGTCGCTTTCCTGCCCGCCGATCAGCGTCGCCCGGGGAGGCGAGCCGCCGTCGCTCGCCGCCGAATTACTCATGGATCAACGCTTCCGCCCGTCGGTATAGACCGTGACGTGGGTTGAAAGCCCCGCGATCATCTGGCGCGAGCTTTCATCGTCTATGGCGATCCGCACCGGCACGCGCTGCGTCACCTTGACCCAGTTGCCCGTCGCGTTCTGGGCGGGCAGTATCGAGAATTCCGACCCGGTTCCGGCCCCGATCGAGGCGACATGGCCGTTCAACGTCAGCTCAGGATAAGCGTCGAACTCGATCTCGGCGGGTTGTCCGATGCGCATGTCGGCAAGGTCGGTTTCCTTGAAATTGGCCTCAACGTAGCTGCTGTCGGTTGAGACGATCGTCACCACTGGAAGTCCGGTGATCACCTGCTGCCCGAGTTGGAGCCGGTCGACTTGCGCCACTCTGCCCGAGATCGGTGCGCGCACGGTGGCCCGCTCAAAATTGTGCTGTGTGCTTTCGCGCCGCGCACGGGCTGCTGCGACTTGCGGATTCTGGCCTGGCACAGCCGCTCCGGTCGCCAGTTTGGCACGGGCTTCGCGCTGCTCTGCCTGAGCTTGCCGCATCGCTTCCTGGGCCTGGGCCACAGCGTGTTGCGCAGCTTCATAATCAGCCTTGGTGGTAAAGCCCCGGCCCCACAGGGCGCGTTGACGCGAGAAATTGGCCTGAGCGAAGGCGATATCCTCACGCGCGGCAGCTATATCAACGCCGGAAAGTTCCGTTGAGTTGGCCAGCGCCGTGACATTGGCCTGCGCCGATGCAATCGCGGCGTCCGCCTGCTTGATCTGTAACGCGTAAGGTGTCGGGTCCAGGCGAAACAGCACATCGCCCTTGTTCACGTCCTGACCGGAACTGACCATGATTTCGACGATCGGCCCACTCACTTCGGCACCCACTGCAACCTTGTCCTGTTGCAGATAGGCATTGTCTGTTGAAACCTGACCCAGCAGGCTGAACCAGAAATAGCCGCCGATCAGGACGACGGCGATGGGGACTGCGAATACCACGATGCGGCCGCGCCACCGGCTTGACTGCAAAGTGGAGCTTTCACCTGTATCTGTGTCGGTGTGCGTTTCCTCGTCGGTGTCAAAGGCCGGGTCCGCATCAGCCATGAGCAACCTCCGCCTTTGCCGCAATCTCGGTATTCTCGCCAACTTTTGTCAGCAGACGGTAGAGTTCGTCCCGTTCTGTGGTGTTAAGCCCCGACATCAGGTCTTCGAGTATGGCGTCGATGGTATTGCGCAACCTGTCGGTAATATCGCGTGATTTCTCGGTTGGGTGCAGCAGTCTCGCGCGCCGGTCATCGGGGTCGGCGATCCGCGTGAGCCAGCCGCCCTCTTCAAGCCGGTCGGCCATGCGGCACAGCGTGATCGGTTCCACTTCCAGAGCTTCTGCATAAGATGCCTGATGAGCGCCCGGTGAGCGCCCAAGCAGCAGCAGCAGGCGGGCTTGCGGTCCGGTCAACTCGTGGTCGCGAACGCTTTCGTCAAATCGCCTGCGCACGAGGCGCGATTTATCGACGAGCAGATAGGCAAGATTCGTTTTCATAGCTGGCACATAATAAGCTGGCTTACTAACTGCAACTGTCTTTTCTGCCTTGCCTAAATTGCGTAGAGACTGCCGCGATGAACACGCAGATAATCAGATCGTTCGACGACGTAGAGCTGGTGGTTCACCGGCTGGGTCCAAAACACGGGGGCGGCAGACCGGTGCTTCTGCTACATGGGCTGTTCTCGAGCGCGGACGTAAACTGGATCAAGTTTGGCCATGCGCAGCGGCTTGCCGATGCGGGTTTTGAGGCGATTATGCCGGACTTGCGCACCCATGGGCAAAGCGATGTCCCGCAAGATCCCGGCGCCTATCCCGCCGATGTCCTGGTGAAGGATGCGCTGGCGCTCGCAGACGGGCTGGGGCTGGAGGATTTCGACCTGGTCGGCTTCTCGCTTGGTGCCCGCACATCGGTGCAGGCGGTTCTGGCCGGACTGGTGCCGCGCCGACTGGTGCTGGGCGGGATGGGGATTGAAGGGCTGGGTCAATGGGCGCGGCGAAGCGCCTTCTTCGTTGATGCGATCGACCGGTATGATGAGATCAGGTCGCCCGATGATCCAGCCTTTATGGCCAAGAGCTTTATGCGCACGATGAAGGTTGACCGCGCCGCTGCGCGGCTCCTTCTTCAATCGGTTCAGGATACGCGCGAAGATGCGCTTGCCCAGATTTCCATGCCCACCCTTGTGGTTTGCGGTGCGCAGGATCAGGACAACGGCAATGGCCCCGCACTTGCCGATGCCTTGCCTGACGGCACCTATTGCGAAGTTCCCGGCAATCACATGTCTTCAGTGACCGAACCGGCCTTTGGAGAAGCGATTGCGGACTTTCTCAAGGCTTGACCCTGGATCAGTCCGGGGCCAGTTTCGCAAGACTGATCACCGGGTTTTTTGAGGTCGCGTTTCATGAAATTTCTCGCATCGACACTGGCACTTGCGGCGGCTCTGGCGGCCATTCCGGCACTGGCCGAGCCCCATGAAACGGCCGGGGAGGCGCCCCCCACCGTTGAGGCCACGCGGGCCTTTGTCGCCCAGGCCGAAGCGGAGCTGCTCGAAAATGCAAACAAGGCCGGGCAGGCCGAGTGGGTTTATGGCAGCTATATCACCGTGGATACAGCCGCGCTCTCTGCCTCTGCCAATGCCGCATTTACCGAAGTTGTGGTGCGCAACGCCGTGAATGCGGCAAAATTCAACGATGTCGAAGGGCTGGATAGCGAAACCGCGCGCAAGCTTACGATGATGCGCACCGGGATCGTCACGCCCGCGCCTACCGGTCCGGGTGCCGCCAGGAAAGTAGCCGAACTCAAGACGGCGATCGAAACCATCTACGGCAAGGGAAAAGGCACGTTTGAAGGTCAGCCGATCAACGGCAGCGACATTGAGGAAAAAATGGGCACGGTGCGCGATCCGGCCCTGCTCAAGGAAATGTGGGTGAGCTGGCACGACAATGTCGGCACGCCGATGAAGGGCGATTACGCGAAGTTGGTAGAGCAAATGAACGAGGGCGCGCGCGAGCTGGGCTTTGCCGATGCCGGTGCGCTCTGGCGTTCGAACTACGATATGGACCCCGACGAGTTCAAACTGCTGACCGAGACGCTGTGGCAGGAAGTTAGCCCGCTGTATGAGCAGCTCCATTGCTTCACGCGTTCCAGGCTCAACGAGGAACATGGCCCGGAGGTGCAGCCGGCAACCGGGCCGATCCGCGCCGACCTGCTTGGCAACATGTGGGCGCAGCAATGGGCCAATGTTTACGATCTCGTCGCGCCCAAGGGGGCTGGCGATCTTGGCTATGACCTTACAGAATTGATGGAGGATGCTGGATATGACCCATTGCGGATGGTCAGGACCGGCGAGAACTTCTTTTCCTCACTCGGTTTCGCGCCCTTGCCGGACACGTTCTGGGAACGCTCTATCTTTGTGAAGCCGGCGGACCGAGAGATGGTGTGCCATGCCTCTGCCTGGAACGTCGATAACAAGGACGACATCCGCATCAAGATGTGCACCAAAGTCAATGCGGACGATTTCCAGACCGTCCATCACGAGCTTGGCCACAACTACTATCAGCGCGCCTACAACACGCTCTCACCGCTGTACCTGACCGGCGCGAATGACGGCTTCCACGAGGCTATCGGGGATATGGTTGGCCTTTCGATCACGCCGGAATATCTGGTTCAGATTGGCCTGTTGAAGCAGGATCAGGTGCCCAGCGCGGACAAGGATATCGGCCTGCTACTCAACCAGGCGCTCGATAAAGTGGCGTTCCTGCCTTTTGGTCTGCTGATCGATCGCTGGCGCTGGGGCGTGTTCGACGGTTCAATCACGCCGGATACGTATACGAAGGCCTGGGTGGATATGAAGCGCGATTATCAGGGGGTCGCGCCGCCGGTGGAGCGCACGTCCGATAATTTCGATCCGGGCGCGAAATACCACATTCCCGCCAACGTGCCTTACACGCGCTATTTCCTGTCCTTCATCCTGCAGTTCCAGTTTTACGAAGCAGCCTGCGATATGGCTGGCTGGAAGGGGCCGCTCCATCGCTGCAGCTTCTATGGCAACAAGAAGGTTGGCGAGAAATTCAACGCCATGCTTGAAATGGGCGCGTCCAAACCATGGCCCGATGCGCTGGAGGCCTTTACCGGCACCCGCAAGATCAGCGGTGCATCGCTAAGCCGCTATTTCGCACCGCTTGATTCGTGGCTCAAGGAGCAGAACAAGGGCAAGACCTGCGGGTGGTAATAGATTGAACGCGTGTATTGCAGACAGCATTGGCGGTTTGGAAATAGCGCACAAGTCTGACCGGGCAGGTTGCGCAGATGGGCTGGTTCCGACCTGCCGCTTTGGATCTGCGCCATCCATGACGCCATAGACCTGGCGCTCTGCCGGGTTGTTCCGCGCCCGATGCCGGGTGCCGGGCATTCGCCTTTGAGCAAGAAAAAGGGGCGCCGGTGAGGGCGCCCCTGTCTATACTCTCGGTGTCGAAAGGGAGCCTCAGGCTTCCTCTTCGTTTTTCGCTGCTTCCGGCGAAGCTTCTGCTTCGGCGGCCGCATCACCATCACCATCAC
>JAHRVR010000122.1 GCA_019090585.1 Sphingomonadaceae bacterium
CGACGCGGTCCAGAGCAATTTTCAGCACCAGCTTTCCGCTTCTGGCCGGCCAACCCAGCCCTTTTTCGGCATCGGCAATGGCATCGCCGGCGCAGACCACACGCCACAAAATATCAGTAAGCCCCGGACCTGCCTGTTCAACGGCGCCGTCGAAACGCGCTTTGGCCGCCATTTGCCGCTCGGTCGGATTCAACCCACGCTCCCCGCCGCCGCTCACCCGCACTGGATCCCAACTCATGGTAAGGCTGGGCGATAGCTGGGCGCGCTCCCAGTCGGCGCGCAACCTTTCGCCTGCGTCGAACTGGCGATCAGTGACATGCCCGCGCGCATGCAACCATGTCAGCGGGGATTCCGCGAGGTTTACAGTCGCACTGCGCCTCGCCTTGCGCACGCGCCGCTTCGTCGGCCCCTCAGCCGTCAGTTCGCGCTCTGCCAGAACCCTTTTCATGGATTTCCCCTTTTGATGAGTCGCGACCTATTGCCAAATTCAACATAATGTAGGAAAGATAAAACCTATTTGGTTATCCGCGAGGCAAAGTTATGATCAATCGCATTCGCGACATCAGGAAGGAAAAGGGGCTTACTCTCGCTGAAGTGGCTCAGCGGTGCTCTCCCCAAACCACAGCCCAAACCATCGGCCGATTGGAAACCGGCATGCGCAACCTGTCGCTCACATGGATGAACCGGATTGCCACTGCGCTTCAGGTTGAGCCGGAATTGCTGCTGCGCGGAGATGCTCCTGCCGAGCCCAAAATCATCGCACAACTTTCAGAAACTGGTGCCGAAGCCTTGTCCAGCCCGCGTGATGCCGTGCTTCCAACCGCCCTCACCACTTCAGGTGACTTGCTGGCCATGACAGTCGAGGCCAGCGCGGGCGAATACCGCACCGGCGACCAGCTTTGGCTGCGCAAGGCTGCGAAGAAGGACCATAAGCGATACATCAACCGCGATGTCCTGTGCCCGCGCCCGGGCGGCCGTTTCGCCTTTGGCCGATTGATCGACCGGGATGAGACGCGCGTGGCATTGCTTCCCGTTGGCAGCGGACAACGCCAGATCGTTATCGAGAATCCCCCTTGGCTGGCCGTAACGGAAATGCTGGTCCGCAAGCTCTGATCGGGTAAAAGCGCGCCATGCGAATCCTCTCGATCAGCACCCTGTTCCCAAACCCGGTGCGGCCATCCTTTGGCAATTTCGTCGGCAGCCAGATGTGTGCAGCAGCGGCCCGCGACGATGTGGAGCTGACCATGATCAGCCCCATTGGCATTCCGCCATGGCCGCTATCCCTGCGCGAGCCCTATCGCAGCCTGCGTGAAATCCCCGCGACCAGCACGGTATCGGGAATACTGGCCCATTATCCCAAGTTCCGTCTGATCCCGAAGCTGGGCGCCGATAGCAATCCGGGCCGGATTGCCAACACAGTCCTGCCACTGGCCCGCAAGCTCCACCGGGAAAACCCCTTTGACCTGATCGACGCATCGTTCTTCTTCCCCGATGGCCCCGCCGCAGCAACGATCGCTTCCGATCTTGGAGTCCCCTTCACCATTAAATCGCGCGGCGCAGATATTCACTATTGGGGAAATCGGCCCAGAGCACTGGCGCAAATGCAGGAAGCCGCCAGCGCGGCGGGCGGGCTGCTTGCGGTTACCGAAGCTCTCAAGCAGGACATGGCCGAACTGGGCATGCCCGAGGACCGCATTTTCATCCATTATACCGGACTTGATCGGGAGCGCTTCAAACCTATCAAGCGCGGAGCGGCACGGGCGCTCGTCTCCGCCCTGCCCAACCTCGGTATCTGGCCGGAAGGCCCGCTGATTGTTACCCCCGGCGCGTTGATTGCCCGCAAGGGACAGGCATTTGCCATAAAGGCCCTCAGCCAATTGGCACAGGGTCATTTGGCTCTGGCCGGATCAGGAGAAGACGAAACCTCACTGCGCGCGCTTTGCGCCTCACTGGGGCTGTCCGACCGCGTGCAATTTCTTGGCCATGTCGATCATGATACGCTGCCCCAGCTGCTCTGCGCCGCCGATGTGGTCGTGCTACCTTCATCAAGCGAGGGACTCGCAAACGTGTGGGTAGAAGCGCTGGCCTGCGGAACCCCTATCGTGATTCCCGATATCGGCGGAGCGCGTGAACTGGTAGCGGGCGATACCGCTGGACGCATTGTAGAGCGCAATCCAGACGCAATCGCCGTTGCCATTGGTGACATTCTGAATAACCCACCGACGCAGGAAGAGGTTGCAGAAACAGTCTCCGGCTTCAGCTGGGATCGCAATGGCGCGCGGATCGTCGACATCTGGCAGCAGGTCGTGGCGTCAGCCTGAGCGTATCATTTGAAATTCAGCGCCAGCGCCCGGAACTATGCCGGTTCAAGATATTCCGGCCGAGAAAGTTTTCCGCGCCAATATCCCGTTTCGTCCATGGTCGCGCCATTTGCGAAGTGGACTTCGTTGGGCATTCCAGCCCTGAAGTTGATGAAGCGCATCCCCTCGGGGCCGGGCGTAAAGGAGTAAAGCGTATCGGCTGGTATCGCGAGCGCGGTCCCTTCGGGAAAGAGCTTGCGCCCAAGCCGGATCTGGCCGGAGATGATGAATATAATCTCGTCTTCGGAATGGGAGTGGACGCCGACACCCGCCTGCTCGCTCGTCAAAAGTTCCGCGCCGGGAAAGCCATTCTCGTGCAGCCAGACATCGCAGGTGGGACAATCGGAATCGGCATGCATCCCGCCACTGACGCCGGTCTCTGTCTGGTCGGAAAAACGCGGAACATGGGCATCGGGCAGGATATGAACATGCCCACCCGGCGCGGGATTTTCCCCTGGCGAAGATGCGGAAAAAAGCAGAAGATCGCAGCCCTCTGCGGCATGCGTAACGGTTAGCTGCTCGCCCGTTTCGACAATGAAGCTCGATCCGGCGGTGATACGATGACCACCGGCCATGGCCGCGCCATGCCAGACATAGCCAACGCTCTCGGTCTCCATTGGACCGACCGTCACTTCCTGACCCGGGGCAAGGCTCAGCTTGTGCAATCGGAGCGGAAATTTCGACGAATCGGTATAAACGCGCGCGTCGCCGTTACTCGAACAGCCCACGGGGACGGCACCCGGCTGCGCTTTCTCCGGCGATAATACCAGGATTCTGGCCATTGACTTCTCCCCTCGCAGGCGGCCCAGTCAAGCCTCTTGTTTCTCGTATTCTCGCAGTCAGCCGCGTTCTCTGGCCAGCCGTTCCTGCCGGTCCACGTCGCTTTCCCTTGGCACGAAACTGTCCGAAGTCACCTTCAGCCAGATCAGGATCGGCGCCGCCATGTAGATCGAACTATACGTGCCAACAAAGATGCCCAGCACAATGGCAATGGTCAATCCGAAAAGGCTGACCGGCCCAAGAAACAGAAGTGGGGTCAGCGCAACAAGCAGCGTCAATGAAGTCATCACCGTGCGCGACAGCGTTTCATTCACGGACAATTCGAGCAGCTCAACAATCGGCATACGGCGATACTTCTTCAGATTCTCGCGGATGCGGTCATAAACGACGATCGTATCGTTCAGTGAATAGCCGATGATCGCCAGAATAGCGGCAATGATCTGCAAACTGAATTCGAGCTGGAACAAGGCAAACATGCCCAGCGTCAGCGAGACATCGTGGAACAGGGCAAACAGCGCGCCAATGCCAAACTGCCACTCAAACCGGACCCAGATATAGATCGTTATGGCAAGCATTGCGGCCAGAAGTGCGTAAACCGCCTTCTCGCGGAATTCTCCGGAAACCTTGCCAGATACATTGTCATTGCCATCCATGCGGAAATCAGGATGCGCCGCGCTCACTTTGGCGATGATCTGGTTGGCGATACGCTGGGCGGCCCCCTTGTCCCCCTCGGCCTCTTCAGGCAGCCGGACTCGAATCGAGACCTCATTGGGCGCTCCGAAACGCTGGATGACCGGCTCGCCATAGCCAAGTGAACCAATCTGTTCCCGCAGATCGGCAATTGGCGCTTCCTCACTCTCGGTAAAAGTCGCGCGAATTTCCTGACCGCCGGCAAAGTCGACGCCGTAATTCAGGCCCTTGGTCAAGACCAGCGCCCAACTCGCCGCGATCAGCAGAACACTGACCACGTAAAAGGGCACGCGCCATTTCAGGAACTTGATGTTGGTATCATCAGGGACGAGCTTAAGAAGTTTCATGTGATCCCGCCTCCTTATACCAGAATTTCGGTAGGCCGCGCCTTGCGCAGCCAGCTAGCCGTCCACATGCGGGTGAGTGTAACCGCGGTAAAGACGCTGGTGAACAAACCGATGATCAGCACCACCGCAAAGCCGCGGATCGGCCCCGACCCGAACAGGAACAGAAGCACGCCCGCGATGAAGTTGGTGATATTGGCATCATAGATCGCCCGGCTCGCCTCACGATAGCCATTCTCAACCGCGGCGATCACACGTCTGCCCTTATTGCGCTCCTCGCGGATACGCTCGTTGATCAGCACATTCGCATCCACTGCCGCTCCGACGGTCAGCACGAAACCGGCAATGCCCGGCAATGTCAGCGTCGCATTGAGGACCGCCATGACACCCAGAACCATAAGGACGTTGAAAGCCAGCGCGAGGGTCGAATAGACGCCGAAGCGGCCGTAAGTCACGATCATCAGCACGACGACCGCAACCGAGCCGATCATCATTGCAAGCAGGCCTCTGCGGATCGAATCCGCGCCCAGATCCGGGCCAACGGTGCGCTCTTCAATCACCGTCAGGTCAACCGGCAATGCGCCCGAGCGCAGCGAAATGGCCAACTGATTGGCCGTATCGACGGTAAACCCACCCGAAATTTGCGCGCTTCCACCCAGGATCGGTTCATTGATATTGGGCGCAGAAAGCACTTTACCATCAAGGATGATGGCGAAGGGCCGGTTGACATTCTCGCTCGTCAGCTTGGCGAATTTCGCACCGCCCTGCTGGTCGAAGGTAATCGAGACGACCGGCTGGTTGGTCTGCTGCTCAAAGCTCTGGCGCGCATCGGTGAGCATGTCGCCCTTGATCCCGCCCAGTCGCCGCACGGCGATGGCCGGAACGCCGCCATATTCATCAGGATTGGCGTAAGGGATGATCTCACTGCCCGGCGGAACGATGCCAACAGCAACATCGGACGGCGGTGCAGTGACATCGACCAGCTTGAATTCCAGCTTTGCTGTCTGACCAAGCAACGCTTTCAGCGCCTGCGGATCGTCAAGACCGGGCACCTGAACGACGATCCGTTCATCACCCTGACGAAGAATTGTCGGCTCGCGCGTGCCAAGCTCATCGATGCGCTTGCGCACAACCTCGGTGGCCGAATCCATCGCCGAGGTGACTGCCTGTTCAAGCCCCGCAGCCGTCGGCGTCAGGATAAAACGATTGCCGTCAACAACCTCAATGGTCCAGTCGCGCTGGCCCGTCAGCCCCGCTCCATATGTCAGCGGCAGCACTTCTTCGCGCGCGGCATCGACTTTCGCTTCATCCCGGACAGTAAAAGCAAGCTTGCCGCCAATGCTGGAAATATCGCCGATACGGATGCGCGGCTCTGCTTTTTTCAAGCGCGCCCGAACCGATTCTTCCATATTCTCAAGACGCTGCGCGCGCACCTGAGCAGGATCGGCCTCGAGCAGGATATGGCTGCCGCCGGCAAGGTCTAGCCCCAAATTGACCATGGGATTGGGCAAGACCCGCGGCCAGGGCACATCACCGATGGAAAAAAGCGACGGCAGCGCCGCTCCAGCGGCAAGCAGGGTCAAACCCCATAACCAAACGCGTTTCCAGGTCGGAAAATCGAGCATGAACTAGCGCCTCATCGTCCGCAAAGTGGCAACGCGCCGATCAGTCATTCGCCGGAGATGCGCCGGGAGGAAGGATAACATCTGTGATCGTGCTCTTGACGGCCTTTACCTTTACGCCCTGGGCAATCTCGATATCGGCGTACTGTTCATCCACGCGCATCACTTTGCCGACAAGCCCGCCACCTGTCAGCACCTGATCACCCTTCTTGAGGGCGTCAACTTTTGACCGGTGCTCTTTCTGGCGGCGCATTTGCGGCCTGATAATCAGAAACCAGAAAATAAGGCCCATGGCGACCAGCGGAAGGAACTGGACCCAGGCTGGCGGCGAACCAGCGGCGGAACCGGCAGCGAGAATTGTGAAAATGGAGCTGTTCATCGTTAGAAAATGCTTCCTCTCAGGTCGCTTCGAAGGAATCTGGCGCACGTGTTGAGCACATCGCCAATCCAATAGGGCATATCGAGCGCGCGACTAGCAACAAAGCGTCGGCATGGCAACGCAGAGGCACCTTTCGCAACAGCCAAAGCGCCGCGTTACCTCCGCGCTTGTAATGCCCAGCGGCGCTCACTATAGGCCCATGCCTCGGTCGGGACGTAGCGCAGCCTGGTAGCGCATCACACTGGGGGTGTGGGGGTCGGAGGTTCGAATCCTCTCGTCCCGACCAAGATTCTTCTCCTGATTTCTGGCATTGTCGCCCAAGGATGCGCGGAACAGGTGTGCACGGCGCGTTATCGTGCCCGGCCCGCGCACGCTGGAAAACAGTCAGCACAATCAATCGTCCCCCTCCCCCGTCTGCGGACCGCCTGATGCGCCATAACGGCACCTTCCAGGATTCAGCGGTTTAGCGCTTGACAATGATACGCGTTTGCCTGTTTTTGTGTGTTGCGCCTCATACAAAGGCACCAACAATCAAAAAAGGGGAGAGCTTATGACTTCGTGGCTGCGCCAATTCTGCGTTCATGTTTCGGATATGGAAGAATCCATCAGATTCTGGGAGACGGTGGGGCTTGAGTGCACGAGCCGCACGAAGATCACCGGCGAGATCGACGAAGCGGTGATGGAGAACCCAGAGCGCGGTGCATGGATACAGCTCGCAACCAACAGCACGATCACCGCTCCAATCGACATGGGCACGGCGATGTGGAAGCTCTATCTCTACACCGACGATTGCCAGGGGGTTTACGATAAAGCGATGGCCGCCGGATATCGGTCGCACACCGCGCCGTCCAAATTGGACCGCTGGCCAGTGACGGTCGCATTCATTCTCGATCCGGACGGCTATCTGATCGAAATCCTGCAGCGTGATGTAGCGCCAACGGAACGCACCGCCGGCGGTTCGCCGCGCGACCAGTCCATCAACCCTTGAATAAACGGCGTCCGGACGGGGCCGAGTTTCCCGTCCGGTATTGCCGGGACAGATCAGCACCGCTCCGTCTGTACGGGCAGTCCCTTGTGCCCGTATAGCACCGCTCCGCCGCACCGAACCCGTCCGACCACCACGCCAACAGCTCGCTATTATCGTGCAGGCGCTCTGCAATCGCGCTGCGAGCCAGTGGACTAGTGCTATATTTCTTCGGTTCAGGCTGACTGCCCATTGGTCATCCTGCGCTGACCGCTTGCCGGACATCTTTGGGCTGAATCTTTTGGCAGCTCCGGGAACGGTAAATCAAGTGCATGACAGATCCGAAGGCCGGTGACTTCACCTAATTTGACGATCGGATTTTCCTACTTGAACCAAATTGGTTAGTTCAGCCGCTGTTGTTTCCAGTGGAGCTACCCGATGGGCATTCTCGAAGCGTTGATAGGTCCGATCTCATCCATCATCGACAAGGTCATTCCAGATCCAGAGGCGCGAGCGAAAGCGAAGCTTGAGCTGCTCAGCCTGCAAAATACAAGCGAACTGAAAACACTCCAGACACGGCTATCCACGATCGTCACCGAGGCAGGCTCAAAGGACCCATGGACGAGTCGTGCCCGCCCAAGTTTCCTCTATGTGATGTATGCCCTGATACTTTGGGCCATCCCGATGGGGTTGCTGGCCGCCTTCAACCCCGGCGCGTCCCAAGCCATTGGCAAGGGCATGACCGATTATCTGGGCGCCCTTCCCGAGCCACTCTACGCGCTCTTTGGCACCGGCTATCTCGGCTATGCGGTCGTGCGGCAGTGGGGCAAGGTCAAGGGCAGCGACCGCTAAAGGGCCTGCTCGCAGCTTGCGCGATGCCCCCATGCGGCCTAATCGCTTCCGGTCGGGCGACTATCGAGGGCATTTCATGACGGACAAACTGGTCTATGTGCTTAACGGCCCTAACCTTAATCTTCTCGGCCTGCGCGAACCGGAAATTTACGGCACTCAAACGCTCGATGATATCGCCGGGATGCTGGAAGACCGGGCGCTGGAGCTTGGGATCGAAATCGACATGCGGCAATCGAATCACGAAGGCCATCTTGTCGACTGGCTGCATGAAGCACAGGCACAAGGCGCCCATGCGGTTCTGCTGAACGCCGCTGCCTACACGCATACGAGCATCGCCCTGTTCGATGCGATCAAGGCGATCACAACGCCGGTGTTCGAAGTCCACCTGTCTGACCCGCACACGCGCGAATCATTTCGTCACCTTTCCTATGTCGGGATGGCGGCGAAGGAGACATTTCAGGGCCACGGCGCGCAAAGTTATGTCCTTGCGCTCGAAGCTGCAGCGAAACTCTGAGTTGCGAACCAGCGCCGCCGCCGAATTATTCAAGTGGCCGAAATTATTCTAGTGGAACGCCGGGAACACTCTTTGCGGTCCGGATTGTCAGCGACGTCTTGACGCTGGCTACATTGGGCGCTGGGGTGAGCTTTGAAGTCAAAAATTCCTGAAAGCTCTGAAGGTCTCTGCTGACGATCTTCAGGATGAAATCTATCTCACCATTGAGCATGTGGCATTCGCGCACATCAGGCAGCTCGCGCATATGATCCTCAAACTGGCGCAGCGATTCCTCGGCCTGGCTCTTCAGACTCACCATCGCGAAAACGGTAATCGAATAGCCCAGCTTCGACCCGTCGAGATCGGCATGGTATCCCCTTATTACGCCTCTTTCTTCCAAAGTGCGCACCCGGCGCAAGCAGGGCGGCGGAGTGAGTCCGACTCGCTGGGCCAGGTCAACGTTTGTTATACGTCCCTCGCGCTGAAGCGCGGCAAGCAGCCGCCTGTCGATATCATCAAGGTTAATCATTATTCCCCCCGGCGGCACGAAGACATCTGTAGATGCTCCGTTCCGGACGTTCATACATTTCAGATCGTTCGCTGCACGATAATATAATTGTTCATAACGCGATCGTCCCGCTTTGCAACGCACCTGCAACGCGCTCTTCCCCAAAGCAACTGGATTGCTAGGGAAGGATGCGCTTTGTGCGCCAATGGCATCCGGCCAAAAACCGGAATCCGCCCTGGAGAATCGATGCATTTCGACGATCGCCTGACCACTGTCCTAAAACAGCCTGTTTCAGGCAAGGCGATCGCGCGCATCCAGTATGTTCAGTTGATCGACCTGCTTGGAACCCTACCGAACGACGCGCAGGGACCGCTGGTGGATTCGGCTTATGACCGGCTGCTGGAACTGACCCCCACGATAGACATGAAAAGCAGGGCACGCCTGTTGCGCGATTCGGGATTGCGCCTGCGCAACCCGAAGGTGCTTGCCCTGCTCGCGGAGAACGAACCGCCCGTGGCATCTGCCGCCATTGCAGTGGCGGAGCTTGAGGAAGATCAATGGCTGGAGCTGATCCCGGCCCTGCCAGTCCGCTCAAGAGGCATATTGCGGCACCGCCGAAATCTTGGGGAAAAGATCGAAGCTCGGCTGGAACGGCTCGGAATTGCGGATCGAGGCTTGCCCCCGGGCAACGACAATGCGGACGCCGTGGCAATACCCGGGCAGGCGCGCGCTCCTGTATCCCACGAAACCACGGGAAGCCCCAATGGCATCGGCGCAATTGTCAGGCGGATCGAAGCCTACCGAAAGGAACACCCGGCAAATCCCGGACAATCCGGAATCGATGCACCGCGCCTTCCGCTTGGCGACGTCGAAGCCGGGTTTGCACATGACCAGCCCTGCAACTTCGATTTTACGACGAATGCCAAAGGCCGGATTATCGGGGCCAACCCCGAAGTAGCACCCATGCTGATCGGTCTTGCACTTGCATCGCAGGGCAGCAAATCCAGACGCGGCGCGGCAATGGATCTGGCCGGCGCAATTGGACTGCGCCAGCCCATCCACGGGCAGATCCTAACGATCAGCGGCGCGCCAGCAATCAGCGGCGACTGGCAGATCGACGCTGCCCCCCTGTTCAATGAACTGACATCGGCGTTCACCGGCTATACCGGCAGGGCGCGGCGCATGCCTGCTACCCCTGACGAGGTATCCCCGGCACGCCAAGAGGCAGACCGCATGCGGCAAGTGCTCCACGAATTGCGCAATCCTGCCGGAGCGATTCAGGTAAGCGCGGAGTGCATCCAGCAACAAGTGTTCGGTGACATCGCAAATGAATATCGTGCAATCGCCGCATCCATCGCCAGCGACACCGCGCTTGTCCTTGCAGGATTCGAGGAGCTTGAAAGGCTTGTAAAGCTGAACGCGGGCGCCATCGAAATTGAACCCGGTGTGGCCGATCTTGCCGCGACTGTGACAGCAACGGCTGCGCAGATCCATCACCATACCCAGCAGCGCGAGAGCGGCTTTGCACTTGCGCTGGGCACCGCGAAACAGCTGGTTGCGATGGACCACGCAGCGCTTGAGCGGCTAATCTGGCGCCTGCTTGCCGGAATCGCGGGCGAGGCACAGGCAAAGGAAATGCTCGGGCTGTGCCTGGACAGTGACGACACAGCCGCCCAACTGAAGGTTGTACTGCCACAAAGCCTTGCCCACCTGACCGACGATGAGCTTTATCAGGCGCAGCCCAAGGACCAGCCCCAAACATTGTCATCCGGCATGTTTGGCCTGGGATTCACTCTCAGGCTTGCGGCAGCCGAAGCCCGTGCGGCAGGCGGTTCACTACACCGTGAGGAAGGTCGGCTTGTTCTGACATTGCCTCAACCCTCGGCAGTTTCAGCAAAAATTAGTGAGGCTTGAGCTATCCCCGCAAAACCCGGCATAATCCTCGCCGGGCAAGGACCTGACATATATAGAGGCCCGAATACAACCAGGGGCCTGAATACGTGCCAAGGGCGAGAGGGAGACTTCCGGCGATGAGCGGCGAGAATATACTGAGCCTGCCCGGCGCGGACCAATTCGCCTCTTTTGACGAGGACTTCGGCCAACGCTTCCTCGTCACTGTCGACACCGAAGAAGAGTTTGACTGGGACGCGCCGATGGGCCGGACGAGCCACTCGCTTGGCGCCGTCCCGCGCCTGCGCGAGTTCCAGGCCTTTTGCGAAACGCGCGATGTCGTGCCCCTTTACCTGATCGATTACCCGATAGCGACGTCGCCCGAAGCGATACAGATACTGAAACCGGCCGCTGAAGACGGGCGGGCCGAGATTGGCTTGCACCTCCACCCATGGGTCAGCCCGCCATTCAACGAGGAACTGTCCGACTATAACAGCTACGCCGGCAATCTCACGCAGGAGCAGGAGCGGGAAAAGTTCAACCAGTTACGCGATGTAATTGAAGAAAATTTCGGTGTGCGGCCCACAATTTACCGTGCCGGGCGCTACGGTGCGGGTCCGCACACCGCCGCGGTGCTGCAAGACGCAGGCTTCCTGATCGACAGTTCCGTCCGCACCGCTTTCGATTATAGCAACAGCGGCGGCGGCCCAGACTTTCACAGTCACCCGGTCAAGCCATACTGGATCGACCAAGGCCGGTCGCTTCTGGAGCTGCCGGTTACGACCGTCTTCTGGGGCCCGCTGCGGACACTGGGCCCTCGGTTATTTCCGCTGGCACGCTTTGCTGCCCGTTTGCCTGGCCTTCTGGCGCGCACTGGCCTGCTGGAGCGCATACCCCTCACGCCCGAGGGTGTGACGGCAAACGAAGCGATCCGCGCCATCGACATCGCCATCGACGATTGCGTCCCTGTGCTGGTCTTTTCCTTTCACAGCCCCTCGCTCGCTCCCGGCCATACGCCTTATGTGAAAAGCGATGCAGATCTCGAAAGGTTCTATGCATGGTGGAATGAGGTTTTTGACTATCTCGAAAAACGCGGCATCGCGCCGACAACAGTGGGTGAAACTGCCGAGTCAGTCTCTCTTGCCTAGTTCCTCTCTTGCCTAGTTCCCGAAGGCGAGCTAACGGGCTTCCTGCCTTCCGGAATTTCCGATACCGGAGGGCGCGGCATGTGGTGATTGGTTTTGGGGGCCTGTAGCTCAGTTGGTTAGAGCTGGCCGCTCATAACGGCTAGGTCGCAGGTTCGAGTCCTGCCGGGCCCACCATCGCCGCATTTCAAACGGCGGAGCAATCCGCCCATCGGCCCCGGTCGGGGAGTGGCGCAGCCTGGTAGCGCATCTGCTTTGGGAGCAGAGGGTCGCAAGTTCGAATCTTGTCTCCCCGACCAATTACTGAAAACTGATTATCACTCGTCAGATCTTGACGTGTTTGTTGACACTAACCGCTTACGTCACTGACCTCATCCGAAAGGTCACTTTCAGTCTAGGCGGGGCATCCGGCGCTCACCCAGTGAACGAGCGTCTGCGGACCTCGTCGATTGCGCAAAACACGGCACTGCCGAATGCGCACGATGCGCTCGAAGATCAGGTTAGAAGAAATATCGGCGTTTGGGCCGTTTGCTGACTGTCCGCTCTTGGCGGCGTATTGCCGGAAAGCAGCCGCTCTGGTCGTCCGGTTTGGGTGCGTTCCTGCCGACAAGCAGTAAATTTGAGCGACCGGTTTTGGGATTGCATAAATCGCCATTTGACTGCAGAGACGGCGTCGTTAGTGGCCTGAGCGCGGAGCCGGTCGCATACGATAGCCGCGGGCATCACACCGGACGGCATGGAGAGCTACAAGCTTGAGCGTTTCGACAATTACCATCGCGGCCATTCTTGCCACTGGGGCCGCAATTCCGTGTGGCGGCCCTTCTGACTTGCCCGAAAATGCGGCAATCGAGGATAAGCGCGCACTCGCGGCCACGTTCCTGTCGTCGCCTGAGGAAACGCAGCCGTTTGACTCTGGTGTCGAGTCATCGCCGGATGCGGCGCAACAGGCGCCGGTTCCCGCTGCGCCGGTCAATGACGATGCAGCAGTAGGTCAACCGGTTGTCGATGCGGACGAGATGAATGCAGATCACCAGGACATTCTGGTGGAGGGATTGACCGGACCGTCGCCCGGCGATCCGCTTGAGACTGTCAATGTGCAGACCTTCGAAGCCGTTCAGGCGGTGGACAAAGCGCTGGTCGAGCCGGTTACCGTCGGTTACATCAACGTGCTGCCCAAGCCGATGCGAGACGGGCTGCACAATGCCGTGACCAATCTTGACGAGCCGCTTGTTTTCCTGAGCTTCTTGCTACAATTGAAACCGCTCAAGGCGTTGGCCACGGCCGGTCGTTTCGCGGTCAATTCGACGATCGGGCTGGGTGGGCTGATCGATGTTGCCAAGCGCGAGCCCTTCAACCATCCCCACCAGCGCAACGGCCTCGGCCATACGCTCGCCTACTACGGGGTTGGGCCGGGGCCATTTCTCTATTTGCCGCTGATCGGATCAACGACGGTGCGCGATCTGTCCGGCACGCTGGCCGCGATGCCGCTCCTGCCGTTCATCATTGGCAAGCCGTTCAACAATCCCGCCTATGTCATCCCCAAGGCCACGCTCAGCGCGATTGACGAGCGTGCTCAGGACAACGAACGCCTTACCAAAATTCATTCAGAAAGTTCAAATCCCTATCCGGTGTATCGCTCTTACTATCTGAGGAAGCGTGAGGCGGAGGTAGATATGATACGCGGCCTGCGCGACAATGCCGAAGTTCCCGTGTTCGAGGATGAATTGCCGGACATTGAGGACCCGCCGCACGTTGACAAGGGCGCCGCGTTGGATGCCGGGGGCCATCTGTCTGCCACCAATGATGATGCAGTGACGCCAGCGGAATAGGGCGGCCATGCGGACGCAGAGGCAATTCATCTTGAGGCGAGTGAAATCCGCGCGCCATTCGTGGCCTGACGCGGAAATGCTGGTGATCATCTGCCACGGCGCGATGGCTTCCTCGGTGGTGCCCGTGCCAGCAACGTAAGGGCGGTCTTCGCGCGCCGTGCGTCAGCCCGCAACTGACGGTCCACTTCCCACCAATGGCATTTCTTCGGTGCGGTCTGATCGAAAGGCCGCTTTTGGAAAGCTGCCGATTGAGGTTTGATGACCGCAAGGAGGGCGTAAAACGGCCATAGGGTGAATTCCCGCCATCGTAAGGTGATATGGGGGCGGAGCACTATCAACCGATCGGCAGGGTGTGCTCTGCCCGGCGCAAGACTTCCCAGATCAACTTATTGTCCATGGCGTTATGCCTTCAGATTGGAAATCTGAACAATCAGGCTTGATTTTGGTTAACCACTTCCATCCACCGTGACTTGAGAGGTGGCGGGATAATCGGGCTGCATGAACTTGCGCCCGCTTCATCCGGCCTTTGCCGTCTGCATTGGCATATTGGCAGCCATGCCTGCCGCTGCGCATGCGGCTGGCGCCTTCAGCCAGATACCGCAAGCCCTGATTCGCGCGGCAACTTACGCACAGCCCGCTTGCGGCGTTGCTGTCGCACCCGCAAGCGGGCTCGTCCGCTCTGCAATTTCCGTTAGTGCATCAAGCAAGGCGTCGGCCATACTTGGTGGCAGGCCCAGTGCTCTTGAACGCATGCGCCTCCAGCAAGCAGGAAATCTTGCAACTGCGCAGACCGCGCCCACGACAACCAGACTGAGCCCTAATTCGATCCGGTCCGCAGCAATCCCCGCATTTTGCCAGAACCTCGCACCTTCGCGCGCGTCCTTTGCGCCGTCGCTGGGCAGAATGCGCGAAAGCACTCAGACTTCTGATGATTTCCTCGCCAGCAAACGAATCCGCATTCGCCGCACCAGCTTCGACGCCCAATGGCGCCGGGTACGCAGCCAGAGACTCTCCCGCTCGACTGTAGCGAGCCTTGCCGCAGCGGTCCCGGGCCGGGTCAACACAGCCACGCTCCATGCCGTCAATGCATGGGCCAATGCCCGCATCCGCTACGTCGAGGACATCGAACTTTATGGAAAGTCCGATTACTGGGCGAGCGCGAGAACCACGCTGCGCCGCAGGGCCGGAGACTGCGAGGACATCGCGATTGCCAAGATGCAGATTCTGGCGGCACTGGGCGTCTCACGCTCCCACATGTATCTGACCGTTGCGCGCGATCTGGTTCGCAATACAGACCATGCCGTGCTGATCGTGAAACATGGCCGCAAGCACTGGATGCTCGACAATTCGACCAATCAGCTGCTCGACGCAAAAGACAGTCACGACTACCGGCCGATCATGTCTTTCAGCAAGTCAGGCAAATGGCTGCACGGATACTCGCGGCTTTGAACGCCTAATCCAACGCTGCCTTGGTGACCTGGCTTCGGGCGGATGCCACCTGGCCCTCGCTCAGCGTTCCGTCAACGCCTCATCGAACGCCCGCAGCACGGGTTTGAGCATGTAAGCCATCACGCTCTTCCTGCCGGTGATAATCTCTACATCACAGACCATACCGGGCATAATCGGCAATTTGCGGCCGTTTCTTTCAAGAAAGGCTCGGTCAGTTTCCACCGAGACGGTGTAATAAGCCTTCCGCTCCACTTCATCGTAAATGCTGTCGGCGCTGATATTTCGCACACGGCCTTTCAGTCCGCCGTAAATCGAGAAATCATAAGCTGTTATTTTCACATTGGCCGGATCGTTTTCCTTGATGAACGCAATGTCCTTGGGATCAACCCGCGCCTCAACCAGCAATTTGTCGCCAAATGGCACGACCTGCATGATCTTCTCGCCAGCACTGAGGAAACCGCCGACGGTCGTCACTTGAATGTCATTGACCAGTCCGGTCACCGGCGCACGAACCTCGCTACGCTCGACCGTAGCGGAAGCGCCTTTTATCGTTTCCTTGTTCACCGCAATCCGGGTGGAGATCTCGCTACGCTCGGCAAGCGCCTGCTGACGGAAATCGAAGCGCGCTTCGCTCAACTGTGACCGGGCTTCGGAAATCGCAGCCATGGCCCGTGCAACGCCCTGCCGGGCCGCGGCCAGCCTGCCCCTTGTATCCACAACATCGCGCTGCGCCGTCATCAGCTCGGTCTTGGGAATAATCCCCTTTTTGGCCAAGGGAGCGAGCATATCGACCTGCTCCTGTGCCAGTTTGATGCTGGCCTGAAGCGCGGAAACAGTCGCCTGCCCTTCCCGCAAATCCCGGCGGCGCTGTTCTACAACTGCGGCCAGAGCATCTTCCCGGCTACGCGCGGTGGCCCGGCGCATTTCGGAAAGCCTTGCTTCTTCCTCGCAGGCAGAGCCTTCCTGACATGCCTGCCCCTCCCCGGTGCCTTCCTGCTCAAGCCGGGACGCACGCGCTTGCAGGCGCTCGTTTTCCGCTTTCAGCGATCCAAGCTGTGCGGAAGATTGCGGATCATCGAGCCGAACGAGCAATTGGCCCTTTTTTACCATCTGGCCCGGACGCACGAGAATTTCCTTGATAGTCGAAGGGGAGCCCGCCTGGACAACCTGTACTTTGCTTGAAGGGATAACCTTGCCCAACCCGCGCGTCACTTCATCAACCTGAGCAACCGCAGACCACAAAATGACCAGCACCATGCCCAGTGCAGTCAGCGCGATAAGCTTGCGGCTGGCGTCCCAGTCCTCGACACCAAGCCATTCACGGCATTGTAGATGCGCATCATCGGACGGCAACCGTCTTTGGATTGCCTGCAAGCGCCTCTTGCCGGCTGGGCTGTGTAGACTCCCGCGTCTCGGCAACAATCTGGTCATAGCGAGAACTGCTCTGGGTCGGATCAGGTATCGACAGGCGCCACTGCTTGGTGACATCAAGCCTTCCACCAACATCATTCCCGGCATGACGGTCTGTAACATGGGGCGTCACTGTAAGGCCGGGAACCAGCGGCGCGTCTGCATCAGCGTTCACGCGGTCCCGCAAGGCCGCAAAATCGATGAAAGGCATACGCTCAACACCGCTATATTGGGCATTGAAAGCGGCCGAACGCCCCCAACCGCCCCGGAAGCGATAGAAGATGTGACGGCCAAGCTGGGTGATCTTTCCAAGCTGGAAGGCCCATTTCGGCAAGACATAATCGGCATGGTAATGCGTGGCCGTGCCCACGCTCTTCTCAACCCGCCCGGCCAGTGCTTCCTTTGCCGCCTTTCCCGCTTCACGCCATGGGCCCGGCATCGGCTTGCGCAAAAGTGATCCGTCGCATGTAAAACTGAACTGACACCCTGTGCGCCGCTGCGATCCATCATAGACTACACCGCAAACGCTGGACGGGTAAGCCTTGTGTCGCAACCGGTTGAGGACGACCTGCGCTACTGCGCGCCGTCCCTCCAGCGGCTCATGGGCTGCCTCGTAATAGATAGCTTGCGCCAGGCATTTCTGCGCTGTGGCCTTGCTCGGCATGCCTGCCGCGCCAAGCTCAAACGCGCCGATAGTCTCCACCGCAAGCCTAGAGATGGGGAGCTTCGCGTTGCGTTCCTGCGCGTCCCCGCCCTGAACAAGAATCTGTTCTTCGTCATCGACCGTCATGTCCGAAACTTCGCGCAGCTCTTCTTGTGTGATCGCTGACGCGGGCTGACCGCCCACAGTGAAAACGCCAGGAAACGCAAATCCGGCCACAGCGAGAACAGCCGTAGCGCCAACCGCCAGGACTCCTCCGGCTGCAAACAACCGCGGCTTGAGGGAGAGCTGCTTCTCCGAGCCGAATGCAGCATCCGCCTCATTTGTGGTTTTGCGTGGGATCATGATCAAACCTTCTGGCCCGCGCTGGCTGACGCGATGACCTCGTCACGCGGACCGTCGGCAACAATTCGCCCCTTGTCCAGTACGATCAGGCGGTCGCACACGCTGAAAAGCGCCGGGCGATGGGTCGAAATGATCAATGTCTGATCGGGTGTCAGGGATTGGGACAACCGATCCACAAAGAGTTTCTCTGTCTGGCTGTCCATCGCCCCGGTAGGCTCATCAAGGAACAAGAGCCGGGATGGCGAGACGAAGGCACGGCTCAAGGTCAAGAATGCCCTCTGCCCGCCCGAGAGGCGAATACCGCTCTCTCCGACGGCGCGGTCAAAACCGCCAGCGTCGCGAGACAAGAATTCGTCCGCGCCAATACGCCGCAATGCCTCGATCAGCTCCTCGTCGCTGGGACGGTCTGAACCAAGGCTGAGATTGTCCTTGATTGTCCCGCTGAACAAGTTGGCGTCCTGGCCGACGAACCGCATCGCCATTCGCAGATCCTGAGGCCTATATTGCTGACTGTCGATGCCGTCGACCAACAGCGCGCCTTCGCTTGGCTGATAGAGCCCGCACAGGATCCGCCCGAGTGTGGACTTGCCCGATGCGACGCGCCCGATGACGGCAATGCGTTCGCCCGGATTGATTTCAAGATTTAGTTCGCTGAGCGAAGGGCCCGATGCATCGGGGTATGAAAAGCTCAGCCGCTCCAGCTTGAGGTGAGCCGAGCGCACTTGCGGCGCAACCGATGCGCTGCCCATGCGCCGCTCATCGCTTTCGCCCCAAAGTGTCTGGATCGATTCGAGCGCATGCAACGCCTGCTTTCCGCGCGTCAGCAGGAAGGCAAATTGCCCCGCCGGGGCAAGCGAACGCGAGGCCAGCATGACAATGGCGATGATCGCCCCCATCGTGATCTTGCCCGCAGCAAACAGGTAATAGCCGCCTACGACGAGGGATATGCTGGTGAGCTGCTGACACGTGGCCGCAAGGCCGATGGCCGTGGAACTGATATCGCGCAGCCGCCGTTCCGATTGCGCGCCAAGCTCTGCAAGCCGGCGCCAGCGCCCGAGCATGGTGCCTTCGCCAGCCACACTCTTTAGCGTTTCGATGCCGGAGATCGATTCGACCAGCAATGTCTGCTGCAATCCGCGGTCCGCCTGCGCCTCTATCGCCGCTTCGGACACTTTGCGTTGCAAGCGCAAACCCATCACCAGCATCGCTGCGGCTATGACGATTGGCACCAACGCCAGCCAGCCCGCGATATAAGCTATCAGTGCGATGAAGAAGACCATGAAGAACAGATCGACGATCAGGACGATCGTCGTCGACGCGAAGAAATCGCGCACAATGGCGAATTCACTAACCCGGGCGACCATGTTTCCGGTGTAACCCTTGCGGGCAGCAAGCGGCGCCGAAAGCACTTTCGAATAGATTTTCTGCGATAGCTTGAGGTCCAGATCGCGCCCCAGTCCATCAAGCACCTTGGTCCGCGCGCGTCGCAGGGAATAATCCAGAATGAAGGCAATGAGAACACCCGAAGCCAGAACCCAGAGCGTGGCCTGCGCGCGGTTGGGGATCACCCGATCATAGACGTTCATGGTGAACAGCGGCAGAGCCAGTGCCAGCACGTTGATGAGCATTGAAGCCACCAGCACCGGCCTGAAATCGTGGCGCAGCTTGTAAACTTCGCTCCAGAACCAGTGCGTTCGCGCATTTTCCTGCCACGGCTGGCCTTCGGACCGTATCGCCGTCGCATCGCCAAAAACCGTGGCCATCCAGCCGGTATATTCCGCCTGAACTTCTCCGGCAGGCTCCCACCGGGCTTCGTCCGACGCAGGCCGCCAGACCAACATGTCTCCTTCGCGATAGTCTTCAATGACGGCAAGAGCGCCGCCTTCAAGAGAAACGATCGCGGGATAGTGCTCAACCTGGCGTGGCAACTTGGGCAGTTTGCGCGCGTCGCAATTGAGGCCGAGAATCTCGGCAGCCGGCTCCACCTGATGCCGGGGGAGCTGGCCATCGCCGCCGCGTACAAGGCTGGAGAACAGTGTAGGCGCAAAACCCACGCCGAAGCGATCCGCCAACCTGTCCAGACAGGCGATCAGCGGATCGGCGTGGCGCGCTTCATGGTCTGGCCCATCGGCCATGGCTTACCCTCTTTCGAACTGCCAAGCTGCCCGTTGCAGTCAGGGCACCGTGCGGTACTGAAGCTCCGCAGGTGCGGAAGGCCCGTAGTTATACTCCTCGCGCTCATTCTCACCGGCCCCCGCACCCGGCTCGATCTCGAGGCCGGAAAGGAAACGGTTGGTCGCCGCGAGTGTCTGATACTGGGCGAATATCCTTGAAAATTTCGCCGACTCCAGACGGACTTGCACACTGTAGCGCGTATTCTGTGCATCCAGCACATCGAGCAGCGAACGTCTCCCGACGTTGAACTGGCTGCGATAGGATAGCAGCAAGTCATCACTGACCGTGCTCTGGCGGGCAAGTTGCTCGGTCACGCGGGTCTGCGTCTTGAGCTGCGACCAGGCATTGCGAACATCTTCCTCAGCCTCGCGCTCCACTTCATGAAGCCGATAGCGAGTCCCGCTCGCGCGGCGCACCATCTCCTGATACTTCGCGCGATTAATACCACCATCGAAGATGTTCCAGCGCATGAAGACACGGGCCTGCAGGTCGGTTGTTTCCCCCCTGAAGCCGTCGATATCCTCACCGTATCGGCCCCTCGCATCGACGCCAATCTCAGGATAAAGATCGCCCTTGGCGCTGCGGGACAGCGCATGCGCTGCGTCGACATCAGCCTTGGCCTCGCGGACTCGCGGATTGTTGGCACGTGCAATCCCGACAGCCTCGTCAAGGTTGGTCGGCATCCGGGCCGCGAGTTCCGGCGGCAACTGGACCTGGGAAATGTGGAGACCAGTCAGCTTTTGCAGTGCGTTCTGCGATTCTGTCAGCGACTGTTCGGCCTGGGTCTGGCGAACAAGTGCAGCCTGAAGACGTTCCTCAGCCTGCTGCTGGTCAGCAATTGAGATCGACCCCTGTTCAACACCGCTGGACAAGTCGCCCACCAGCACCCGGTGGAAACCGACATTATCCTGACTGGCCGCAACAACGCGTTGCTGCAACAGCACGCCAAGGTATTGGCGCGCGACCTGCAATGCCACGAACTCGGAGCGTTCGAGGACACGAAGCGATGCCCCGTCGACCCGCGCGGCCTGACGGTGCAATTCACCGCGGCGCCGGCCAAAATCAAACATAACCCATTCCGCGCTGCCTTCGGCCCCGATCGGATAGAGTTCATTGTCGGCAATGCCGAGCGATCGCCTTGTCGGGTTCTTCAGGCTGCGGATTCCCGCAGACCCTTCAATGTCCGCACGTGGCAGGAACAGGCCCTGTGCCTGCTTGCGTTCGAATTCGATCGCTTCCTTGTTGTATTGCGCCTGCGCGATGCTCGGATTTGCGCTCATCGCAACCGCAATCGCTTCTTCGAGGCTCACGGCTCCGCCGCCCTGGGCAAGTGCCGGCATGGCAGTTCCGGAAAGCAGAACTGCGGCACCGGCGGCGAAGAGTTTGTTCTTCAGCATGATCCTAACTCCTTGCCAATTTACTGAACGGTAACTTCAACCCGACGGTTCGTCGGATTGCGTTCGCCGTCCAAGGTCGGCACTTTCGGCTCGCCTTCACCCCGGCCAGATACTGCCATCTGGCCAGCGGCAAGCCCCTTGGCTCCCAGAAGGTCAGCAATCGCGTTGGCGCGGGCGACAGAAAGAACGTCATTATAAGCGTCACTGCCCGAGCGATCGGTATGCCCGGTCACGACAAGACCGGACCATCCACAGCCGTTGAAATTGTTCACGACCGAATCCAGAGTTTGCGAGGCATCGACCCCCGGCACGGCGCTGTCCCAATCGAAGAAGACAATACCGGCGACGGGCTGACTACACAACGTATCTGGCACCAGCGGTGGAGGCGGTGGCGGCGGCGGAACAAATTTCATCCGCTCTGCAGCATCGACGCATTTGCCAATGCTGACCGGATCCTTGGTGCTGCTCTTCAGAAAACCAAGGGCGATGCCGCACTGGGCCTTTGCCTGACTGGCCCACATATACTGGGAAGTATCCGCCGATACGACGCCTGCATCCTGAGTCAGGGCAAGTGCCGCATCATAGCGCTGCTGAACTTCCCCACGCAGCGAGGCTATGCCCATGGCCATAAGGTCATCCGCCGTTGTCTGCGCCGCTGCCACACCGGGCAACGCCAGAGCTATCACGGCAGCGCCCAGGGCCATGCCTGAACGGTTAGATCGCATTTTCAGTCCCCTTATTGCAGTCTCGATGCATCCTAGGCAGCGGCCGCAGCCGCACTTAACTCCTCGGCCATATCATTGAATTCAAATGCTCCCTGGCCAACAGCAGGCACGCTATCGACGTCAGTTGCAAGCAGTAACTGCAACCCATCAATACTGCCTTCCGTTGAATCGGCCTCCCCGCTGCCAAGTTCGTCGATCAAGTGATCAACGAAGTTCTCCCCCTCAGCCTCGACGATTGCTTCACCAAGATAGTCGAGATCGCCGGAGGCGTCTTCGACCGGCGTTACCTGTGAGAGCAACAGCAGGCTCTGCATGACTTCGCCGCCATCCGAGTTGCCGCCGGAAACAAGGTCGCTCGATGCCTCCACATGGCTTTCCGAAGGCGATTCGTCTCCGGAGCCGCCGGAATAATGATCGATAAGATCAGCCAATCCAGCATCCGACATTTCGCCATCGGAAACTTCCGAGGAAGAGCTTCCGCCATCGCCAGCGAGTTCGCCGGTGGCATCGCCGAGATATATCTGCGAACTGATACCCGCCTCTTCGCCACCATCACTGGCGACGGTTTCGGACAGCGCCGCCATGGGCACGTCCCGGGGCGAACTGTCAGTTGTAACCGTTCCCTTTGCCTCCGCATCAGGTGCCTCGACCAGCAGCGCGCTCGCCATCACGCCCGCTGCGATCGCAGCATTGGTAATTTCAAGGCTGCGTGTCTCGATCTTCTGCGCGCCGACTGCAAAGCTGGCATCGGCCAGAACGCCAGTGGCGCCGCCAGCCGTTGTAAAGGCAGCCTCTCCATGGACGGTCACATCGCCATCCGCAGCACTGTAGCCCTCGCCATCCGAGGTCAGCTCAATCGAGACGATGCCAAGATCATCCAGCGAGCGGAACTCGCCTGCATCAGTAACGCCATCGCTATCCGCATCCTGCCAGACGCCAAAGTCGCCCCATGCCGCATCGGCAGAGGTCAGAACGCCATCGTCATTGCCGTCGTAGGCTTCGCGCACGCCTTCGAGGTCAGTCGCAGCGCCGGGCGCGTCGTCGGAAAAGACAATGTCCAGACCCTGCGCCGTCTGACGCGCCAACAGCCCGTCATCTGCACCGGCCCAGGCCGTCGCGACCAGACCTGTCCCATAATCGAAGGTTACACCTGCATCCTGCGAAAGGAATTCAACGCCGTCACCATCGAGATCGAGAACGACGGGATTCACCACCACCGGATTAAGGGTGATATCCAGATCGCTGGTCGCAGTCTTGTCACCGTCTTCGTCCATAATCAGGAGGGGAACGGAGAACTCGACCGGGCTTTCGGTTTCGACAGCAGCACCAAAGCCACCGAACTTGATAGAATTACCGCCGTCTAGCGGGTCTTCATTCGTGGCTTCAAGCGTCGTGTATCCGTCCGCGGTGTAGATCGCGATTGTCGTCGTCAGCTGTTGATTGCTGTTGCCGTTGGCGCCTGTAACATTGGTGACCAGGACGCTCAGGCCATCAAGCTGATAACCGAAAGTCTCGCCGCCGACAGACACGTTTTGAGATAATCCCGTGGGCGTCAAAAGCGTGCTCTCGTCATTATTGTAGAAAATGACGATATTGGTGATCGCCTCTTGATCACCGTCTCCGACGACGTTGTTGGCATCGTCAGCCCCTTCGTCATCGAAAGCTTCGAAGCGCATGGTCGTACCAGACGTCGATTGGCGGAAGCTGATTGTTGCCCCGTTGGTCGTCCAATGTTCGTCGAAAGAATGGCCGTTGGTTCCGCCGATCACGTAGTTGGAGTTCGGCGGGCTTCCCGTAAGATCGACAACATAATCGAGACGGAACCCCTCGCCAGGATCAACACTTTGACCGCCCCCCACACCGCCCAGGATATTGCTGGTATTGATTGTATCGGCTGATAGCGGCGTGATCAGCACGTCCTGGCTGTTATCGTTGACAGGAGCATCACCGCCGCCGTCACCCTGCCCGGTCGGAACGATTCCGAACCAGGCTCCATTGCCGCCGACAAGATCAAAGGCCCCAGGGTCATAGTCGATCTGGACGTTGCTATCGACCGTGCCGAAGGTGTCATCCATGTCGATGGTGTAGTTCGAATTCGCCTGGTCGAGCGTAATTGTGAAAACCGTATTCGCGCCGACTTTGCCATACAAAATCTGCCCACTCGCGGACACGTCATAAATGATTGGCTGGAAGCCCGAGGTGAGGCCACTGCTGGCTCCTTCAAGGCTTGGATCGAAAATGACGGAGCCTCCGTCGGCACCGATATTGTTGAGGATGTTGCCATCCCCGGGCGCGACATCGAGACTGCCCATCACCGTGCCGTCCACCGAATTTTCAAGTTCGGCAGCTTCGACAACGAAAGAAGACGGCGCATCGTCATCGAACGTGATCTGAAGCAACACATCTGAAGCCGACGGAGAGCTATCGAAGTCAACGACGTTAAACTTGATCGTCGCAACTGCATCATTGACGGTCAGGTTCTCGGTATCGTCGTCCGATTCTCCGTCACGCGTTGCATGCAGAACATTATCGAGCAACTCGACCGTATAAGTGCCGGCTGCCGTATCGGTCAGCGTCACTTTGAATAAGTCCCCGCGTGGTCCTGTCGCGGTCAGTATCGTGCCCCCGCCAGACAGTGCAAAGGAGACCGTCTCCTGACCCACAGTTGGAGTGGCGGTCAGCATGTCGGAATGGAAACTCACCGTCACCGGCGTATCGCTGCCCGGCGAGAAATTCAGTGCGCCAGAGAACGTCTTCTCGCTCGAAGCAAGACCATCGGCATCGTCATCCACCGTCCCCGATGACTGATCCTGGCCTTCATTCGTGTCGAGGTCATTCACAGTCGAGTTTGGATTCCCGCCAGGGAGCCCATCATCGTCGACGAGCGCATAAGCCGTTCCGCCCGAAGGCGTTGAATCTTCGCCAATATTTACAGTTATTGTCGCGGTCGATGGATCGCCGTCGCCATCGGTAATCGTATAAGTGAAGCTGTCTGCGCCCACCGCGTTCTGATTTGCCGTGTAAGTGAAAGTGCCATCGTCATTGTAGACCGCCGTGCCCTGACTGGGACCGCTGGCGACGACGACCGAGCTGGGTATAGCGTTAGTCGTATCCACTCCGTCCGCGCCAAACACGTCGTTAACAAACGCAGAGTTGATCTGATAGGCAACGCCTGCCTCTACGTTAAAGATCCCGTCATCGTTGGCGGTTGGCACGTCGTCGACAACCTGAACGACAAGCGTATCTGCGTCCGAATCGCCATCGATGTCAGTCAGACTGACTGCGAGGTGATCAAATAGCGAGTTCTGGCCATTTGCATTCGAGTGCGCTTCGTTGTCATCCAGCGTGTACTCGTAAGTGATCTCGCCAGTGCCCGCGTTGTAACCGGTAAACTCGATCGTATTGCCAAGCTCAGACGTCGTGCCCGTGGCATTGGCCTGAAAGACACCGTTGATGAATACGTTGATCCCGTCGACAACAACATCATCGACACCGTCCGGTGCGGAAATGAAGAAACTGCCCGTCACGGTCGTCGATTGAGACTGATCTGATCCCTCAGGGATCACCAGATCATCTTCGTCAACTATCGCATCCCCGCCTTGCAGCTCGGGCACCAATCCCGTGATCACCGCCGGATTGTCCGGTGGAGGCACGAAAGTATCCCCAACCAGAATGGTCAGCGTGGTCGTTGACAAATCGCCATCGGAATCACGGATAGAATAGACAAATACGTCCTGCACATCCGCGGTCACGCTGCCAGCCTGGTAGGAATAGCTGCCATCGGCATCCAGCGTGAGTGTGCCGTAGAGCCCGACAATCACTCCGCCCGTTCCGGTTGTTACGGGCGTAGTCGTATCGCCGCCAGCGGCGCGCACGCCAACAACACCGCCCGCAGGCGAAGTCACATCGGGGCCATCCGCGCCGAACGCATCGTTGGGCAGGACATTGCCCAGGACAGTGCCCAACTCATCGACACTGTTGAAATCCGCACGGGCAATCGGAACATCGTCGACGATATCGACTGTGATCGTGCCCTCGATCACATTGCCATTGTCGTCGCTCGCTTCATAAGTGAAGACGTCTTGCGCCGGCGCTGTCTCGTGGCCGTCATTGGCATGCGGCAGATTGTCGACAGGAGTGGTCAGCGTGTACGTGTAGCTGCCATCGGCATTGATCTGGATAAGACCGTAAGTGCCTGTCGCAGTCCCGACGATTGCAAAACTTGTTGCACCGGGCACGTCGAGCGCACCCGAAACCGTTTCCAGTGTATTTCCCGGGGCCGATCCCGTCACGATACCGGGTGCCAGATCGTCGCCGGTCTGGAAGAGATCCAGCGACGGCTCGTACACGGTCACGTTCTCGTCATCGGCAATGAGCGTAACATCGTCGACCGTAATCGTCAGTGTCGTGGTCGAACGGTCTCCGTCATCATCCTCGATCGTGTAGACAAAGATTTCCACTACATCTTCGGTAATGGTGCCCGGCGCCGTGACGTAAGTATAACTGCCATCGGCATTGAGGATCAGCGTGCCGTAATCGCCGAAGATTTCGGTCCCGGTCCCGGTCGTGACATCAGTTGTCGTATCGCCATCAGCCTTTCGCACGCCGATAACGCCGCCCAAAGGCGCAGTCGTTGCCGGGCCGTCAGCACCGAACGCGTCGTTGGGCAGGACATTGCCTACAGCAGTGCCGCCTTCGCTGACGGTATCGACATCGGCAGTGGCGACCGGGATGTCGTCAATAATATCGACTGTGATGGTGCCTTCGACAGTGTTGCCGTTCGCGTCCGTCGCCAGATAAGTGAAGACATCGCCAGCTGGCTGGGTTTCCGTCCCGTCATCCGCATGCGGCAGATTGTCGAAACGGGACGTCAGAGTATAGATAAAGTTCCCATCATTATCTATTGAAATTAAGCCATAAGTTCCTTCACTGGAGCCAACAATCTCAAATGCAGCCGCACCTGCGATCACCACGGTGCCACCAACAGTTTCATCGGTGCTGCCCGGTGTCCGCCCGGTTGTGTCTCCGGGCGCAAGATCGGCGCCATCCTGATTGAGATCCAGCGCCGCCTCATCAACAATAACGCCAACATCATGCTGGAGCAGCGTGATCGCGGAAATATCGATAGTGAGCGTGGTGGTCGAAATGTCCCCCTCACCCTCATCGCCATCTTCGATCGTATAGACAAATACGTCGACCACATCGGTATCGATAATGTTCGCGTCAGACTTGTATGTGTAACTGCCGTCAGCGTTGAGCACCAACGTACCGTAAAGACCGCGTATTTCGGTGCCTGTGCCAGTTTCGACGGGAGTTTCCGTATCGCCATCAGCAGCACGGACGCCGATTACACCGCCCTCAGGCGCAGTCGTTGCAGGACCGTCAGCACCAAACTCATCATTGGGCAGGACATTCCCGGTGGCCGTTCCGCCTTCGCCGACAGAATCGAAATCTTCAACGGCGGTTGGAATGTCATCGACGATCTCAATCGCCAGAACATCCTCGGCAACGTCACCATCGGGGTCGGTCACAACGATGGGAAATGAAACCTCCGAACCGCCGGGATCAAGCGTATTGTCGTTGAGCGTATACTCGTAAGTGATCGATCCGGTCTTGGTGGCATCATCGAAGGTATAACCAGTGATGATCAGCGTGCCCACTTCATCAGACGACACGACCTGCGGCAACCCGTTGGGATCGATGACAACGCCATTGATCGTGACCGTTTCGACACCATCAAGCGAGGTGAAATCGATCGTGTTAGCCGTGATCTCCACGTCGCTTTCATCCTGCGAACCAGGAGATTCAGAATCGCGGATGACTGTGCTGGAAGCAAGACCGGCCTCCTCCACGCGGGTACCGGAGGCAATTTCGCCAACCCGCGGAACAAAAGTAATTTCCGGCTCATTGTTGATCGCCGAAAAAACTTCCTCGTCCTCGCTCTCGGGGAACGCAAGCTCAGTATATGGAAGCAGATTGCCCAAGCCATATGCAGGCTGGATCGGAGCGGCTGGATCAAAGAAATTCCCGCCGGAACTCTGCGGATTACCAGCAGCGGGCTGCGGCTGGCTTTCATTGAGATAGGCAGCAAGGTTGAGCGGCGGAACAGCCACACCATCGACAACCAGAACCGGCACAAATATGGCGCCATCTGGGATGATATAAGTCTTGCCTTCTACTTCGATGACAAGATCGCGCCCGCGAACGGCAACGTCGTCAAGCGTCGCACCTTCGGGCAGCGCCACGATATTATCGGCATCGGGAAGCAGCGGAATTGCACCGGCACGGCCTGTCGCAGCTGCACCACTTGCGATTTCCAGCCCGAGATTGGAGTTCTCGGTATCGCTATCTCGATCAACGGGGCGTTCGTAGTCCATAACTCAAGCCTTTGCCTCGACCCCTCTGAAAACGATCAGGATCGACCTACTGCGCACGCTGAGCACCAAGTTCTCAAACCGAGTCGGTTCGATTGGTCAATTGCGCTCAACATCGCGCAAACCTTTGAGTATTTGTGGAAAACTTGTGGATACCTTGGAAATGTCCCGACAGGGGTACCCGGCCACAAATCTCTATAACCCAAAGAAAACACCAGAAACGGAATAGTTTCAAGGACCTTAACCATTCCTGAAAACCAAAATACGGCCATCAGACTGGCGGCTCGAACGGCAGTCTGCCGTCAGATTGACCAATTTTCGCCGTTCGCCGCTTCTTTTCAGAGCGTTCGGATCTTAAGGTTTTGATGAGGCTAGAATAACGGCGTCCCGGATCGGGTCATATCGAACATCAAACCCTGCGGCGCGTAGCGCGTCAAAGTCCAGATAGCTGTTATCGCCATAAGGGGACGCGATCGCGGAAAGGCTTTTCCTGATTCGCTGATTATTCATGGCTTCGGCCAGTTGCCGTGAATTCACCAGAATGGTCGTGTCGTTGACTATGCGCAGCGTGACCTTGCCCTTGTCCACGCCATCGACATGCAACAATTTCATAATTTCGATCACACCGGCGGGGAGACCCGGCTGGCCGAGATTGTAATCCACCGCCAGCATGCCGTCCGGCGTGCGGCGCGTCGATGGATCCGCAGATGGATCCATCGGTGCGTCCAAAGAGCCACTCGGCTTCGTGCCCGGCATGGCAAAAGCACTGAATATCTCGGAAAAGCTGCGCGCATCATCCTGCGGCCGGCCGTCTGCATCGCCCCCCTCCCGATCACCTTCGGCAAGCGCTTTCTCAACTTCAACGCGGTGTGCGCCCGCTCCATAGTCAACATCGCCGGAAATGAGTGCGGGGTCAGACATCCGATCCGCGAGAAAATCAAAGCGAGAAGGGTAAGATTCGCTCTTCTTCCGGTCTCCACCCGCTGACCGGTCATCAGTGCGCAGATCGGAACCGCCCAGCCCCAGCCGGTACGGCAAGGAACCAATCACGGCCGACACATCACCCAAGATCCTGGAAGCCTTCGCGCGCAGCCCCGAGCCGTCCCCGGCAACCATCACAACAGGCGCGGCAACAATAACCAGTGCCAGCATTGCGGCAGCCAGTCTGGTCTTCAGGCCCGATACGGGCTGATGAGCATATCGGCCGCTCATTCTTCAGGACGTCTCCAGCAAAGAGAATGGCTGCCATACAGCAACTTGCCGCCAGTCTCTACAAATAGAGCGTTCTTGCTGGTCGCGGCCAACAAGACATGGCGACAGCAAGAGACTTATTCGAAACCCGGTTGGGTCACAAAGCCAAGGCTGATGACACGGGCCACACCCCAGCCTATCCACCGGGCCATGCCGCGCCCCGCCATCTTGTTCGTATGCCTTGGCAATATATGCCGCTCGCCCATGGCCGAAGCCGCATTCCGGCACGAGGCAGCCCGCTGCGGACTGGAATTATCCGTCGATTCTGCCGGAACCGGCGACTGGCATGTCGGCAAGCCACCAGACCCGCGCGCGCAGGCTGAAACGCTGCGCCATGGCCTCGACATCTCCAGCTATCGGGCGCGGCAGATCAATTCTCGGGATTTCCATGAGTTCACCCACATCCTTGCACTGGACCAGAGCAATCTGGAGGATCTGCACGCCATCGCGCCGGCAGACGCGGCCGCGCACCTCTCGCTCCTGCTCGATCATGTTGAAAGAATGGAAGGCCAGTCTGTCGCCGATCCCTACTTCGGCGATGCTTCGGGGTTTGAGGAAACCTGGCGCCAGGTCACTCTCGCGGCGCAGGCTCTGGCGCAAAAGTTCCGCACGCTCTGATCAGCGCTGCGGGACCAGCACTGCCGCACCATCGCCTTCACGCTCGCGCCCACCTTTCTCAGGACCGCCGCAAGCCATGGCTTTTATCGTTCCGGCCACAGGATAAAAACCCGCGCATACAGAATTTCATGGGCATGTGACTTCGCACCGCCCCAATGCGCGTATTTGATTTTGTATAGTCATGGATTATATAGTCTTCCCAGCCCCGGCTGTGCAGTCACCTCATGCGGATTGCCATTGCCGGGGCTTAGTCTTTTCGCACCAAGGATTTCCTGATGTCCCGTCGCCGCCAGATATACGAAGGCAAGGCCAAGATTCTCTACGAAGGCCCGGAGCCGGGTACGATCGTCCAGTATTTCAAGGACGATGCCACTGCGTTCAATGCGCAGAAAAAGGGCAAGATTCAGGGCAAGGGCGTCATCAACAACCGCATCAGCGAATATGTGTTCACGCGCCTCAACCATATTGGCGTGCCGAACCACTTCATTCGCCGGATCAACATGCGCGAACAGCTTGTGCGGCAAGTTGAGATCGTGCCGATCGAAGTGGTGGTTCGCAACGTGGCAGCGGGATCGATTTCCAAGCGCCTTGGCATTCCCGAAGGGGAAGCCCTGCCCCACACGCTGATCGAATATTGCTACAAGGATGATGCGCTGGGCGATCCCCTGATTGCCGAAGAGCACATCGCCTGCTTTGGTTGGGCCTCGAATGAGGAAATGCAGGACATTTCCTCAATGGCGATCCGCGTGAACGATTTCCTGTCCGGCATGTTCGCGGCGATCAACATCCGCCTGGTCGATTTCAAGCTGGAGTTTGGCCGCATCTGGGATGGCGATTTCAGCCGCGTGATCCTGGCCGACGAGATCAGCCCGGATAGCTGCCGCCTGTGGGACATGACGACGGGCGAAAAGCTGGACAAGGATCGTTTCCGCCGTGACCTTGGCGGTGAAGAAGAGGCCTATCAGGAAGTCGCCCGGCGGCTGGGCCTGCTCCAGGACGATAACGGCCCCAGCGAAGTGTTCGATCTCTCAAAACACAGGAAACTCAGGGGGAAATAGATTGTCCCCCAGACAAGCAGCCCTTGCGATGATCCTGCCGCTGCTGGCGGCATGTGTATCGCAGCCCAGCCCGGCAGCCATCGCATCGCCAAGCGATGTCGTCCTCGCCAGCGATCCTGCATGGTCTTTTGAGGAAAGCGACATCCCGGTCGATCCGGGATACCGTTTCGGCCTGCTGCCCAACGGCATGCGCTATGTCATTCGCAGCAACGATACGCCCGACGAGACTGCAATCGTCCGCATGGAAGTGCAGACAGGATCGCTGGATGAAAACGAGTCGGAGCTCGGCTTTGCTCATTTTGTCGAACATATGGCCTTCAACGGCAGCACCAATGTGCCCGAAGGTGAGATGATCCGGCTGCTCGAACGCGAAGGGCTGGCCTTTGGTGCCGATACCAATGCCTCCACCGGCTTTGAACATACCCAATACATGCTTGACCTGCCGCGCAATGACCATGCGCTGCTGGATCTGGCTCTCATGCTCATGCGCGAAACTGTCAGCGAGCTGACCTTCTCACCGGCTGCCGTCGCGCGCGAAAAAGGTGTGGTCCTGGCCGAAATGCGGGATCGCAACTCTTTTGCTCAGCGCAATGCGGTGGACAACATGCACTTCCGCAATCCCGGCGCGCTCTACCCCCAACGCTTCCCGATTGGCACTACAAAATCCCTCAACGCCGCGAGTTCTGAGGGTTTGC